>NZ_JAMYSQ010000043.1:0-28157 GCF_040321995.1 Mesorhizobium sp. M0207
CACACCCCGAAACACAAATCCCCATAGCTCACCGCCTGCGGCCCGCGGGTTCCTGCATCAGAGACTTTCGTACGCCTGACGGCACCCGAAACCCTTCAGCAATATCCGACATTGAGGCCTCCTGGGTCGTTTCCCGAAAACAGACAGACAGCTCAGACGGCATGATGTCCGGGGACCCGTAACTGACATTCGCCTGGTTCCCGAGGGTGTGACGACTCCCCTTCCAATTTGGGATATGGTTCCACACAGCACCCTTAGTGCTTGGTTGGGAGAAGGACGTGGACATCGCGGCATGGCTGAGTAGCCTGGGACTGGAGCGATACGCTCCGGTCTTCCGCGACAATGACATTGAATCCGAGATGCTTCCTCAGCTAACGGCGGAGGATCTGATAGCACTCGGGATCACATCGGTCGGTCACCGGCGCCGGCTGCTTGCCGCTGTGGCTTCATTCGGAGACACATCCGGCCCGTTACTGATCAAAGCATCCTCGCGCGACCGCGGGAGTGCGCCGGCAAGGTCGCCCGAGCATGGTGACGCGCGGCCACCGCACGCCGAACGGCGCCAATTAACAGTCATGTTCGTGGACCTCGTCAGCTCGACCGAGTTGTCGCAGCGTCTCGACCCGGAGGACATGCGGGAGGTTATTCGCGCTTATCAGATCGCAGTGTCGGAAGAGATCTCCCGTTACGAAGGGCGAGTAGCCAAGCTCATGGGCGATGGGGTGCTGGCCTATTTCGGTTGGCCGCAGGCGCACGAGGACGATGCCGAACGAGCGGTTCGCTCGGGCATGGCCGCCGCCGCAGCAACGGCCCGACTTACAGCGCCGGGAGGCGAACCGCTGGCTGCCCGCATTGGCATCGCGACGGGACTGGTCGTTGTCGGCGATCTCGTTGGCGAAGGATCGGCAAAGGAGGAGGCCGTTGTGGGCGACACGCCTAACCTGGCTGCGAGGCTGCAAGCGCTCGCCGAGCCGGGCAGCGTTGTTGTAGCTGACGGCACGCAACGACTGGTGGCCGGTCTATTCGATATGGTCAATCTCGGTCGCGGGGAGCTAAAGGGCTTCGCAAAGCCGGTCCGCACCTGGCGCATTGTCGGCGAGACAGCGGCAGAGAGTCGTTTCGAGGCGAGGCAGGACATTGTGACGCCGATTGTTGGGCGGGACCAGGAACTCGAGTTTCTGGTTGACCAGTGGCACCGGGCCTGCGCCGGGGATGGCCGAGTGGTGCTGCTGTCTGGAGAGCCGGGTATTGGCAAGTCCCGGATTATCGCGGCGATGGTCGATCGATTGAGCGCCGAGCCCCCTCCGCGGCTACGCTATTTTTGCTCGCCCTATCATATCAACAGCGCGCTCCATCCCGTGACCACGCAGGTCGAACGGGCGGCTGGACTGGATCGCAACGACACCACGGACACCAAGCTCGACAAGCTGGAGGCCCTGCTTCGCGGGATCGTTCCGGACGTGGCGGAAGCAATTCCGCTGTTGGCGACACTGCTGTCGATCGACACGACCGGTCGATACTCGTCGACCAGGCTGCCACCGCTAGCCCAAAAGGCCCGTACTTTGGCCGCCCTCGTCCAACAAATCGAGGCGCTGGCCGTGCGTGAGCCCACTATCGTCCTTGTCGAGGATGCGCACTGGATCGATCCGACGACCGGCGAGTGGCTGGATATGCTGATTGATCGCCTGCGGAACATGCGGGCACTCCTGATTGTAACCTTTCGACCTGAGTTTCAGCCGCGTTGGATTCAGTTATCGCATGTAACCGCGCTCTCGCTTGATCGCCTCGGACTCGGTCAAGGAGCAGCGATCATGGATCGCGTAGCGGGTGGAAAGACCATGCCGCCGGAGGTAGCCAGCGAGATTCTGGCCAAAACCGAAGGCGTTCCGTTGTTCGTTGAGGAGCTGACCAAGACCGTGCTCGACTCCGGTCTGCTTGTCGACGCGGGCGACCACTACGTGCTCTCAGGTCCTCTGCCTCCTCTTGCGATTCCGTCGACCCTTCAGGATTCTTTGATGTCTCGCCTGGACCGGCTGGGGCCGGTCAAAGAAGTCGCTCAAATCGGCGCCTGCATTGGCCGCGGCTTCCATCACCGGCTGCTGGCTGCCGTAACGGACCCCGCCGAAACCCGTCTGCAAGACGTCATGCCGCAGTTGGAAGAATCCGAGCTCGTTTTTCGGCGAGGCGTTCCTCCAGAGGCGACCTATACGTTCAAGCATGCGCTCGTACGGGATGCAGCCTATCAGAGCCTGCTGAAAAGCCGTCGGCAACAGATTCATGCCAAGATCGCCGCGACGCTGGAGGCGCAATTCCAGGAAGTTGTCGCGACAGAACCTGAAACGCTTGCGCATCACTATACCGTCGCCGGCGTGAATTATCAGGCTGCCGTTTATTGGCTCAAGGCAGGGCAGCTCGCGCTCAAGCGATCTGCCAATCTCGAGGCGGCCTCCCACCTCCGCAAGGGGCTCGAGCTGGTCGGATCATTGCCCGGATCTGAGGACCGCCTGCGACTGGAGCTTTCGCTTGAAAGCGCAACGGGAACGGCAATGATTGCAGCCAAGGGCTGGGGAGCACCAGAGGTCCTTCAGGCCTTTTCGAGCGCGCGGAGGCTTGCCGATACGCTACGCGACAAGCCGCAAATATTCGCTGCGATGCGCGGCGAGAGCTCCTACCAGACCATTTCAGGCAACCTGCGCGCTGCCGAGATGCTGGGCCACCAATGCCAATCGCTCGGATTGGAACTCGCGCAAGTGTCCGATGATTCGGGGTACATCCTCGAAGCACATCACCAACTCTGGGGAATCTACTATTACCTCGGTGACTACGACGCGAGCGAACGTCATGCAAGCCATGGCCTGGCCACTTATGATTACGAGCGACATCGTCACCTTGCCTGGGGCTACGCCGGACACGACCCCGGCGTATGCTGTAGGGCGTTTTCCGCACAGATGCTCTTCATGCGCGGCCATTCGGTCCAGGCGATCCTACGCTCACGCGATGCAATGGCGCTAGCCGAGCGAGACTCGCATCCGGTCACCACAGCACAAGCGCAGCTAAGTTTCTGCTTGGTCCACCTGATGCGGCGCGAGCCCGCCGAAGCCCTTCAATGGGCGAAGAAAGCTATCACTCTGTGTGATGAATTCGTCATGCCATTGCTGCTTGGCCAGGCTCGTGTGTATTTCGGCTGGGCGCTCGCCGGTCTGGGGCAGTTGGAGGAAGGCATTCGCCAAATGCGCCTGGGAATTGCGGGTATCGCCGCGACTGGCGCGGATATGGGCATGGCCTACTACCTTTGCATTCTTGCGCGTAACTGCGGCGAGCGCGGCGATGCAAGCGAAGGCCTTGCCCTCCTGGCGCAGGCCTTCGACACTCTGGGCAAATCGACCTCGAAGTATCAGCTACCAGAGTTATTGCGCACAAGGGGTGAGTTGGTTTCAGTGCTGGACCCAACCGATGAAGCCGCCGAAAGCTGGTTCCAGCAATCTCTCACGGCGGCCCGCGATCAAGGCGCGAAATCCTCTGAACTGAGGGCCGCGCTTCGGCTCACCCGCCTCTATGCCGGCCAAGGCCGCAATGACAAGGCGCGGCATATTCTTGCGCCAGTCCACGCCAGCTTCACCGAGGGGTTTGACACGCCTGATCTCGTAGAGTCCAAAGGCCTGCTCCGAATGCTTTCGCATTCGACGGAACGCGGGTGAAGCATTGCATCCGATACGCAAATTCCTAGTTGGACGACGTCGCCGTGGAAGGAGAAGCGATATGCAAACGTGGGCTGGTCTGTTGGTGGGCGCCGCCATGACATTTGCGAGTGGATCGGTTTCGGCAGAAGAGCTCACTATCTTTTGGGCGGAATGGGACCCGGCGAATTACCTTCAGGAACTCGTCAACGAGTATGAGAAGGAAACCGGCGTCAAGGTAACTATTGAAACGACGGCCTGGCCGGGATTCGAAACCAAGGCCTTTGCCGAGTTCAACGCCAGGGGCGACGCCTATGACATGGTCGTCGGCGACTCGCAGTGGCTCGGCGCCGGCTCGACCGGCGGCCACTATGTCGACCTCACCGACTTCTTCGCCAAGCACGATATAGCCAAACTGATGGCCCCCGCGACGGTGAAAGTCTACGCGGAATATCCCGGCAACAGCGGCAAGTATTGGGCGATCCCGCTCGAAGGCGACGCCATGGGCTGGTCCTACCGCAAAGACTGGTTCGAAGACCCGAAGGAAATGGAAGCGTTCAAGGCCAAGTACGGCTACGACCTCGGCGTGCCGAAGGATTTCAAGGCGCTGCGCGACATCGCCGAGTTCTTCTACCGTCCCGATCAGAAGAAATACGGCGTCGCCATCTACACCGACAATGTCCACGACGGGCTGGCAGGCGGCTTCGAAAGCTTGCTCTTCTCCTATGGCGGCGAGCTTGGCGACTATTCGACGTACAAGGTCGACGGCATCATCAACTCCGATAAGGCGATCGCCGCGCTCGAAGCCTACAAGGAACTCTACAAGTTCACGCCTCCGGGCTGGGCCAACGCCAATTTCATCGACGACAACCAGGCGATCACCGAAAACCTGGCCGCGATGAGCATGAACTTTTTCGCGTTCTTCCCATCACTGATCAACGAAGCGAGCAATCCCAACGCCAAGAACACCGGCTTCTTCGCCAACCCGGCAGGGCCGAACGGCGACCAGTTCGCCGCGCTTGGCGGGCAGGGCATCTCGATCGTCTCCTACTCAGCGAAGCAGGCAGAATCCCTGAAGTTCCTGGAATGGTTCATCAAGGATGAGACCCAGAAGAAATGGGCAGCGCTCGGCGGCTACACCTGCAGCGCAGCCGTACTGAAATCGGATGAGTTCCAGAACGCCACGCCCTACAACAAGGCCTTCCACGAGACCATGTTCAAGGTGAAGGATTTCTGGGCGGTTCCCGAGAATGCCGAACTGCTGCTACAATTCAACCAGCGCGTCTATCCTTATGTGACCGGTGAATCCGGCACGGCCAAGGAAACGCTTGACGCGCTGGCAGCCGACTGGAACGCGACGTTCAAGAAATACGGCCGCCAGTAGGCCGTCTGGCCTTGGAAGGAAGCGTCCGGGCCTCTCGGCCATCGGACCCCGTGCAGCAGGCCATAGGGCCTCGCGATGGGCCATATAATTGGCTTCGATGACTTTCTGGTTGGCCGCCCGCCCGTTGGCGAACAACTCCTGAGTAGACGCCATTTGCCGCCCGGGCTTGGAACTTGACGTTCTCCCGCGCAGTCTCATCCAATTGCCGCCCGCGTGTGTAACGCGGCTACTTCACCAGGTCCCGAAATCACATGCGCGCAGCCGCCGTCTCTGCCTGATCTTTGGAACATATCAGTAGAAAATAGCTGTAACCATCTTTCATCTTGCCGCGTATGATCCGATCATCTGCCGTGCAGGTTTGAGGACATGCAATGAAGAAGGCCGCTGCTCTCCTGGTGCTTTCCCTCGTAGCCATGCTACCCGCCGTGGCAGCCGCGCAGTCCTACGTGCCGGAGCTTGGGCCATCGCCGCCGCAGGATGCTGTGGAGCTGTATCCCGGCGGTGTCGAGAAGGCGCTGGCCGCGCTGCCGGACATCGTCAAGAAAGTCAAGGAAGCATCCGACGTTCCCGGCTTCGCCGTGGCGGTGGTGCATGGCGGCAAAATGATCTTTGACGAGGGCTATGGCCTTCGCGACAACCGGGACGACACTTCTAAGGTCAGCAGCACCACCATTTTCCAGGTCGCCTCGGTGTCGAAGTCGATCTCGGCCACGGTGGCCGCGATCGCCATGACGAAGGACCACAGCTTCGACTGGGATACCCCGGTCGGCAAGGTCTGGGACGGCTTTCGCCTCAATCTCGACTATGTCTCGGGCAACGCCACCATCGGCGATTTCTTCGCCCATCGCTCGGGCCTGCCGATGGCGGCGGGCGACGAACTCGAGGATCTCGGCTTCCAGCGCAAGCAGATCGTCGGGAGCCTGTGGATGGTGCCCCTCGATCCCTTCCGCATCTCCTATCACTACGCCAATTTTGGCACGACGATCGGCGCCGAGGCAGTGGCCCACGCCGAGAAACAGCCTTGGGAGCCGCTGGCCGAGAGCCTGTTGTTCGATCCGCTCGGCATGCGCTCGAGCAGCTATCGGCACGAGGACTTCATTGCCGCCGGCAAGAACCGCGCCCTGCTGCATGCGCGCGTGGCGGAGAATGTGTTCGAGCCGCTCTATGACCGCGACCCCGACCAGCAGGCGCCGGCGGGCGGCGTCTCCTCCAGCGCCCAGGATCTTGCCAAGTGGATGATCCTGCTGCTTGGCGACGGCACCTATGGCGGCCAGCCCATGATCGACCCGAAGATCCTGCAGCCCGCCATCACACCTCAGAGCGTGACCTACCGCGGCGAGACGCCCGATACGCGGGCCAGCTCCTATGGCTATGGCTTCAATGTGGGGGTGAACGCCAATGGGCGCACCACCATGGGCCATTCCGGCGCCTTCCTGCTCGGCGCCGGCACCACCTTCCAGATCTTGCCCTCGGCCGATGTCGGCATCGTCGTGCTCACCAACGGCTCCCCCGTCGGCGCCGCCGAGGCGGTCGCCGCCAGCTTCATGGATATCGTGCAATATGGCCAGGTCACCCGCGACTGGTATCCCTACATCAAGCCGCGGTTCATGGCCTACTACAAGCCGGTGGGCGACCTCGCCGGCAAGGTCAAGCCGACGAACCCCGCCAAGGCGCGCAGTCCATCCTTCTACGAGGGCCAATATACGAGCAACTATTTCGACACCGCCACCGTGCGGGCGGATGGCGACAAGCTGATGCTCGAACTCGGCCCCAAGCCCATGCAGTTCACGCTCGAGCACTGGGACGGCGACACCTACGCTCTCACGCCCCGCGGAGAGAACGCGCCGACCGGCTCGCTGTCATCGGTGAAGTTCGTTGGTTCCCCCGGCGGCATTCGCGCGCGGGTGATGACGGTGGACTATCTCAATGAGAACGGGTTGGGGCATTTTCAGAGGTAGGGAAGGCGTCGGGTGCTCCATACACCCTATGCCGTCGAAAAGGCGAACCGGCCGTCTGCAAGGTGATGCCTGAGATGGCGGATTTGTGACGGTTCGCTTCCGGGCGTGGAAATCAGGAAGCCGGCATTTGCTCGCGAGCTTCCGACAAGCTACGTCGGCTTTGGCCAGCCGCTGATCCGAAGCAGACCGACGGCTCCCGGCCCCAAACGGAACATTCTGTTTCTCGCCGGATAGCACAACCAGGGTTGGGATTTTTCCCTAGGCATTAACGGCTGGCGGGGCTAGCGTAGAGCGACTGGGAGTGGGCGATGACAGACGTCTCGATCCGCCGGGCGGATTTCATGATGGTCCTCGCTTATGCTTCGGACCTTGCCACCGGCCATTCTCGCGACTTTGCACTGAAATCCTGCGTGCTTGCGATGCGGATTGCCGATCTTGCGGGCGTTTCCGAGCAGGATCGGCGCAATGCCTACCACCAGTCTATGCTCCGCTATGTCGGTTGCAACGCGGACACGGACCTCCTGTCGGCCACCTTCGGCGACGAAATTGCGCTCCGCCAGGATCTTGTCGGTCTCGATATGGGCAACCGGGCGGAGCTGGGCAGGGTCTTCGTCCAGGCTTTCAAGCGGCTCTACTACGATCTTGAGCCCGACGCGCAGGCCAAGGCGATCGAGGCTGGGCTATCGCAGGCGATCGCCGTGGCCCGCCCGGTCCTGACCGCGCATTGCGAGGTCGCGCAACGGATCGGCGAGCGGCTGGGCCTGTCGGAGGAGATGCGACGCAATCTTGGACAAATCTACGAACGCTGGGACGGCAAGGGCCTGCCGCGCGGGCTGAGCGGCGAGGATGTCCTGCCAGCCGTGCGCCTGATCACATTGGCACAGGATGCCATTGCGCTCTGCGATGCCGTCGGTATCGAAGGGATGGCCGAAACCATCGCCAGTCGCGGCGATGGCCCATATGAAGCGGAACTGGCCCGGCTCGTCTCGGCCAACGCGCCGACGCTGATGGAGGGCATCGGCGCGACAGTCGACCGCGCGACCATTTTGGCGCTTGAGCCCGATCCGCCGGTGACGCTGGATGAGGAGGCTTGCGATGAGGCGTTCCTCGCCATCGCCGACATGATCGACATGCGCATGCCGTTTACGCAGGGCCATTCGAGGATGGTGTCGGAACTGGCCACGGGTGCGGGGAAACGGATCGGGCTGCCCGACCCTGACGTCCGCGCGCTGCGCTGGTCGGGCTGCATCCATGACATAGGCGAACTCGTGGTGCCGGTGGCGACCTGGATGCGCAACGGTCCGCTGTCGGTGCGCGAGCGCGACGCGGCGCAGTTGCACGCCTATTATGGCGAGCGGGCGCTGGCCTCGTTCGGCCGCGAGGGCGAGGCGATGGCCGCCCTCGTGCTTCGCCATCACGAACGCCTGGACGGTTCGGGCTATCACCGTAAGGTCCACGGCTCCGACCTGTCCCCGGCGGCAAGAATCCTGGCCGCCGCCGAAGCCTTCCAGACGTCGCGAGAGGAACGTCCGCACCGCAAGGCGTTGTCCAGCGAGGCGGCGGCCACGCAGTTGCGCGCCGCCGTTCGCGAGGGCTGTATCTGCCCCGATGCCGCCGAGGCCGTGCTGTCCTTCGCCGGACAGCCGTCGCGCCGGGCGCCGCCCCGGCCGCTGGCCGGAATGACGCCGCGTGAGATCGAGGTGCTGCGCCTGATCGCCGCCGGCCTTACCGCGAAGGAAGCGGCGCGCAAGCTGGATATCTCGCCCAAGACGGCGGACCACCATATCCAGAGCGTCTATGCCAAGATCGGCGTGACCACCCGCGCCGCCGCGGCACTCTACGCGGTCGAGCATGGCCTTGTCCGGCCGGGCGAGACGCAGGCATAGGGAATACACCCCATGTGCGCCCGCTCCGGGGCGCGCATCGTGATCCTGTCGACGGACCGATGGTGGCCGCGACCGACAGGAGGAAATCAGATGCTTCTCGCAACGACCAAGGTGGCGGACGTCGACCGCTTCATCCGCATCTTTTCGACCAAGGGCGCCGACAAGCGCCGGCTGCACGGCTCGAACGGCGCAACCGTCTTCCGCGACCCCAGCGAGCCCGACCGCGTCTGGGCGATCTTCGACTGGGACGCCGAGGGCTGGAAGAATTTCGTGTCGGATCCGGAGGTGCCCGCGATCCTGCAGGAAGCCGGCCACGTCGGCAAGCCGCAGGCGGCACTGCTGCTCGGCCACTACGAGGCCTGAGATCCCGCACTGCGCGCCGCCTGCCGTCCGTCGGCGGCGCCCCCCCGACGAACCCCCAGATTTGGAGAAATCAAATGGATCCGAAACCCATCAAGATCGGCCTTGTCGCCGAACTCACCGGCCCCTTGTCCTTCATGGGCATCGCCAACGCAAACCTCACCACCATGCTCGTCGACGACATCAATGCCAAAGGCGGTTTGCTCGGCCGGCCGCTGGAGCTTGTCATCGAGGATGGCGAGACCAACGACAGCGCCGCCAAGGCAAGGACTGCGAAATTGATAGATGTCGACAAGGTCGATCTGGTCGTCGGCGGCATCTACAGCTCGACCCGCCAGGCCATCAAGAGCGAAGCGGTCGCACGCGGCAGGACGCTCTACATCTACACCGAGCAGTACGAGGGACAGGAAAACGATCCCCTGATCTTCTGTACGGGTCCAGTGCCCGCGCAGCAGGTCGAGCCGCTGATCCCTTGGTTCATGAAGAGCACCGGGGCGAAGAAGTTCTACCTGCCTTCTGCCGACTACATCTGGCCCCATCTGCTGAACAAGGCCGCGAGCCGGGTGGTGCGCGCCAATGGCGGCGAGGTCGTCGGCGAGGAGTATTTCCCGCTCGATACAGTCGATTTCCGGCGGACGGTCGAGCAGATCATGGCGAGCGGCACCGACGTGGTTTTCAACACCCTCGTCCCGCCGGGCTTGACTCCGTTCCTCGAAGAACTGCACAAGGCCGGTTTCGGCAAGCGGGGCGGCAAGATCATCTGCACCTACTTCGACGAGAACTTCTTCAATCTCGTGCCGTCCGAGCAGATCGAGGGCCTCTACAGCTGCCTCGACTACTATCGGGAACTCGAGGATCCGTTTGGCCGCGCGCTCTTGCGTCGCTACCAGGACCGTTTCCCCGGCAGCGCCATGTTGACCGCGGGCAGCGGCTGCACCGGCCACTACCGGGCGATCAAGATGTGGGAAGCGGCTGTCAATGAGGCCGGCACGGTCGAGCGTGATACGGTCATCCGGGCGCTCGATCACTCGCGGATCAGCGAGGGACCAGGTGGCCCGGCCGAAATGGTCCCCGGCCAGCACCATGTTCGCATGAACATGTACATCGCGCAGGCGCAGGGCGGTCGATTCCGGGTCGTCAAGAACCTGGGTCCGATCGATCCCAACGAGCGCGCGCTTAGCGACGAACTCCAACTCAGCAAAGCGGGCTGAGCCGGCCGCGTCGATGACTGTTCTTCCAGGTGGCAGGGCGGCTAGCAAGTTGCCCTGCCACCCAACCGGGCGATAGTGCATTCCAGTCGCACATACAGAGCAACTGAAGATCATCAGGCGCTATCTCCGGCGCTGGCGCGTTGCGGTCCGCGATACGCGTCGATCCGCTTTCTAATCTCGCCATCCCGAAAACGGACAGTCCGCAAACGGCCCCATTTCAGTCGTCGCGATCGCAGGCAGGGGCGTGAAATCGGCGTCGCATTGTGGGGCAGGGAAGGGCGCATTTCTTTCCCCCCATAACGCCCTCGGAGGCCTCTGCCGCGGCCTCAGAGCTGACATCTCGCGCGATATCGCTGGCAATAATATTTTCTGGCGAACGACAGTGAACCAAATGGAGGACGGATGCCCAAGGTCAAAGGTCAGAACGCTCTCAACAAGGAGCGCGCCAAAACAGAGAAGCTACTCAAAACTCAAAAAGTGGAATACACGGCCTTGAAGGAGACCGGGGTGGAATCCAAGCGACCCGACCTCCCAAACCTAAAGATCGAAAAGCGAGGGAAGTAGCGCGGCCACTCGCGTACTGCTCCCCCCGCAAAACTATGGAAGCAGTGCGATTGCGGCGGCTACGGCGTAGCAGTCGAGATAGCGTCACCGGCCATGGACTTTGGGCGACATCAGCTTGGACAATCACCAAGGTCGCTTTCCACGGGAAGGAAGAAGCGACGCCGTTCGCACGCGGTCAGTTCGCGTGGAACAGTTTGCTTCGCGAAATCGATGAGATCTTCGGGTGTCTGAAAAACCCGTATGAGGCGAACGTCTTCATCATAGGGCACGATCACGACCCTCGTTCCATCTGAATTGAAGGCCGCGCGTATCGGTGCCGGCCGCTTGTGCTCATCCTTCGAACTGGCAAGCACTGCCATCTCGCGTCCTGTCCGCGCGTCCCAGAGCCGGGCCGTGCCGTCCTGAGTTGAGGCTGTCAGGACATAGTGCCCGTTAGGACTGAATTGCGCACTGGTCGCTGCGCCGGTGTGCCCCCTGAGAACGACCCTTTCCTTTCTGTCCAGGACGCTCCAGATTCGTGCGGTGCCGTCGCGTGAGGCAGTCAGAAGCGACTGACCATCCGAGCTGAACTCGACTTCGGTGAGCTCATCGCGGTGACCACTCAGGATGGCGAGGGTGCTCCCGTCCTTGACTGTCCAGATCCGCGCGCTGTGGTCGAGCGAGGCCGTGGCGACCAGTTGCCCGTCCGGACTGAACGTTGCCCCGGTTATTCGACCCTCATGCCCGACCAGTTTCTTCAGTTCGGTCCCGTCCGTTTTCAACAGGTGCGCGGCGTTGTCGCTGGTCGCGGCGAGGACGAGATCGCCGTCCGGGTCGAAAACAACCTGCGCACTTGTTTGGATAGTGGAGACCTCGGCGCCAGTCGCCGCATTCCACAACCGCGCGGTGCCGTCGGTCGAACTCGCCTCCAGGAGGTCTCCTTTCGGACTGAACTGAATTTGAAACAGCCCGCCTGGAAATTTGAGCCGTGCGATCTCGCTCCTGCTCGCGACGTCCAAGATGAGGACTCGGCCCGCGAGGGATGCAGTTGCAATGCGACTTCCATCGGGGCTGAACATTGCGTTCTGGACGATTTCGTGCGTATCGAGGTCGGCCAGCTTGCGACCGGTTACCACATCCCAAAGGTGCACAGCGCTGTCCCCGCCTCCAGTCAGAAGATGCATATTGTCGGGACTGAACACCGCGAAGGTGGGACGATTTGCGTTGGACAGGGTAGTCGTCAGAATTCCGTCGACGTCCCAGAGGCGAGCGGTGCCATCATGTGAAGCCGTGAGAAGAATATTGCTACCGACTGGGTCGAACTCAAGGTGCTCGATCAAGGCACGATGGCCAGCGATGGTGGCGAACAGCGACGCTCGACCGACGTCCCAAATGCGTAACGGACCGTTTATGGAAGCGGTGGCCAGGAGGCGATCGTCGGGGCTGAAAGCGCTGTTCATTTCCTGATCACGGTCGTCCCCGGCGTCACTCTGTTTCAAGTTCGGGGACTCTTGGCCGAGCACGTCAATTAGCCCTCCAGAGTTTCCGTCCCAGAGACGCGCGCTACCATCGAGTGATACCGTTGCAATTCGGCGGCCGTCGTGACTGAACGTTGCGCCTTGTAATTGGGTGTCGCTCTTGTGGCCAAGGAGCCTTGCGATTTCGGTTCCGTTCGATGGGTCCCAAAGCGCGGGGACACTGTCAAATGAAACTGTGTACCACGTGCCTACCAACAGCCGACTTCCATCCGGGCTGAATGTGAGCTTGGATGCAAAGCTGCCAATAAAACATTGATGGATCAGCGCGCCATCTTTCGCATTCCAGATGAAAACGGTCTGTCCTTCTGAGGTCGCAAAGCTGCGACCATCCGGGCTGAAGCCAGCCAATCCGTCTCCACGGCTGTCTACGCTCAGGATCTTCGTTCCAGTTCGCGGGTCCCAAAGCGAAGCCTGATTGTTTCCGGCCGCGGTCAGCACGCGCTCGCCGCTAGGGTCAAAGGCTGCTGTAGGAAAGGAGCCGCCTACCGGCTGAAGAACAAAAAGCTGCGCTCCAGAGTCGGCATCCCAGATGCGCGCGGTCCCGTCCCTTGCCGCTGTAATGACCCGGCGTCCGTCCGGACTGAATCCGGCTCTCTCCACAGGTCCCTCGTGGCCCTTCAGGATTGCAATCTCTTTACCATTCGCGACATCCCAAATGCGCGCGGTCTTATCGTAGGATGCAGTGACGATGCGATCGCCGGTTCGATTGAAGGCTGCCTGCGTCACTCCGGCGTCGTGTTTGAACACCGCCGTTTGGCGGTGTGCCAACAGAGCGTTGAAAAGTGCGGCCTCTGCTTCAAAGAGATTTGGCCGCGCGGCTCCCGATCCGCTCTTCGGCAGCGCCTCCAGCGCCAACAGGATCGCGGCCTCCGTATCGCCGCTCGCCGCGATCTGCTGCGAAAGAAACGAAAGCGAAAGAGACTGATTGCACAGCGCCTGATCGCGCGCCTCAAGGGCCCCCTTTTTGGCGGCCATCGCCAACTCGGCTTGCCGTGTTGCTGCCTGTTGTGCTCTGAACCCGAAGAACGCGCCTGCGCTGGCCATAAGGGCCAGCGCCGTGGCGACGATGGCCGCATAGCGCGTGCGTCGCGCGAGCCGGCTCGCAGCCGCGGCCGCAAGGCTGCGGCGCTCGGCCTCGCGCTCCAGGCGCTCGCGCTTTGCTGCTTCAGCCGCCTCGATGAGTGCCCGCTCTGCCTGCCTGTCCTTCTCGTCTCTATCCGCCTCAGCACGCGAAGACGTCTCAATGTAGTCGACGATCTGATCGTCGACTTCTACCCGTCTCGACTGCAGCAATTCCTCGCCCTCGGCGAGCCGCTTGCCGGACGGCAGGAGAAGCTCCCGGTTCCGGTTGTCGGCATGCCAGCGGTTGGCGTCAGCCGCGACCCGAGCGCGGGTCTCGAGGAAGCTCCGGTTCGCATTGACAATGTCGCTAGCGCGCGGCCAGCGGCTCAACAAAGCTTCGTGTGCCACGCGCACGTAGACGTGGCCTGCGGCATCCTCATCACTGACGAGAAGGCGAGCGGCGACCAAGGCCTCAACGAGAGCCAATCGTTGAGGCGTGCCCGTGACTTCCGCGCGCAAGGCCGGACGCGCCGCAACTGCCTCATCGCTTGGGCGCACCGTGGTGAGGGCACGCAATACGACTGGTAGCTCCTCCCGGATGTCCGGCGGGAGAGCGTCTACGACTTCGTCAGCGCGGCGCGCGATCGCCCCTTCCAAGCCGCCAAGTGCCTGATACGCAGCAAAGGTGAGGATCCGGCGCTCTCGCCCCGCATCGTACAGAGCGTCGAGCACAAATTCGAGAAGCGGCAAAGATCTAGGATCAGCAGCTGCTGCCTCCTGCAGGACATCATCCAGCCGGCCCCGTTCGGCTGTCTCCTCGTAGCGCAGCCTGGCGGTGCGTGCCGGCTCGCGGATGATCTGGGCGATCTCAGCGCCGGTCGGCGGCAGGAGTTCATAGCTGCCGAGGCCATCCTTGAGTGCCCAGAAACCGGGGACCTCGCCGCAACGATGAAAGAAATCCGATCGGATCGTCGCGATCACCCAGACCAGTCCGCTGCTGGCGAGTGCCGCGAGGAGCCGTACTAGCACTTCGCGCGATGCCGGCTCCGTCGTGAACAGCTCCTCCATCTGATCGATCGCCACTACCAATCGCACTTGTGAGGAGGCTGAACCTGCGGCGGCCGCCGCTTTGGCGTGAGCCTGGCGGACGAGCGCCAGAGCTCGATCAGGCGAACTCCGACAGAGTTGAGCCAGCGCTGCCGGTTCGCAAGCCAGCTCCGGCAGGGCGCCTTCGCGAAGCAGCCCAGCGGCCAGCGAGGCGACCGCATCAGGGGCGTCGGAAGGGCGGATTAGGCAGCGGCGCCAAAACTTGATGCCAGCCGCTGCACCGGTTCGAGTGATGGAAGGCAGCAGCCCTGCTCGAAGGAGAGAAGACTTGCCGGAACCGCTCATACCATAGATGAGCAGGAATGCCTTGCCGTTGGCGGCCTGCTGCTCCAGGCGTTCGATGCAGGCAGCAGTCGCCCGAGCTCGGCCAAAGAAGAGGTCGGCGTTTTCGAACTCGAAGGGGTTGAGACCTCGAAAAGGCGACGTGACCTGCTCCTCTGAAGCGAGAGGCACGCGGTACGCGTGCACAGGCCGGGCGATGTTCTTCAACCTTTGTTCGCCAAGATCGACGAATTCGAGCGAGAGCCGATCGCGGGCCTGCGTGTAGACCGCTTCCGAAATGCATATTCCACCTGGAGGTGACAGCGCCTCCAGACGGGCGGCGACGTTCACACCGTCGCCCATGAGATTGTCGCCCTCTACGACAACATCGCCGAGATTGATGCCGATGCGAAAGCGCAGGCGGCTCGACTCGGGCAGCTCAGCATTTTGTCTGCCGACTTGGACCTGGATTTCAGTGGCGCATCGAAGCGCCTCGACGGGGCTTGCGAACTCGGCGATGACGCTGTCCCCAGCGCTCCCGAACACCCGTCCCTGATGTTCCTCTATCAGTCGGTCAATGATCTGACGATGCGTCCGCAGGGTGGCAAGTGTCCCTTCCTCGTCTCTGCCAATCAGCCGGCTGTAGCCAACTGCGTCGGCAGCAAGGATGGTAGCCATTCTACGGTGAACGCGATCCAGGTCATACCTCCCGCCATCTCGGAGCATCCTAACGGAAATGGCGCCCTGTGGGGAGAGGCACCGAATTGGCCTCAAGCGAGCTCTGGCTTACCCAGCGTAGGCGGCAACCTGTCGTCGATTGTCAAACTTGCGCGACAATCCCTCAGACCACAGGACGGCCGCGAACTCCGGACCTATTCCCTTGAGGCTGAGCAGCAGGGCCGGTGTTGGCTCATCTGCCGCGAGCAAGGCGTCGCGTGCCTCTTCAACATCCTTGATCTGCTGGATCAGCAACTCGATGCGATCAAGCTCGCGGCTGATCTGCGCCATGAGCGCTGGCGGCAGTGGACGCCCATCTCCGGTAATGAGCGCGTCGAGGCATCTGCGTCGATCGCCTTTCAACGGTTCGTATCCGGACACACCTTGGCTGAACAAAAGGCCCTTTATCCTGTTGACGTGCCTGATCCGCTCGTTCGTCAGCGCCTTCCGCTCCCGCACCAACCGGCGACGGTCTTCCTCCTCCGGCGTTGGCACTCGCAACATCGCGCAAACCCGAGGCTCCGCCGCGGTTGTAGGCCAACAACGCTCGAACCAGTGCTTCCCCATCAATCCTGTCGGTCTTGGCCCGCCGGCGGCGACGCGATGTGGCAATGGATGCCGGGTCCACGACATAACTCTCGATGCCTTCGCGTTCGAGGACCCGATGTATCCAGAATCGATCCAGACCAGCTTCCTGGATTGATATGACCCGGAAACGCCGCCCTGTCCGCACTTCCGCCTTTCGTTGCAGCTCTGCGAAATGATCGAGCAAACCCGGAATGTCGCCCCCCGGCACGAGGTGTCTCGACATTCTCTCGCCCCCACCTGGCGAAAGCGAAGTCACGAGCCATTTTGAACGAGACAGTTCTAACGAGACAAATATTGCGGCAAGATCGACGCGGATAGCGGCCGGGGCTTTGGTGGTGTTGGCTTGCATGCTGACCTCCAGGTGATGTTTGGCGACTTCACTCTGTCGCCTTCCATCCCCATAGGATCTTCAGCAATTGTCGGCCGTAGGGGCAAGCTTTGCCGTCGCCCGAAAGTCTGACGTCGGCGAATACGCTGTAGGTCGCGGTTGCACCATGAGCCGACATTCCGTCGAACATCACCTTTTCGGAATTCAAGGCGAACGCCCGTAGCCGATTTTGTAACGTACCTCATCGGAGAAACGGGTGTTGGCTGCTAAGTGTGTATGGTCTTGCCATTGGGCTTTCCTTATAATTCTGCCCAGTGGAACAGGTTCAACATCTCGAACGGAAGCTGGTCGCTATCCTCGCCGCCGACGTGGTGGGGTACAGCCGGCTGATGGGGCTGGACGAGACGGGCACACTCTCGCGGCTCAAGGCGCTCCGGCGCGAATTCATCGAACCCGCGATCGAGGGCTACCATGGCCGCATCGTCAAGCTCATGGGCGACGGCGCTTTGGTCGCGTTCGAGAGCGTCGTCGATGCCGTAGCATGCGCCATTGAGATCCAACGGGTCACCGCGCAGCAGAACCTCGGTCTTCCCGAAGATACCCGGATCGTGTTCCGCATCGGGATCAACCTTGGTGACGTGATCCCCGACAAGGACGACTTCTACGGCGACGGCGTCAACATCGCGGCCCGGCTGGAAGGGCTGAGCGATCCTGGCGGCATCGTCATCTCGGGAACGGCCTACGATCAGGCTCACAACAAGCTCGGCCTGACCTTCAAGTCACTCGGCGAACAGCGTCTCAAGAACATTCCAGAGCGGGTCCGCGCCTATCGGGTTCTGCTGGAACAGACCGCAGGAGCCAATAAGTCGCGCTCTCGGCGATGGCCTGTGATCGGCGCCACGGTGCTCGTTCTGGCTCTGATAGCGGGGATTGCGGTGATTCTCTGGCCGCAAGCGATTGCCCTGCTGCCCGGTCACGGTTCCACCCCGGTCGGTTCGTCGGTCGGCAAGCCCTCCATCGCCGTGCTACCGTTTACCGATCTTAGCGAGAAGGCAGGCCAGGATTATTTTGCGGAAGGGCTCGCAGACGATCTCATCACCGATCTCTCGAAGATCTCGGGGCTCCTCGTCATCGCACGCAACTCCGCGTTCTCCTTCAAGGATCGATCCCTCGACGTCGACGAGATCGCGGCGCAGTTGAACGTCCGTTACGTGGTCGAGGGCAGCGTCCGGCGGGAGGAAGATCTAGTCCGCATCAATGTCCAGCTCATCGATGCCCAAACGGCGAGCAACATCTGGGCCGAGCGATACGACCGCGACTACTCCAGGATATTTGCACTTCAAGACGAAGTGATCGGGCGTATCGTTGAGGCACTTTCGGTGCGTCTGACGGAAGGCGAACGCGCGCAGATTGCTCGCCTCCCCACGCGAAGCCTGGAGGCATACGATTTCTACACCCGAGCCGAGCAGAAGGTTTATGTGGTCGACAACAGGTCTCTCGGAGAGACCCTGTCCCTGTATCAAAAGGCGATCAAGCTCGATCCTACGTTTGCAGATGCTTACTCGGGCTATGCCCGCGCCACGGTGGACGTGCTCGGCTTCGACTACCAGGTGCTCATGCTCAGCGCCGTCGCTCGCCAGCGCTCCTACGAAGCGGCAGGGCGGGCGCTGGAGCTCAATCCGCAATCTGCGCGCGCCTATGCCGTGCTCGGCATCCTGCAGATGCTGGACGGCGAATGGGACCAGGCGATCGCGTCGGTCAAGAAAGCCGTCGCGCTGGACCCGAACGGCGCGGAGGCGGAGCTCAATCGGGCGATCGTGCTGACCTACGCAGGACAGAACCTGGAGGCGCTGGCAGCGATGGAACGCGTGTTGCGGCTCGATCCCAAGCCGCGCGCTCAGGTCTTCGACTATTACGGCTTCGTGCTCTACATGAACCATCAGTACGAGAAGGCTTTGCAGGCGCTGAGCAAGGTCCAGCCGGGAGAGCGCAGCGACCTTGGTCTCGAAACGCTGGCCATGGCAAATGCGCGGCTTGGCCGCATGGCCGAGGCGCACGATGCGGCTGCATCAATCCTGAAAGAGATACCCGAACAGAACCTCGCTGGTTATCGTGTCGTTTACGCCCACCATCGGCGGCAAGAGGACCTCGATCACCGGCTGGGCGCCCTTCGCGCCGCGGGGATTCCCGAGCGGAGCTTCGATTTTCGCGGGCGGGAGGAGGACCGCCTGGGCGGCGCCGCGATCCGAGCCCTAACGGGCGATCGGACATGGGTAGGACATCAACACAATGGCGCAGCGTTCGTCATGGAGCTGAGTGCAAATGGAGATGTCGCACTGAGCTCGCAAAGCAGCATCATCACCGGCACGTCCAGCGTGGATGGCGACCTCTTCTGCACGCAATCCACCGCGACCTTGCTCGGCCGCAAGTTCTGCGCCCCGGTCTATCGCAATCCCCAAGGGAGCAGCGATACCCAGGACGAGTACGCTTGGCCGGACTCCGTCACAGTCTGGTATTTCTCGGTGTCTCCGTGACAGGCGCCATTCAACTTGCGGGCTCACGACATCGCGCCGGAGCTAGTTGGCGGCCGCTCTAGCCTCGAATTCCTTCGCCTCCACTGCGGGCCATTCGGCTTCCCCTTTCGCAATGACAGGCGCCGGGTTGGCATCGAAGTCTTCCTCCAGGCCCTCCTTTCCGGAGAACAGGAAGAGCTTGCCATTGACGATGCGGAAGGCTTCCGGGTCAAGGTTCGCGGATGCCTCCTTAACTGACATTCCCCCGGTGCAGAAGCCGCCGAACTGAGGGGCATAGCGCACCGGCTCGGAAACAAAGGCATCCCGGTGTTGGACGCTGGCGAAGTACCACGTTGCTCCGAGCCACTTCCTCGAGATCTTGGGCGAACCCATCGTCGCGCGACCGTCGGTGAAATATGCTACCGGATCGTAACCCAGGATGGCGACATTGCCGAAGTATCCGGTGTTCACTCCGTCGCCGGCGTGGGATCCACCGGTGCCGAAGAGGAGGAGGGAGGCGGCGGCTACTCCCGCGCATAGCAAACTGTCAAACGTTCTGGAACGGTTCTCTGTCATGTTCTCCTCCAGTAGCCTTTCTCGATGTCAGTTGCCGAGGGCGATGCACACCTTGTACGACGACCCCATCGTTTCCTTGGGTTGGCATTTTGCGCCGTGCTTCTTGAGCAAAACCATCACGTCGGTGCTCTGATAGAATGTCGCGCGGCTGAGAGGCGTGTACCCGTATTCCTGGATTGCCTCGACCTGTGCGCCGTGCGAGATCAACAGCTCCGCGATGGCCGTCTGGTTCTCTTCTGCTGCCACATGCAGCGGCGTGATCTTGTGCGTGCTCAACGCGTCGACCTCGGCCCCGTGGTCGAGCAGCAATTTTGCGATGTCCAGGCTTCCTGAGTAGGCTGCCGCATGTAGCGCGGTGAAGCCGCGATCGTTGCGGGCTTCGATGTCCGCCTTGGCCCCGATCAACGCAATGGCGACCTCGGTCTTGCCGGCAAGCGCCGCATCGATCAGCGGGGTCTGACGGCTCTCGTCGCGATCGTTCACATTGGCGCCTTGTGCCAGGAGTTCGGCAACCTTTCCGGCGTCGCCCTCCCGAGCAGCGTCGTTGAGCGGCCCGGCCGTCACCGCACCGACGGCAAACCAAGAAATGAAAGCAACGACCAGAGCCCGACTGACAAGCCGAAGCCAACCGGTTTCGAAAAGCCTGACCCGGATCGGGAAGGCCCTCGCCAGCAACAATCGCCTGTAGACCGTCATCGTCTAACCCTCCGGGCGCGCTCGCCCGCGGATGGACGTATATAAGATCAGTCTAATACATTTGGCGCAGCGGAGCCATAGGGTGTCCGGCTTATGCGCGAGTCGAAGTCGCGCGAGGCGCCCTGTGTCACCCCCGGCAGCGGGCTATCCGGGCACCAGCACCACGACCGCTAGAATGGCCATCAGCAGGTAGGCGGCCATGCCGATCATATCGTGCTGCCGGAAGCGCCAGATCGCGGACACAGCCATATTCCTTCTCGGTCGGCTGCCGAAGCCTGGTATGGGTCGCCGGGCTATCAGGCAATCCTACCGCTTCGCCTGCAGAGCATGACTTGCAATGCCATCATTGTTGATGGGGCAGATTAGCGCTTAATCCTTTGTTGCGGCTAACCCCTTCAACGGAGATCGCCAAATGGTCAGAACCAAACTTTCCAAGCAGCTTTTACAGGCTGAATTCGGCCGCTTTATGATTGAGGCGGAGCGGCTTCAGATCTTGGTCCCACCCGGCTGAACGTCCGCTATCATTCTTCGGACGCCAGAAGCCGCCATTCCGCTGTCGGCCTCGTTCTAGTCATTCCAATCCAGCCGTGCGATGATCCGCAGTCAACGCTGCTCGGCCAGTGGGCCGAACGGGCGAAAGCAACGTGCGCCGTGAGAAGGCGTTGCCCACCCATTAATCCGCTACGACGGGGCCCTCGCAGGCTCCCGTTTTCCGCGTCCGAAGTCATCGACCGACTCGGCTTCCATCGGCTTTGGCAAGACTAATAGTCGAGCCCACGTACATCAATGTTTTCAGCTCGCCACTTCTCGACAGAAGGGCTGTCGATTGTGGTCATTGTCCTATTCTCAACATGACCTTGCGCCCGTCGGAAAGGGTTCCCGTTCCTGTGCCAGCCGGGGGTTGTCTGCTGGTCAGCGAGAACACGAACCGGGACGAGAGTTGCCCGCAAACGATCGTTCCTTCTCCATGCGAGAACGCAATATTGACGGTAGCCGTCCCTCGGCATTCGACCCCGGCATTGGTCTGTCCGCTAATGGTTCCGAGCCGTGTAATGCTGTTGACGGAAGCCGTCCCGGAGAAGGAGAGCGTCCCATCAACAGTTTGACCAGAGACTGGTGCAATGATGGTGAGCGGATTCTGCGCCTGCGCGTAGCCGACAGCGTCTACGACGCCATAGGCAATCAACATTGTCGCTAAGACTCGCTTGGTCGCGCCGAGGGCTCCGCAATGGTATCTCAATTGAAGCTAGGCCAGCCCCGCGCGGCGGGCGCCCTCCCGGATCGCGGCAATTGCAGGAGGACTGGTGACTGGATAGGAGCCGATAAATCCTTCGGCCGAAATGTCTGGAAATTCTCTCGCCAACCGGTTGGCAATCTTTATTGCCTGAGGTGTTTCGCCGAGCATGGCGTGCGCCATGGCTTGGAACAGCAGCGTTGCAGGCGAGTCCGGCGGAGCTTGGCTGAACGCGGTCAGGCACTCCCTGTGGAGACCTACAACGAAGCTCGACCGGCCCAGCATGCTATAGTACCAGGAAACATGTGGATTGAGACGGATCGCGCGCTTCGCCAGTTCATATCCTTCCTGCGGGTCGCCTGTCACGAATGCCTTTCCTCCGGCAAGCAAGGCAAGGGTATCGGCATCGTGCGGGGCGGCCGCCAAGGCAAGATCATGTTCTCTTGCTGTGGCAACGAGATCGCCCTGCAAGGCTCGAAGCTCGGCTAGACATATGCGCGCATGGGTATCACCCGCGTCGAGCGCCAAAGCTCGTTCGAGGCACAGTTTCCAGCGCTCCTTTGCGGCGGAAGGGTCATTGGTAAACGCATTGATGGCGGCGACGGCATGCGCCAGCCCCAAGACTGTCCAGGCTCTGGCAAGATCCGGGTCCAGCTCGATGGCACGCGTCAGAAGCCGCACCGCTTCCGCATTCGAAGCGTGCGTGTACAAATTGTGCTGCTCGACGCCGAGCAGATAGTAGTCATAGGCACGAAGGCTGGCGGGGTGTTTTCGACGGACGACATCACGTCGAAGTTTTGCGAGCTTGCCGCAACAGCTAGCAAGGACATTGACGACGTTTTCGGTGACTATGTCCTGCATCGCAAACAGGTCTTCCGCAGATCGATCATAGCGGGCCGTCCACAAATCGACTCCAGTGCGCGCGTCGACGAGTTGGACGCAGATCCGCAGCTGCTGCGCTGCCGCCTGCAAGGTCCCCTCAAGTAGATAATCCGCATTCAGTTCCCGCCCGATGGATCGCACGTCATCGCGCCGTCCCTTGTACGAGAGCATGGTCTGGCGGGCGATGACCGCAAGGTCGGGGTAGCGAGCGAGGTCGACCATGATGTCCGCCGACAAGCCATCGGCCAAGCGGTTCCATGCTTCGTCCGCGCTCAGATTGTCGAAAGGGAGAACCGCAACGACTGTTGGCCCTGAGCCCTCTACCGAAAGGCCACCGGATGGTGCCTGGCCCGTGTCTTGCTCGTGTTGGTTGGCAAGCAAGGTTGCAAGCGCCACTTTGTTGCGAATATCGAGTTTCCGATAGATGGCCGACAGATGGGTCCGAACGGTAGTCGGCGCTATGAAGAGCGTCTCGCCGATTTCACGATAGGTCATCCCCTCGGCGAATTTTGCAGCGACCACCCGCTCCCGGTCCGACAGACTGGTCAGAGGATTGCTTACGGCGCGAAGCATCGCTTCAAGTCTCCGATCCGCTACGAGTTGTGGCCGACCCGGCACGGCAAAATACTACAGATGCGATCCCGAAAACACAGCATTTGCACGATGCCATCCGACCGCCAGCAATTCTAGGCTTTCCTGTCGATACGGTTTCGTAGGGTCGCAGAGCCCCCAATCCATTCTGTAACAGGAGGTATCCATGACAAAGTCCTCAATCTTTGCCGCAATGCTGGTGCTGCCTTTGTCGGCTGGACCATGCTTGTCCGAAGGCATGCAATCTGGTGGCAAGCTGATTTCCGAAGATGCCACGAGAGCGGTTAGTGCCGAATTGTATTCCGATATTCTCATCCGAGCGTGCAGGAATGGATGGCGCTATCCTCGGAGCCAAATCGAGAACGGCTTCAAACGGCATCTCTGGGAGCTGAAATTGCAACTGGTCGATCAGGGTTACACGATCGTGCCTGGTGCGAAAGCGAACAACTCGCCCCGGAGTCTCTCCGCAACGGCATTTGTCGCCAAGCGCCAATCTGTCGCGTCGCGCCAGTTCGGCTGTTCCCGCCAATACTGGCTCGACGAGTGATCGTTCTGGAGCGCAACCGGGGCAGCATATCAGGCAAGTATTGTGGTCAATTGGCTTCCTAGTCCGGTCGTATCGGCTCGGTGGCTCCCTTTGAGTTCCAAGCTACATGTTCGGTCTAGGATCCGACGGATGTCTGGAATGGGTCAGGGGCGCGATTCGGCCAAGGGCGAACGAGCATCCGCCTGGGGTCGTGAGCTGAATGACTGCTTTTGGCAACGGGATGCTCGAAAGCTGCCGATCTGCTTGCGGCCCCGATTCGGTCATTTTGAAATATAGCCTTTGATGACTGCATGTGGCGCTCCTTGCTCCTCCCGATGGACGGGACGACCGCACTCAATAAGGCCCTCGCCGACATGGTTAGACACGGTCCAGGAACTCGAGCACCCGCCGCGTGAGCAGTGCGCTGGCAGCCGCGTCGTACGACGGGAGCGAGCTGTCGGCGAAGTGGTGCTGGTCGTCGGGATAGAGGAACAGCTCCGCGTCCTCGACCTTCTCCACGATCTCGCGAGCGGCGTCGATGTCGCCCTCGCCGATGAAGATCGGGTCGTTATCCATACCGTGGATCTGGACCGGGACGTCGTCCGGCCAGGATCCGAAGGCCCA
The DNA here is from genome assembly GCF_040321995.1 of Mesorhizobium sp. M0207. Taxonomy (NCBI): domain Bacteria; kingdom Pseudomonadati; phylum Pseudomonadota; class Alphaproteobacteria; order Hyphomicrobiales; family Phyllobacteriaceae; genus Mesorhizobium; species Mesorhizobium sp. M0207. The sequence goes on from NZ_JAMYSQ010000043.1 coordinate 24,263, forward strand.
CTCGCCGCTAATCGGCAGACAGGAGTGGACGAGCAGGGCTCCGCAGGCACCGGGTCGTGTCTGTGTGAGCTTCTGCGCCGGCAGTACGCCGAACGAGAATGCGGCGTAAACGAGCTCGGGGTCAGATCGCCGGCGACGCGGACGCCGCGCTCCCGCATGTCGTCGAACCTGATCTCACCGATTTAGGCGAGACCCTCGTCAATACTCCGGAATGTGCGTCCGTCGAACAGGTCCGGCGTATGCACGGTGTGCCCGGCTGCCCGCAGGTCGTCAGCGAACGCGCGCACGCCGGGAGTCAACCTTGTGCGTGGTGGACCAGCAGGACCTCGGCCATGGGAGCCTCCAGATGGGACGTGGATTGCGGCGATAATTGCGAATCGCTTCGCAGAACTGCAAGCGATTTCGCTGTGCATCGAAGAACTTCCAAATGATGATAAGCCTCGGCGTATCGTCTTTTCCCGGCGTGACGACGCGGGGAAACCGATCTACACCAACAGATAGGCGGCGACGAAAATGCTTCGGCGTTACCCGCGTCCGCCAGACGGACGCACCGCGGTGGTAGTGTCTTGGTTCGAATTTCCGCCAAGGTTGACTCCGGCCGATGCGCGAAAGGCAGCTTGAATGAGCGCCATGAAAGTCGCTTTGAGCGCGTCCATTCGTTCAAGAACCCTAAGCTGCCGAACGACCGAAATCGACGGCGAAGGACTGGCTGGGTGGATACTGTTGAAAAAGTCCGGCGCACCGCAAATCGCCACCGATCTTAGAATCCAGTTCCACCCTGGCGCATTGCATGGAATCAGGATTCAATTTTGGGGTCTCTACGAAACGCCATCCTACGAAAGTGCCACGGGCGACCGCGACGCGGACTTTTTTGAACAATATCGGTATCGGTGGAGACCGGAAGTTCGACGCGAACCCAACAGAGAGCTCGCCGGCTGTTCACAGCTGCTCTACGGGCTCGGTCCTCGGACAAGCCGGCCAGAGAACTATCCTTCCAGAAGCGGCGCGGGATGAAGGGGCGCGTCCGCCTGGCCGGACGTGACGCGCAGGAGAGGGCATCTTTGCAGCCGCGACGATCACTCCGGCACGCCGGCAATACCCAACGCTTCGACGTAGTGCTCGGCGAACACCTTGTCCCGCCACGGGTTGATCTGCCTCTGCAGGCCGAGCGTGTAGGTCGGGAACGCCTCCATCAGCCGCCGCGCCGCCGCCTGCGCTTCGTCCGGCCGGTTGAGTTTGACCAGCGCCATGATCACCACCCGGTGCGAGGAGCCGTAATTCGGCATCTCGCGCAGCGCTCGTTCTCCCCAAGCCAGCGCTTCCTCGTAGCGTTCGAGCATCAGGTAGCTCATCCCGATGCCGGAGAGCGCGATGCCCTTCTCGGGGTCGACCGGACTCAGCCGCATCGCCCTGTGGAAGTGCTCGATCGCGACGAGGGGGTGGCCGGAATGGGCGTTCACCCAGCCGCTGCCCGTATGGCCCTGCGCCGAATTGGGGTTGAGGAGCAGGGACCGTTCGATCGTGTCCAGCGCCGTCTCGTAATCCTTGGCGCTGTAGGCGATCACCTGCGCGGCGAAACGCAAGCTTGTCGGGTCGTCTCGCGCGTCCGCCAGCACCTCGCGGGCCATGCGCACCGCGACGCGGATATCGTCGGGCTCGTGCCAGCACTGACTCACCGACAGGCTGCGGATATAGGCACCGAGTGCCTTCGCCAGGGTGAAGTCTGGGTCGATGCTGAGCGCCTCGTTGGTGAGCCGGCGCACGTCGGCGAAGCCTTCGCGCGTCATGCTGTAGAAGCGCGGCAGCGCACGAAGGTAGAGGTCGTAGGCACCGATGTAGTCGGTCGGCTTCATGCGCGCCTGCTTGATCTCCTGCAGCCGGATGCTCGGTTCGACAGCGCCGACGACGCTCTCGGTCACCTTGTCCTGCAGGTCGAAGATGTCGCTCACGTCGCCCTCGAAGCGGTCGGCCCAGACATGGTGTCCGCTGATCGCGTCCACCAACTGCCCACTGATGCGCACCCGCGATCCTGCTTTGCGGATGCTGCCTTCGAGCACGTAGCGGACGCCCAGCTCGCGCCCGACCTGGCGCAGGTCCACCGCCCGGCCCTTGTAGGTGAAGGACGAGTTGCGGGCGATCACGAAAAAGGAGTTCACCCGGCTCAATCCCGTGATGATGTCCTCCACCAGCCCGTCGGCGAAGTATTCCTGGTCGGGATCGCCGCTCATGTTGGTAAAAGGCAGAACCGCGATCGAGGGTTTCGCGGGCAGCGGAGGCGATGCAGCCACCGAGGCGCCGGCGTCGGTCTCGACGCGGTAGGCGCGCACCGGCCGCTCGATGTTTTTGAGGCGCAGATTGCCGAGTGGCGTGAAGCCGCAGTCGAGCTTGCCCTGAAGGTGGTCGTAGGCGGTGCCTGAGACGACCACGGTGCCGGGGTCGGCGATGCTGTCGAGGCGGGCTGCGATGTTGACCCCGTCGCCGTAGAGGTCGCCGTCCTCCTCGCAGACCACGTCGCCGAGATTGACGCCGATGCGGAAGCGAATCCGCTCTTCCTCGGGCATCTCCGCCTCGTGTTCTGCCAGGGCCTGCTGGATCGCCATCGCCGAGGCCACCGCGTTGACGACGCTCGCGAACTCACACAGCATGCCGTCGCCGGTGAGCTTGACGATCCGACCCCGGTGCTCAGAGACCAGCGGTTCGAGGAGGTCCTTGCGGTAGATCTTCAGCCGCTCGAGCGTGCCGCGCTCGTCGCGCTCCGTCAGGCGCGAATAGCCGACGACGTCGCACACCATGATCGCCGCGAGGTGGCGCTGCGTGTTCATTGCACCGCTCGGCCAAGCGCCTGCACGCGGGCCGCCCCGCGTCCATGTCCTGCCAACTTCCTGACGCCCCATGTGCATGGTATCCGTCTCTCCCAGTCGCCGCCCGTCGCCGATAGAGAGCGGAAAACGCAGCTCGACCTTGCCTTCACGAGATTTCGCTATCCCGCTTGCGAGGCGTGGAGCATTCCAGTCGCCGCGCTGACAGCCAACCGGCGACACGCCCACGCAGCCTCTGGGGACGCTGACACGCCACTCCCAGAAGGCCGGAGATATTTACTGCCCTTGGTAACCGGTTGACGCCACCGTGGCGGTGCTTTTGTCACCGCGATGTAACAGTGAGATGCCTACGAACGCGCATCGGGCATCACACCAGACGTTCGCGCTTTAGAGGTGCTGAGGTCGGAAAGTGGCGCGATGCGGACTTCGCCTACTCGGCAGCTGCCAGCGTGGGTCAAACGGCTTGGTTGGATAGAAACTTGCCGCATGGCGCGGCCTGTCGGAACAGCGTGATTGCGGCAAGGAGCCGACATCGAGTGGCCCCGCGTTGAGGCTTGCTCAAACTAGTCGCTCGCGGGCCGTTGAATCGAAATCACGAAGCCTAGACCTAAGGGCAGACGTTAGTCCTCCGGAATTTCGGTGACAGTGCACTTTGTGTCGCGTTCGCGCGACCGTCGTGTGTCGATTGACTGCGTGGCGGCGCGCTCGCCAAAGTGGGCGTAGGACTATCCAACGCGCGGCAAAAGAGCACTGGGCATGTTTTACAAGCCGCTTCGCGAAGTTGCCACGGACGATGATCACCTAGGAGCCTTAGGACATCCGCCCGCAATCACCAAAATCCTCAATCAACGATCGGCACATGAGGTCGCCGCCACAAAGCTGTGGCTAACCGACCTTCCACGTTCTCGCCGATACCCTCGTCACACCAGTCGCTGGCTCAGGCACGCGTCGCCATCGCCCTGTGACGCGCCGACTACAATCCTGTTTCATAACACCCATCTGTCTATGTCGTTGAAGTGAATAGGTTTTGCTGATCTGGATGCGATCCCGTGGGGTATTTTGGGTTTTGCCGCGCG
>NZ_JAMYSQ010000044.1:0-26754 GCF_040321995.1 Mesorhizobium sp. M0207
AGGTGATGGCGATGATCGCCTCGACCAGCGCATTGGCACAATCGTCGATCCATTCGGACAGCGGCTCGCGCGCCCCCGGCGGCAAGGGATCGAGTTCGCGCACACGGTTGATCTCGATGCCGCGCGATTTGAGATGATTGACCAGCACATAGATCGAAGCGCGATGCAGCAGGCTCTGGTAGCGCGCCGGCTTGGCCGCCACCGAATCGAGGCTTGAAGGCGAGACCGGCAAAGGACCGAGCGCGGCGCTGTTGCCGTGCGGCCCGGTGTGGACCTTGCCGCCTTGCACCAGTCCGCCGCCGACAAAGGTGTCGATCGAGATATGCATGAAGTCGCGGAACCGCGCGCCGGTTCCCTGGATGAGCTCGGCGAGTGCGGCCGATGACGCGTCGTTTTCCACGAAGACCGGGGTCTTCGGCTTTGTGGCGAAAAATGTCGTCAGATCGATTGCTTCCCAGCGGCTGCCGAGGTCGTCGGGAAAGCCGAGTTCCTCGCTCCAGCCGCCGAGGAAATATGGCGAGGCGATGCCGACGCCGACGATGCTGGCATCGCCAAGCCCCTCGACCAGCTTGTCGAAATTGGCCAGCGACATGTTGCCGGCCTTGAGCACCATGTCGGGATCCGGAAAGCGATATTCGTGCGACTCGCGCGAGCGGACCTCGCCGGCAAAGTCGACGAGCACGGCTTCCAGCGCGCGCCGGCCGATCTTGATGCCGACGCTGTAGATACGCTCAGGTGCAAGTCGGTAGAGAGTGGACGGCGATCCGCGTTGCCCGAACCTTTTTCCCACTTGCTTTACGAATCCGGAAGATTCCAGCCCGTCGACAATGGTGGCGACCGCGGCCGGCGTCAGATTTGCGGCGCGCGCCAGATCGGACTTGGATGCCTCCTTCAGGCGGCGAATGGCATCAAGCACGAAGCGCTCGTTATAATGCCGAACCTTGACCGAATTGCTGCCTTTTCCGGACAAAACCGGCGCCTCCCCATTCATTCCCGCAGAGCCACTCCATCCGCTTGCAGCTTTGAGGCTGCCGCGGGGTCGAGCACGCCAATCGCACCCGTGCGCGACGCGACAGTGCCCTTCGCGGCCATGGAAGTCAATTTTCCAGTTGCGGCATTCGGCCATTTAATATAGCAAATTGAAAAAACAGGACCAGGGAGGAAAGGTGCTGCACTTGGGCGCATTAGGCGAAGCCGACGCCATGGTGAAGAGCGACGCGGCTGTCCCCGTTGCCCTGGTTCAGGCGACAAAAGCCTTCGGCGGCACGATCGCCCTCAAGGACGCGTCCTTCGAATTGCGCTCAGGCGAGGTGCTGGCTCTGCTTGGCGAAAACGGCGCCGGCAAGAGCACTTGCGTAAAGCTGCTGGCCGGCGTGTATCTCCCGACCGGCGGCCATGTCGAAGTCGATGGCAAGCCTGTGGTCTTCCATTCGCCGCACGACGCCCAGGCTGCCGGCATCTCGGTCATGCACCAGCACCCCGGTCTTTTCCCTGATCTTTCGGTGGCGGAGAACATCTATCTCGGCCATATGCCACGCGACCGCTTCGGCGGCATCGACAACGCCGCCATGCTTGCCGGCGCGCGCAGGGTGCTGGCGACAGTCGGCCTCGACGTGCCGGCCGAAACCCGGCTCGGAACGTTGCGCACCTCCGAACAGCAACTGGTCGAGATCGCCCGCGCCCTGTCGCTCGACGCGCGGGTGCTGATCATGGACGAGCCGACGGCCGCCCTGTCGCAGCGCGAGGTCGAGCGGCTGTTCACTGTCGTCGCCGACCTGCGGCTGCACGGCGTGGCGATGATGTTCGTCGGCCACCGCATGGACGAGATCTTCCGCATCGCCGACCGCATCGCGGTGCTGCGCGACGGGCGTCTCATTGGCGTCAAGCCGAAGGCCGAGCTTGGCCGCGCCGCTGCCATCGGCATGATGGTCGGCCGTGAGGTCACCGACCTCTATCCGCAACGAAGCCACGCCACCGGCGCACTGGTGCTGGAGGCGAGGGGGCTTTCGCACGCCGGTGGCTTTTCCAATATCGACCTCAAGCTCCATGCCGGCGAGGTGCTCGGGCTCGGCGGCCTGGTCGGCAGCGGGCGGACCGAGATCGCGCGCGTGCTGTTCGGAATCGACCAGCCCGATGCCGGCGAAATCCTGATCGACGGCGAAGCAGTGCGCTTCGCGTCGGCACGCGACGCCATGGATGCGCGTATCGCCTATGTCTCTGAAGACCGCATGGGCCAGAGCCTGGTGATGGATTTTTCCATCCTCGACAACGCGGTGCTGCCAGTCCTCGACAAGGCAGCCCGCTCCGGTTTCTACGGCACGAACCGCGCGATCAATCTGGTTTCGGACTGGCTGAAGCGCATGAAGCTTCGCTTTTCCGGCTACGCGCAGCCGGTAAAGGAACTGTCCGGCGGCAACCAGCAGAAGGTGGTGTTGGCCAAATGGCTGCGCACCGAACCGCGCGTCCTCATCCTCGACGAGCCGACGCAAGGCATCGACGTCGGCACCAAGGCGGAAGTGCATGCGATGGTCGCCGACCTTGCCGCCCAGGGCATGGCAATCATCCTGATCTCCTCCGAAATGCCCGAGCTCATCGGCATGTGCGACCGCATCATCGTCCTGCGCGAAGGCCATCGGACGGCCGAATTTGCCAGGGGCGAAGCCACTCAGGAAAAGGTGCTGGAAGCAGCGACCAAGGCCGGCGAAAGCGCCGATGCGGCGCAGGCCACCGGCGAGGAGAAGAGAAAAGGACCGCTCGACATACTGAAGCGGCGGGAGTTCGGTCTGCTCGCCGCGATGCTGGCGGTCGCCATCCCGGTCACCATCATCAACCCGCGCATGGTGAGCGCTGCAAACCTGACCGCCGTGTCGATGGATGCCGCCCTGCTCGTCGTTGCGGCACTCGCGCAGATGCTGGTGCTGATCACCCGCAACATCGACCTTTCGATCGCTGCGGTGATCGGCCTGTCGGCTTACATGGCGGCCAGCATGGTCCAGGCCTATCCAGGGCTCGACATCGGCATTGGCCTGATAACCGCATGCGCCGTCGGTGGCGTCGCCGGCCTGATCAACGGCCTCGTCGTCACCAGGGGAAAGATCCCGGCGATCGTCGTCACGCTGGCCTCAATGTCGATCTTCCGCGGCTTCAACTCGATCTGGGCAGCCGGTGACCAGATCAGCGCCGACGAAGTAACGCAAGCCTGGCTCGACATGACCGGCCTGAAGATCGCCGGCGTGCCGCTGATCGTCATCATCGCGATCGTTATCCTGTGCCTGGGCTACGTGCTGCTCTATCGTACGGCGATCGGGCGCGAACTGTTCGCCGCCGGCTCCAATCCCGACGGCGCGCGTCTTATCGGCATCCCCGTCGACCGCCGCATTCTGTTGGCCTTTGGCATGGCCGGCCTGCTCGGCGGCCTGTGCGGCGCGCTGTGGGCATCGCGCTACGCGACCATTGATGCACGCGTCGCGCTCGGCTTCGAACTCACCGTGATCGCGTCGGCGGTGGTCGGCGGCGTCGCCATCCGCGGTGGTTCGGGCACACTGCTCGGTATCATCCTCGGCGCGCTCACGCTGCTCGTCATCAAGAACGGGCTGACGCTGGTGCGCGTCGACCCGCTGTGGCTGCAGGGCGTCTACGGCCTCGTGATCCTGGTCGCCATCGGCATCGACACCTTCATCGTGCGGCGGGCCGAGCAGGCAAGACAGGCGAGGGCGCGGTGAAAAAGTTCCTCCGTTCGATCGACTTCTGGGATCTGCTGCTGGCGACCTCTTGCTTGGCCATCTTCCTCTATGCCGCGATCTTCGTGCCGAATTTCGTTTCCGGCTTCAATCTCTCGCAACTGGCCGCCAGCGCCTCGGAAAAGGCATTGCTGATCCTGCCGATGACGCTGCTCATCATCACCCGCGAGATCGACCTGTCGATCGCCTCGGTGCTGGCGCTGACGTCCGTCGTCTTTGGCTTGCTGGTCCAGGCCGGTGTGCCGACACTTGCCGCAATCCCGTTGACGCTCGTCATCGGCGGCCTGCTCGGCGCCTTCAACGGCTATCTGGTCTCGGGCCTCGGACTGCAGTCGTTGGTTGTGACGCTCGGCACCATGGCGCTCTATCGAGGCATTGGCTACATCCTGCTCGGCACCGGCTCGGTCAACATCCTGCCGCCCGCGGTCGTCGATTTCGGCATCAACAACCTGCCTGGCACCGAGATACCGTGGACCATCGTGCCCTTCCTGGTGCTGGCGCCGGTGTTTGCGGTCGTGCTGCAGAAGACGCCGACCGGCAAGCGCATCTACGCGCTCGGCGGCAGCCCCGAGGTGGCGCGCTATTCCGGCATAAACACGCGCCGGATGGTGCTGAACCTGTTCGTCGTCTCGGGCGTCGTCGCGGCGATGGCCGGCATCGTCTATACCGCGCGCCTTTCCAACGCCCGCGCCAACAATGCGCTCGGCATGGAGCTCGACGTCATCACCATCGTGCTGCTCGGCGGCATCAGCGTCTTTGGCGGCAAGGGCCGCCTGACCGGCGTCATGCTGGCACTGGTCCTGATCGCCATCATCCGCAACGTGCTGGCGCTGAACCAGATCGGTGGCGACGCGCAGGGCATGATCATCGGCCTGCTTCTGATCGGCTCGCTGCTGATCGGCAATTACTGGCGCTCCACACAGGAGATGCTCAGCAGATCCCGCGCAATGCGCGAGACAAAGGGGTGATCTCGGGCCCCTTCCTTCAAGCCCGAATTTTGACGGAGGAGTCACAATGAAAGCGTTTAGATTAGCCCTGCTCGCATCCGCGGTTCTGCTTGCGCAAAGCTCGCTGGCCTTCAGCCAGGAGTGCGCCAAGGAACCCGTAACGGTCGGTTTCCTGCCCAAGCTCGACACGGATCCCTACTTCAAAGTGGCCTTTGGAGGCGCACAAGAGGCAGCCAAGGAAATTGGCGGCACCGCTACCCAGGTCGCCCCATCGCAGGCGACCGCCGAGGCGCAGATCGAATTCATCAACAGCCTTGTCTCGCAGAAGGTCGGAGTCATCGCAATTGCCGGCAACGACGCCAACGCCGTCGCGCCTGCGCTGAAGCGCGCCGTTCAGCAGGGCGTCAGGGTGATTTCGTATGACTCCGATGTGGCCGCCGATGCGCGTGCGGTGTTCGTCAATCAGGTGAAGGGCGACAGCCTCGCCGAGATGATGCTCGAAAGTGCATTCGCCCTCAGCGGCGGTGAAGGCGAATTCGCGATCCTGTCGTCGACCCCGACGGCGACCAACCAGAATGCCTGGATCGACTTCATGAAGGCGAAAATGGCGGCCGAGCCGAAGTTCTCCAAAATGAAGCTGGTGCAGGTGGCCTATGGCGAAGAAAGCGAACAGATCAACCAGCAGCAGGCATTGGCGCTGGTGCAGGCGTTTCCCGATCTCAAGGTGATCATCGTCCCGGCAGGCATCGGCCTTCCGGCGGCCGCGCGTGCACTCGAGGAAGCGGGCATGATCGGCAAGGTCAAGCTGACCGGCCTCGCGCCGGCCACTCTGATCTCGAAATACATCAAGGACGAAGCGGCTCAGGATATCTGGTGGAACGTCACCGATCTTGGCTATCTTACTTATCAGACGGCCCAGGCGTTTGCGCAATGCAAGATCACCGGCAAGGAGGGTGAGAAGTTCACGGCAGGCAGGCTCGGCGAATACACGATTGGCGCCGGCGGCGAACTGATCCTTGGTCCGGCCAAGATCGTAACTCCCGAAAATCTGGCCGAATTCAAATTCTGATCCTGTAGGGCTTGAACTCTAGGGGGCGCCGGTCCATCCGGCGCCCTTCCTAAAAACCTCTCGAATGAAACAGTGCGGGGCGGCAATGAAGATATTGCTTGCAGGCGAAACCTTTGCAGCGACGACCTCGGTTGCCATCGGCAGCGACGTGCTTACAAGTGCGACCTCGACAAATGGCGCGACGGCCTTCAATGCCGCGCTGACCACTGAAGGCATCGCGGTCACGCAGATCGGCGGCGAGCGTTGCAGCGCGGAGTTTCCCTATGACCTCGATGGGCTCGCCCAATATCAGGCGGTGGTGATCTCCGATGTCGGCGCCCTGACATTGCTGGTGACGCCGGATGCCCGCACCGGGCGTGTCGGCGTCAACCGCCTCGATGTGCTCAAGGCCTATGTCGAAGGTGGCGGCGGGCTGATGCTGGCCGGCGGTTACATGGGCTTTCAGGGCATGTTCGGGACGGCGCGTTTCCACGACACCCCGGTCGAGGACGTTCTGCCGGTCCGTTGCCTACCCTACTGCGACGGCATGGAGGTGCCGCAAGGCCTGCAGGCCTCGATCCTGCAGTCGTCACATCCGATTTTTTCCGGGGTGGAGGGGCCTTTGCCGCCGATTCTCGGCATGAACAAGCTGGAATTCAGGCGCGACGGTTCGTCCCGGCTTCTGGCGACCTGCCACCATCGCGGCACCGACTGGCCGCTCCTTGCCGTCGGTAGCCATGGCCGCGGCCGCACGATTGCCTGGGCAACCGATATCGGCCCGCATTGGCTCTCGCAGAATTTCCTCGCGTGGCCGTTCTACGGAAGACTGATGGCGAATATCGTCCGTTGGCTTGCCGGCAATGAATGAGGAAGCCGGACACTAGGTTTGACCCAGTGCGGTTGTCCTGGCGCGGCCGATGCCGCGCGAGGCGCCGGTGACCACCACCACCTCGTCGGCTAGGTCGAATTTCGGCGTGAACTCATTCGCCATGCAATTCCACCTTGTTCTTCAAATCGGACCGGCTGCCATGTCGAACCGAATAGGCTCGCGTGAATTCGGCGCCCAGCAGAAATATCTCCGCTGAATAATAGACCCATAACAGCACGACGAGCAGGGCGCCGGCCGCGCCGTATGATGATGAGATGGCGCTGGTTCCGATATACCAGCCAATCAGCGACTTGCCGATGGTGAACAGAAACCCGGTGACCGCGGCGCCGATGCCGACATCGCGCCATTGCAGGCTGCGGTCCGGCAGCACCTTGTAGATTGCGGCAAACAGCAGTGTGATCAGGGCAAACGAGACGATCCCGTTGATGGCGCTCAGGATGATGGTGCCGAACGGCAGGTCGGCGATGATGACCTCTCCGAGCGCCGAAATTGCAGCGCTTACGACCAGCGACACCAGCAGCAGGAAACCAAGCGCGGCGACCAGGCCCAGGCTTGCAATGCGTGCCCGCACCATTCGTGAAATCGTTGCCCCGCTCGGTTTGACTTTCCAGATTTCGTTCAGCGCCAGCTGCATTTCGCCGAACACGCCGGATGCGGCGACGAACAGCGTGACCAGCCCCAGAATGCTGGCAAGGGTTCCCGCTTCCTTCTGCGAGGCGTTCTCGATCGTCGCCTGCAGCAGCTCGGCACTTTGCGGCCCCATCAGGCCAGCGATCTGTGCCGAAAGGGCGAGTTGCGCCGCCTCGTGCCCGAAGGCCATGCCGGCAATTGCGACAACGATGAGCAGGATCGGCGCAAGCGAGGTCGTGGCATAAAACGCTATCGCCGCCCCATGGCTCAGCGCATTGTCGTCGATGAAGCCGATGACGCTCTGCTTGAGGAGCCTCCAGCCCTCTGCTGCCAAATTCCACATGTAGGCCTCGCATGCCTGTCAACAAACAAGTAGCGGCCGCGCAGCGCTGGGCGAGGGGCGAGAGGCCGGCGGGACAGGAGGGGGCGCGGAGCAGCATGACATTCCTGCCTCCCTTCCCCACGACAAGAACACCTCTTGCCCGAACACTTGCCACGCGCCGGCCATCATGATGCCATGCCGTTGCGGAAGATGGCGCGCTGGGTTTGGGGTGGGACGACGATGATGTTTTCAGGGGCAACAGGGCGCATAGGCGTGGCGTTTGCCGCGCTGCTTGCACTTTTGTGCCCGCTGGTTCCTGCGCGGGCTGAAGAGCCGAAGGCGCTTAAGGGCGTCGCGCTCGTCATCGGGCAGTCCGATTATGAGCATGTCGGCAAGCTGCCCAATCCGGAAAACGACGCCCGCGCCATCGAGGATATGTTCGACAGGCTCGGCTTCGAAACCGATGTCGCGACCAATCGCGACGCGCGCAAATTGCGACGCGACCTCGAAGGCTTCGTCGACGATGCCGAGGGTGCCGACGTCGCCATTATCTACTATTCCGGCCACGGCATCGAAGCCGGCGGCGAGAATTTCCTGGTGCCGGTCGATACCGACATTACAGCGCTCGACGATGCCGGCGAGAAGCTGGTGCCGCTGTCATCGATCGTGGCCGAGCTGAAGGCCAAGGTGCCGGTCACCATCGTGCTGCTCGATGCCTGCCGCAACGATCCGTTTCCACCGGGCACGCTGCTCAAACTGACGCCGGGCGAAGCGGGCAAGCCGATCGGCGCCGGCGGCCTTGGCGAAACCCGCAGCGTCGTGGCGCTGAACGGCAGAGCGCCGGCCAAGGGTTCGGCGGATGACAGCCTGGGCCAGGTCATCGGCTTTGCCGCCGAGCCCGGCAAGGTGGCGCTCGACGGTCCCGCAGACGGCAACAGCCCCTATGCGGCAGCCATATTGCGTCACATCGACATGATGGGCGGCGAGGAATTCGGCACCGTGCTGCGCATGGTCGGCGAGGAGGTCTATCTCAAGACCGGCGGCCGGCAGCGGCCGTGGGTCAATGAGAGCCTGCGCCGGTTGCTTTATTTCGGTACGCCCGCCGAGGTGCCGAAAGGCGAGGAGAGCGAGATCCTCTCAGAGCGCCGCCGGCTGCTGGTGACAATCTCGACGCTGCCCGACCCGCAACGCCGCCAGATCGAGACGATCGCCCGCGACGGCGGCGTACCGATGGATGCGCTCTATGCCATGCTGAAGACGCTGGGCACCGAGAAACCCAGGGATGCGGCCGAGCTCGACAAATTGCTGCGCGGCCAGACCGAGCGGTTGAAACAGGTACTAGCTGAGCAGGCGACGCTGAAGAGCCAGGATCCGGAAATCGTGCGGCTTTCAAGACTGGCCGAGCAGGCGGTGCAAGAAGGCGCACTCGAAGCAGCGCAGAAAATCCATGAACAGGCCAAGGCCCGCGTTGGCGAACTGTCGAAGACCGTCGACCAGGCCGAAGCCGACCTCAAGGCGCGTCGGTTCGAGTTTGCCGAGGTTTTCGGCGACAGCGCCAAAACCTACGAAATTTCGTTCAGCTATCAGGCGGCAGCGCAGGACTATGCCAAGGCCTATGAGCAGGTCGAGAAATGGGACGACCATCAAGCCTGGTTCTACAAGGCAGCCGAGGCCCAGGCGCTCTCCGCGCACGGTTCTTTCTCTGGCGACAATGCCTTTCTGGTGCAGGCGGTCGCTGCCTATGAAATAGCGCTGACCTATGTGTCGCGCGAAAACAGCCCGCGGCAATGGGCTGCCACGCAAAACAATCTCGCCACCACGCTGTCGACGCTGGGCGAACGCGAGGCCGGTCGCGAAAACCTCGACAAGGCGGCTTCCGCCTTCGACCAGGCGCTGACCGTCTACACACGCGACGCCGATCCGGACGACTGGGCCTCGACGCTTGGCAATCTCGGCACCGTCTACTGGCGGCTCGGCCAGCGCGAGAATGGTATCGCGCTGCTCGACAAGGCCGTCGCCTGCTTCCGCGCGGCGCTCGCGGTGCAAGCGGCGAAAAAAATGCCGATCGAGTGGGCGGCGACTGAGAATAATCTCGGCATCGTGCTGTCCGAGATCGGCGAGCGCCAGGCCACGACCGACAGTTTCCGCGCTTCGATCGAAGCGCATCGCGCCGCGCTGACCGAATACCGCAGGGAGCGCGTCCCGCTCGACTGGGCGTTGAACCAGGTCAATCTCGGCGCGGCCTTGTTTCGCCTTGGCGAGCGTGAAAAAGACGTGCCGACGCTTGAGCAGGCGGTGGCCGCCTATCAGGCTGCGACCGAGGAGATGACGCGCGAGCGCGCCCCGGCGCAATGGGCGACGATCCAGAATAATTTGAGCTCGGCGCTGGAATCGATCGGCCAGATCAATGGCGACATCGCCACGCTTCAGCATGCTCGGGAGGCCGCAGAGGCCGCACTGACGGTCTGGACGCGCGAGCATGCGCCGGCGAGCTGGGCGAACGGCCAGTTGACGCTTGGCAATGCCTTGCAGCGCCTTGGCGCCAGGCAGGAAGGCAACGACGCGCTGCTTGAGGCGATCGCTGCCTATGAGGCCGCACTTTCTGAATATCCGCGCGAAAAGCTGCCGCTCGACTGGGCTTCGTTGAAGCAGAATCTAGGCTCGGTCTATGCGACGCTTGGCGATCGGGACACCGGCATCGACTATCTCCGGGAGTCGGCGTCCGCCTATCGCGAGGCCTCGCAGATCTATACCGCCGGCGCTGCTCCAATCGAGTTTGCTTCGATCGAGCACAGTCTCGGCAACGCTTTGGCGACCTGGGGCGACCGCGCCAGCGACAAAGCGGTGCTGGAACAAGCGGTCGCCGCCTATGGTGCAGCGCTCACCGTGCGAAGCAAGGACAGCGCCCCGAAGGACTGGGCGAAGACGCAGTACCGGCTGGCTGCAGCACTTTCCATGCTCGGCAAGGCCAATGGCGGTCCGGACGAGGCGCTCCAGCGCTCGGCGGCGGCCTATCGTGCAGCGCTCGAGGTGCAGAGCCGTGACAGCGATCCTGACGCCTGGGCGGCAACGCAATGGGGCCTGGGCCACGTGCTCCTGGTGTTGGGCGACCGCACGCAGGACGGCGAACCGTTCCGCCAGTCGGCGACGGCGCTAGAAGCGGCGCTGCCCTTCTACGACCTCGCCACGGTGCCGGAAGATCACGCCCAGCTGCAGAACGAACTCGGCACTGCCTATTACTACCTTGCCGGCAGCGCCAATGACCCATCGCTCTACCAGAAGGCGGCGGCCGCGCATGAAAAGGCACTGGCCGTCTATGCCACGTTGCCCGACCGCTCGCTCTGGGCCTCGGTCGAAGGCGACCTTGGCAATGCCCGCATGATGCAGGCAAACGCCAGCTCCGATCCGGACGCCATGGCCAAGTCTGTCCAGGCCTACGAGGCGGCACTGACGGTGATGAGCCGCGACAGGGATGCCGACGAATGGCTGCGCAACCAGGCAAACCTGGCCAGCGCGCTTTCGACGCTGGGCTACTGGCGCGGTGACGTCGCCCTGCTGAAGCGCTCGGCCGGCATCTATCGCTCGATCCAGAGCGTGCGCACGCGCGACCGCGCCCCCGAACCCTGGGCCAGCACGCAGGCAAGCCTGGCCAATGTGCTTGGCATGATCGGCGCGAAAGAGCCTTCGCCGGCTTTGTTCGCCGAGGTGGTCGCCGTCAACCGGGCGCTCGCAGACGAGGTCGGTCGCGACCGCGACCCCGACCGCTGGGCGAGCCTGCAAAACGAGATCGGCTATCAGCTGACGCTCGCCGGCCGCGCCGAAAACAACGTCGCCAAATTCGAGGAGGCAGTGCCGATCCTGCGCGAGGCGATCGCTGTGCAGAAGAAGATCGGTTCGGTGCCGGGCGTCGCCTTCACCGAGGACAGCCTGTGCGATGTGCTTACCGATCTGGGTGCTGCCCGCAAGCAGAAGGCAATGGTCGAGGAAGCGATAGGCGCCTGCGAGCATGCGCTCGTCATCTTCAGTGAGCGCAAGATGGACGACCTTGCCGCCGGCTCCGCCAAGAACCTTGCCGAGGCAAAAGCCTTGCTGGCCGAATTGCAATAGCGCACAGGAAAAGGTGGCCGCGGCCGGTTTCGATTGGCAATGGGTTGCCGTTCCCTGCTATTCCCGCTTCATAATGCATGTCGCCCAAAAGTGTGCCGCGGTTTTGGGACAACGACATGCATAAAAACAAAGACTTAAAGCAGTGGACGTTCCAGTATGACCAATGTCGCCTTGACCGGGCTTGCCCGCGATCTTGCCAAGCGCGCCGCGGAAGGCCGCCCGGTGCGCATCGGCGTTATCGGTTCGGGCGAGATGGGCACCGACCTGGTGACGCAAGGCATGCTGATGCCGGGCATTTCGGTTTGCGCGATCTCGACGCGCCGCCCGCATACGGCGCGTGACGCCATCCGCATTGCTTATGGCGATCAGGCGATGGCAGCCGAAGCGGACAGCGCTTCGAAGGTCAGCCAGGCGATCGAAAGCGGCAAGATCGCCGTCACCTCGAACGAAATGCTGGTCACCAATCCGCTTATCGATGTCGTCATCGATGCCACCGGCAAGCCCGGGGTCGCCGCCGATTTCGACCTGATGGCGATGCAGCACGGCAAGCACCTAGTGATGATGAATGTCGAGGCCGACGTTACCATCGGCTGCTATCTGAAGCAGCAGGCCGACCGGCTCGGCGTCGTCTATTCGGTCGGCGCCGGCGACGAGCCGTCGAGCTGCATGGAGCTGATCGAGTTCGCCTCGGCGCTCGGCTACACCATCGTCTCCGCCGGCAAGGGCAAAAACAACCCTCTCAACCACGACGCCGTTCCCGACGACTACCGCGAGGAGGCGCTGCGCCGCAACATGAATCCGCGCATGCTGGTCGAGTTCGTCGACGGCTCGAAAACCATGGTCGAGATGTGCGCCATTGCCAACGCCACCGGGCTGGTGCCCGACGTTCCCGGCATGCACGGCCCCAAGGCCGATCGCGACGAGCTGGTCAAGGTGCTGATCCCGCGCGAGCAGGGCGGCATTCTGTCGAAGAAGGGCGTCGTCGACTACACCGTCGGCAAGGGCGTGGCGCCCGGTGTCTTCGTCATCGTCGAGGCGACGCATCCGCGCATCATCGAGCGCATGGACGATCTGCATATCGGCCACGGTCCCTATTACAGCTTCTTCAGGCCCTACCATCTGACCTCGCTGGAAGTGCCGCTGACGGCCGCTCGCATCGCGCTTTACGGCAAGCCCGACATGGTGCCGCTGCCGCGGCCGGTGGCCGAGGTCTGCGCGGTGGCCAAGCGGGATCTGGCGGCAGGCGAGGTTTTCGATGCGATCGGCGAGACCTGCTACCGCTCCTGGACCATGACCGTCGAACAGGCCCGCGCCCATCGCGCCGTGCCGGTCGGTCTGCTCGAAGGCGGCAAGGTGCTGAAACCGGTGAGGAAAGGCGAATTGCTCGCCGCCGACAATGCCGCGCCCGACCCGACGACCGGGCTGTTCGCCTTGCGCCGGCTGCAGGACGAGATGCTGTATGGGAATCTTGGTGATGGCTGAGGTCCGTGAATCCGAGTTGAAGCGGGAAAATGGACGCCTTTCTCTGGCAGAGCGGCTCGCGGCCATTGTCGATGATCTCAAAGCCAAAGCCGGCAAAGACGGGCGGCCCGTGAACAAGGACGAGATCGACGACTTGTGGGGACATCGCTGATATCTGTCGACATTCTAGGCTATCGCGATTTTGATGTCGGCAGGACAGTGGAGGGCGCGAAGGAACGCCGCGTAACGGCTTTCTACCGGTAGCTAATGCCGAAAGGAACGATCGATCGTCACCGCCGACCGGCTCCCCCAGAAGCCCTACCTCCCCAGCTCGATAGACCGCAGCCGCGCCGCTTCCACCGCCTCGGTGAGCAGGCGCATCAGCCGGTCCTCGCCCATCAGTACTGCAAGGGCCGCAGCCGTAGTGCCGTTGGGGCTGGTCACCTGCTGTCTGAGCACGCCCGGCTCCTCGCCGCTTTCGGCGGCCAGCGAGGCGGCGCCGTAGACCGTCTGCATTGCCAAGAGCTTGGCAGTCCCGGTCGGCAGGCCGGCTTTCTCGGCGGCCACGGTCAGCGCTTCGATGAAATGGAAGATATAGGCCGGCCCCGACCCGGAAACCGCCGTCACCGCGTCCATCAGGCCCTCGTCGTCAATATCGGCCACTTGCCCGCTCGCCGAAAGCAGGTCGGCGACGAAGCGTTTGGTTTCGTCGGAAACCAGCCTGTTGGAAAACACCACCATCATGCCCTTGCCGATCGCCGCCGGCGTGTTGGGCATGCAGCGCACGATCGGCGCGCGGTCGCCGAGAATACCTTCAAACGTGGCCACCGGCGTTCCGGCGGCGATGCTGAGGAAGGTGGTCCGGCCATCGTTGAAGCGGATGTAGCCAGCCGTGACGTCGCGGATCACCTGTGGCTTGACCGCAAGGACGACGAGGGCCGGCACGGCGTCCGCCGGTATGGCGCCAGCATCCGCGCCGGCAGCGCAGCCCAGTGCTTCGGCACGCTTGCGCAACTCGGCATTGGGCTCGACCACGAACACCGCAGCCGGAGCGAGCTTGCCGGCTTTCAGCCAGCCCGAGAGCATGGCGTAGCCCATATTGCCGCAACCGGCGAGAACAAGCCTGATCGTCATCGAAAGCCTCCCATAGAGATGGCTTCCCCATAGACGTTCGCGGCAGGACGGGGAAGCCCTGTTGGGACCGTGATCAGGCGGAAACCCCGACCTTGCGGTTGGGATGCGCATGTAGTCGCGCAGTCGCGCGGCGACCAAATTAACCTTTTATTTCCTATGCCTGTTTAGCATCGCTTAAGCAGTGGCGGTCGCTACGTCCCAGCCCGAGGGGAAGGCTCCAGAAACCATGGCTTATAGGAAAAATCGTGAACACTGGAGGAACGAGCAGTCCTTGCTGTCGCTCGTCGAGGCGGTGCGCGGCGAGGACGAAGCATCGCTGGTTTCGCTAGAAGACCGCGCAGGCCCGTCATGGCGCGAGGATGCCGCCACACGCCATCGTCTTGCCCGCTCGCGCCGCGAAGCGCGTGCCAGTCCGATCCTGTTGGCAGCCGCCGGCATAAGCCAGCCCGATCCTGATGAGCCAAAGGCCGGCACCATACTGATGGAAGAGGCTGCAGCTGCCGATGGGTTTTTCGGCCCCGCTGGCTCCCTTGGCGGCCCCGATGCCGGTTCCGCCGATCACGCAGCATACCGGGCAGCGCCGCCTCCCGCTCAGCCGGTCGAGGTCGCGCGTACCAAACGTCCTGGTCCGATCGGTGCCGTGTTGTCGGCGCTGAGCCGGCTCATGCCTGGCAGAGCGCCGGAGGAGATGGCGTCCGGTGAGACTTCCGCCGCGACAAATTCCATCGCAGCGATGCCGCCCGCCTTCCCTCCGCAGCCGCTCTATGCCGGTCTGGCACCTTATCCGCAGCAACCCGCGCCGCCGCATCCGACCTATACTCAGGCCCGGTCGAGGAAGGCAAATCAGGCCTCGGAAGCCGCCGATCAGCAAAGCCAGATCGAGGAAATCCGCGCCAGCCTGCGCGAATTCCGGGAGGCGGTTCGCGAGCTCACCGAAAACCGCACGCATCGCCGCTATTTCTGAGCGTCGAATAAAACATGCCGGTTTCGAGTTAACGGCATGCGACGGCGCATTGACGGGATTGCCCGGCTCGATTTTCGTGAAAATGCCGCGCTGCATGTCCGCCCGCAGCGCATGGTTCTGGGCAACGGCCTGCATAAAAGATATCTGGAGCGCGCCGCATGGATGTTTTAACGCGGCAGGCTTACGCGATAGGCGTCGAGGGTGGTTCATGGCTGAGTTGATTGACGGAAAAAGCGTCGCCGAAGACGTGGTGCGGCGGGTCAAGGCCCTGACCGCCGAACTGGCGGAAAAGGGCGGACGGCAGCCCGGTCTCGCCGTGGTCATCGTCGGCGAGGATCCGGCGAGCCAGGTCTATGTCGCCTCCAAATCCCGCACCGCCAAGGAATGCGGCTTCCATTCGGTTCAGCACACGCTGCCGGCCGAAACCTCCGAGCCGGACCTGTTGAAGATCATCGGCCAGCTCAACGCCGATCCGGCCATCAACGGCATCCTCGTGCAGCTTCCGCTTCCCGGCCATATCGATTCCGGCAAGATCATCCAGACCATCGCGCCTGAGAAGGATGTCGACGGCTTCCACTTCATCAATGTCGGCAAGCTCGGCACCGGCGAGCTCGAGACCGCCTTCGTGCCTTGCACGCCGGCCGGCTCGATGCTGCTGATCGAACGGGTGCGCGGCAAGGACCTGTCCGGTCTCAATGCGGTCGTCGTCGGGCGTTCGAACATCGTCGGCAAACCGATGGCCAATCTTCTGCTTGCCGCCAACTGCACCGTCACCATCGCACACAGCCGGACCAGGGACCTGCCGGCGCTTGCCCGCACCGCCGATATTCTGGTCGCCGCCGTCGGCCGGTCTGAAATGGTCCGCGGCGACTGGGTCAAGCCTGGCGCCACCGTCATCGATGTCGGCATCAACCGCGTCGCCGCACCTGAAAAGGGCGAAGGCAAGACGCGCCTCGTCGGCGACGTCGCCTTTGCCGAAGCAGCGAAGGCGGCCGGCGCCATCACGCCGGTGCCTGGCGGCGTCGGGCCGATGACCATTGCCATGCTGATGGCCAACACGCTAGCTTCCGCCTATCTCGCAGCCGGATTGAAACGGCCTTCCTTCTGACCAGAAAGCAGCGTCCTTGCCGAACCTCACTGTTCCCTTAGAACGGCCGGTCACCAATGATCCCGTTCAGGGCGGGCGGCAGTTCGGGTTTCTGTTGGTCGACAAGTTCTCCATGTTCTCGCTGGCCGCGGCAATCGACACGTTCCGGTCGGCGAACCGGCTGCTCGGCCGCGATTTCTATGGCTGGACTACGGTGTCGGCCGACGGCGACGCCGTCATGGCGTCCAACGGCCTGCCGCTCAAGATCGACTACGCGGTTGCCGATCTGCCGCCGGTCGATATCCTGTTCGTCTCGGTCGGGCTGACGACGGAATTTCCCGGCAAGAGCAAGGTGCTGGCAGCGCTGCGCAGCTGGGGCCGGCGCGGCAATGCGCTCGGCGCGCTTTCGGTCGGCTCCTATCTGCTCGCCGAAGCAGGCCAGCTCGATGGCTATCGCTGCACCATCCATTGGGAAAACCGCGCCGGCTTCCTCGAACGCTTTCCGGACATCAACTGCACCGGCAACGTCTTCGAGATCGACCGCAAGCGCTACACCTGCGCCGGCGGCACCACATCGATCGACCTGATGCTGGAGATCGTGCGCGGTGATTTCGGCTCGAGCCTCGCCAATGGCGTCGCCAACCAGTTCCAGCATGAGCGCATCCGCTCGGCCGGGGACCGCCAGCGCGTCGGGCCGGAACGCGACCTGACCGGCAAGTCGGAGAAGCTGCGCCGCATCGTCGAGCTGATGGCCGACCATCTCGACGAGCCGCTGTCGGCGGTGCAGCTTGCCAAGTCGGCGGGCCTGTCGGTGCGCCAGGTCGAGCGCCTGTTCCTGCGCCATCTCAGTGTGACGCCCGGGCGCTATTATATGCGGCTCAGGCTCGAGCGGGCGCGCGAATTGCTGCGCCAGACCAACATGCCGATCCTCGACGTGGCAATCGCCACCGGCTTCACCTCGCATTCCTATTTTGCCCAGAGCTACCGGCTGCAATTCGGCCGGCCGCCTTCCGAGGAACGCCGCACGACCTATTGACGGTTTTGCACGGAGGCGACGCAGCTTCGTGCTCCACCCGGGCTTGTGTCGCAACGCAGCGTCAAATAGCTTTCCGGCGCCGAGCGGCGGCGACTGATTGGGGGAGATATTCGATGGCGGGATTCGTGCGGAGCGCCGCTGCGGCGGCCCTGCTGCTGTGGATGACGGGGTTCGGTTTCGCCGCCGATCGCGTCATCGTCATTCTCGATGCCTCCGGCTCGATGTGGGCGCAGATCGACGGCAAGCCCAAGCTCGAAATCGCCCGTCAATCGCTGCGGAACGTGCTGCAATCGGTCCCGGCCGACGAGGAAATCGGCCTCATGGCCTATGGCCATCGCGAGAAGGCCAGTTGCGACGACATCGAACTTATCGTGCCGCCGCAGGCAGGCTCGGCAAGTGCGATCTCAGCCGCGGCCGACA
This sequence comes from Mesorhizobium sp. M0207, assembly GCF_040321995.1. Lineage (NCBI taxonomy): Bacteria > Pseudomonadati > Pseudomonadota > Alphaproteobacteria > Hyphomicrobiales > Phyllobacteriaceae > Mesorhizobium > Mesorhizobium sp. M0207. The sequence continues at coordinate 17,786 of NZ_JAMYSQ010000044.1, forward strand.
GTCTGAAATTTCAGGGCAAGACGCCGTTGACCGCCGCGGTCAAGCAAGCGGCGGAAGCATTGAAATACACCGAGGACAAGGCGACGGTCGTGCTCATCACCGATGGCATCGAGACATGCAACGGCGATCCCTGTGCGCTCGGCAAGGAACTGGAGGCTGCTGGCGTCGACTTCACCGTCAATGTCGTCGGCTTCGGCCTGACGGCGGCCGAAGGCAAGCAGATCGGTTGCCTCGCCGACAATACCGGCGGCAAATATATCGAAGCGTCGGATGAAAAGGCATTGCAGGACGCCCTCGTCGAGACCGTCGCGCCTCCGCCACCCGCCCCTGAACCGACTCCCGCCCCGCAGCCTGCTCCCCAGCCGGCGCCCGCTCAGCCGGCGGAGTCCAATTTCGTTCCCACCGTCGTGCTTGCCGAGGGTGGCGATCCCGTCACCGACGGCAATGCCTGGGAGATCTACAAGGCGAATTCCGACGGCACGCGCGGCGATCCTGTCACCACCGAATATGGCACCTACAAAGGCAATCTGGAGCCGGGCGACTATATCGTCGTCGCGCGTGCCGGCGAGGCCAGGGCCGAACAGAAGATCACAATAGAGCCTGGCCAGGTCGCCAAACCGCACTTCAACTTGAATGCCGGCACGCTGGTCATCCACCCCAGGCCGAGCGAAGGAGCGGACGTTGATGACGGCGCGGCTGTCGTAATCGGCTATCCCGGCGTCGACACCCCGCCGACCTATTACGGTGACACGAAAGTCGTGCTGCCGGCCGGTGACCAGAAGGTGACGGTCACGATCGGCCAGGGCATGGTTATCGAGACGATCCCGCTTGCCGCCGGCAGGGTCATCGACAAGGACATCATCGTCGGCGTCGGGCGTGTCGTCGCCAACGCCTATTATGCTGCCGGCGGCGACAAGGCCGAGGGTTCGGGCATCGGCTTCAAAGTGCTCCAGGCGAAAAAGAACGTCGACGGAACCAGGCAGGAGGTGACTTATGCCTACGGTCCGGACAGCAAGTTCGATCTGCCGCCCGACGATTATGTAATGGTCGCGACGGTCGACCTTGCGGTGGCCGAGCAGCCGTTCAGCGTCAAGGTTGGCGACCATCAGGATCTGAAGATCGCGATGAACGCCGGCATGCTGACGATAACCGCGCCAGGAGCCTCGAAGATCGAGATATTCGAGGCCAGGAAGGCCATCGACGGAACCCGCAAGTCGGTCGGCTACGCCTATGATCAGAAGTATGAAGCCACCCTGTCGGCCGGTGACTACGCGGTGGTTTCGGAGAAATCGGACAACAGCTCGAAGGAAGGCACGGTAACGGTCAGGGCCGGCGCGCGGGCCGAACTGACGGTTCAATAAATCCAGTGGAGAGCAGCCATTAGCCGCTCTTACTTATTGCCAAAAAAATCACGCCGTACCGAAGGCGCTGGCGCCATGGTCGGCGCGTCCCACTAACTGCCGGAACCCGGCGAAAAGCTCGCGGCCGAAGCCGAATTCATTGCCTATGAGGTCGCTGTCCGCGGGCCGGCGCAGTGCGAAATCGCCGGCTGGCACCAGTACCTCCAGCGTCCCGGCCTCGGCGTCGAGCCTGATGATATCGCCGTCATGGATCCTGGCGATAGGCCCGTCCTCCGCCGCTTCCGGCGTCACGTGGATCGCCGCCGGCACCTTGCCTGAAGCGCCCGACATGCGGCCGTCGGTGACCAGCGCCACATGCTGGCCGCGGTCCTGCAGGATGCCGAGCACGGTGGTCAGCCTGTGCAATTCCGGCATGCCGTTGGCCTTTGGACCCTGGAACCGAATGACGGCGATGAAGTCGCCGGTCAGCGACCCCGCCTTGAACGCCTCGTTCAGGCCTTGCTGGCTGTCGAACACTTTGGCCGGCGCCTCGATGACGCGCCGCTCCGGCTTGACCGCCGATGTCTTGATGACGGCGTGGCCGAGATTGCCCGAAAGCACTTTCAGACCGCCGCTCGGCTGGAACGCCTTCTTGAACGGTGCCAGCACCTTCTCGTCCCCGCTCTCGCGCGGCGAAGCCTCGCGCACGACGCCGCCGTCGGCGCCGAGCCTGGCCTCGACCGCGTAGGGGCGCAGCCCTTCGCCCCACACCGTCTGCACATCCTCGTGCAGGATGCCTGCGTCGAGCAGTTCGCGGATCAGGAAGCCGAGCCCGCCGGCGGCGTGGAAGTGGTTCACATCGGCAAGGCCGTTCGGATAGACTCGCGCCAGCAGCGGCACGGCTTCCGAGATGTCGGAAATATCCTGCCAGGTAATGGCGATGCCGCCCGCCGCTGCCATGGCGATCAGGTGGATGGTGTGGTTGGTCGAACCGCCGGTGGCGTGCAGGCCGACGATACCGTTGACGATCGAGCGCTCGTCGATCATCCGCCCGACCGGCGTGTAGGCGTTGCCGAGCGCGGTGATCGCCAGCGCCCGCTTCGTCGCTTCCCTGGTCAGCGCGTCGCGCAACGGCGTGCCAGGATTGACGAAGGAAGCGCCAGGCGTGTGCAGGCCCATGATCTCCATCAGCATCTGGTTGGAATTGGCGGTACCGTAGAAAGTGCAGGTTCCCGGCCCGTGATAGGATTTTGATTCCGCTTCGAGCAGTTCGGCCCGTCCCGCCTTGCCCTCGGCATAGAGCTGGCGGATCTTGGCTTTTTCGTCGTTCGGAATGCCGGTCGTCATCGGCCCGGCCGGGATGAAGACCGCCGGCAGATGGCCGAAGGTCAGCGCCGCGATCACCAGTCCAGGCACGATCTTGTCGCAGACGCCGAGATAGACGGCGGCATCGAACATGTTGTGCGACAGGCCGATTGCCGCGGCCATGGCGATCACGTCGCGCGAGAACAGCGACAGCTCCATTCCGGGCTGGCCCTGGGTGACGCCGTCGCACATCGCCGGCACGCCGCCGGCCACCTGGGCGATGCCGCCGGCCTCGCGCGCCGCATCCTTGATCAGCCTCGGAAACGTCTCGAAAGGCTGATGCGCCGACAGCATGTCGTTATAGGAGGTGATAATGCCGAGATTCGGCACCCGGTCGCCGCCAAGTGCCACCTTTTCGGAAGGGCTGCAGACGGCAAAGCCGTGGGCCAGGTTGCCGCAGGACAGCACGGCCCGGTTGGCGGTGCGGTTCGAGGCTTCGGCGATGCGGCCGAGATAGGCCTCGCGACCGGGCTTGGAGCGCTCACGGATGCGCTGGGTGATGGCTTCGATATCGCGTCTTGCGGTCATGGCGGTCGGTCCTTTCAGGCGAGGTCCCGCAAACACCTTCCGGCTGTTGCCGGGACCTGCAGCCAAGTTGAGATCAGGGTGCCCAGAAAACCTCTACGGGCTTTTGAGTGGCATCGAGCACGGCGCGAATGGGCTTTCGTGTTCCAGGTCCAAGCGCGGCCTCGAATGCGCTGCGTTTTTCCGCGCCCTCGATATGCAGCGCGATGAAGGCGGCATTGATGATCCGCGCCAGTGACAGCGTCAGCCGTGGCTCGCCGGCGCTTGCCGCATGAACCGGAAGCACGATCCTTTGCGACGACGGATCGAGCAATCGTGCCAGGTTGTCGGCATCCGGAAAGAACGAGGCGGTGTGGCCATCAGTTCCCATGCCGAGCACAACGACGTCGAGTGGCCAGGGCAGCAATTGCAGCGCCTCACTGTCGGAGACCGCTGCACCCTCGATACTTGCCGCGGCGTAGTAGAGCGGCACGAAATTCGCGGCGGCGGCCGCGTTCTGCAGCAGGTTGGCGGCAACCAGGCCGGCATTGGAGCGCGGCGATGAGGGCGGCACGAAGCGCTCGTCGACCAATGTTATCGTCACCTTTTCCCAGGCGATCGGAACGGTCGAAAGCGCCGCGAAGAATTTCGCCGGCGTCGTGCCGCCCGAGACCGCAAGCAGCGCCGTGCCGCGCTCGGCGATCGCCTTTGACAGACGGCCGGCGACGTGGCCGGCAAGCGCTGTCGCCAACTCCTGACGTCCGGCAAATTCGTGCCAGTTGTAGGCGCCGCCTAATTGCTCTCGTGCCATGTCCGCCCGTCACGTTCGATCAGCGCAATCGAGGCCGAGGGACCCCATGTGCCGGCGGTGTAGCCTTGCGCCTCTTGCCTGCCGCTCTCCCAGGCGTCCTGGATCGGGTCGATCCATTTCCACGCCGCCTCGACCTCGTCGCGGCGCATGAACAGCGTCTGGTTGCCACGGATCACGTCCATGATCAGCCGCTCATAGGCATCGGGGGCGCGGCCGTCGAAGGATTGCGCAAAACTCATGTCGAGCGGAATCTGGCGCAGCCGCATGCCGCCCGGCCCCGGATCCTTGATCATGATGAACTGCTTGACGCCCTCGTCGGGCTGCAGCCTGATGACTAGCTGGTTGGCGGAAATCGGCCCGGCGCTCTCGCCGAAGATCGAATGCGGGATCGGCTTGAATTCGATGACGATCTCCGAAACGCGCGTCGCCAGCCGCTTGCCGGTTCGGAGGTAGAACGGCACGCCCGCCCAGCGCCAGTTGCCGATCTGGGCCTTGAGCGCAACGAAAGTCTCGGTGTTGCTGTTCTTGCCGAGTTCCTCGACATAGCCTTTCACCGGCCCGCCGGCCGAGGCGCCGGCACGATACTGACCGCGCACCGTGTGCTTCGGCGCTTCGTTGCCGTTGATGCGCTTCAGCGCCCGCAGCACCTTGAGCTTTTCGTCACGGACGGCATCGGCGTCCATCGACGACGGCGCCTCCATCGCGACCAGGCAGAGCAGCTGCAGCATGTGGTTCTGCACCATGTCGCGCAATGCGCCGGCCTTGTCGTAATAGGTGACGCGGTCTTCCAGGCCGACAGTCTCGGCCACGGTGATCTGCACATGATCGACATTGGCGGAATTCCAAAGCGGCTCGTAGAGCGCGTTGGCAAAACGCAGCGCCATCAAATTCTGGACCGTCTCCTTGCCGAGATAGTGGTCGATGCGGAAAATCTGGCTTTCATGGAAGTCGTCGCCGACCAGGTCGTTGAGCGCGCGCGCCGAAGCGAGATCGCGGCCAATCGGCTTTTCCAGCACAATGCGCGAATTCGGCGTGATCAGCCCGTGCTCCTTCAGCTTGTGCGAGATGTCGCCGAACAGCGCCGGTGCCACAGCCAGATAGAAAGCGCGGATGTGTTCGCTGTCGCCGATCGCCTTCTTCAGCCTGTCGAAGCCGGCACCTGTGGTTGCATCTGCCGGGATATAGGAGAGCCGCGCGAGGAACGTCTTCAGTTCCGTGGCGTCGATATCCTCCGGTTTCACATGATCGGCAATCGCCTGCCTGGCGAACGACTGGAATTCCTCGTCGGTCATCTTCGAACGCGATGTGCCGATGATGCGCGTCGGCTCGGAAAACTGGTGGTCGCGCTGCCGGTGGTACAGCGACGGCAGAAGCTTACGTTCCGACAGGTCGCCGGTGCCGCCGAAAATGATGAAGTCGAAAGGGTCGACGGGAATGATCTGGCTGGTCATGGTCTGTCCGCTGTGACGCCGGTCGCGATAACGCGGCTGATATAATCTAATCGATTTAAACTTGCCAGTGCCATTGCGTCACATCCGCGTGTGCTCTTGACACCGGCGCTGGCCGGAGGCTTGTCGGCAAGCGATGCTTCCGGAGCCTTCGCAGTTGCAGCATAGAGCCGGATGGCAGCGAAAGCCAAAGGAGAAATCGTCGATGGACGCACATCTTTCGATGGCCTGGCCAAACGCGTCATCGATCGCTTTCAACGATGAGTGAGAAAAGCATGCGCCTCAAAAATAAGGTCGCAATCATCACTGGCGCTGCCTCGGGCTTTGGCGAGGGCATGGCCAGGCGCTTTGCCGAGGAGGGCGCGCGGGTAGTCGTCGCCGATCTGAACGCCAAGGGCGCAGAGCGCGTTGCCGGCGAGATCGGCGAAAAGGCGATCTGGACCCAGACCGACGTCTCGCTGCGGTCCGAATTCGACGACATGGTCAATGCCGCAATGAGCGCCTTCGGCCGCATCGACATCATGGTCAACAACGCGGGTTACACCCATCGCAACGGTGACATGCTGGAAGTCGACGAAGCGACCTTCGACCTGATCACATCAGTCAACATGAAGGCGATCTACCACGCAGCGCTTGCAGTGGTGCCGGTCATGGAACGGCAAGGCGGTGGCGTCATCCTGACGACGGCCTCCACGGCCGGTATCAGGCCGCGGCCTGGCCTCACCTGGTACAATGCATCGAAGGGCTGGGCGATCACCGCGACCAAATCGATGGCGGTGGAACTCGCGCCGAAGAACATCCGCGTCAACTGCCTCTGCCCAGTTGCCGGCGAGACCGGCATGCTCGCGAAATTCATGGGCGCCGACACACCCGAGATCCGCGAGAAGTTCCGCGCGTCGATCCCGCTCGGCCGGCTTTCGACGCCGCTCGACATAGCCAATGCCGCGCTTTGGCTTGCTTCGGACGAAGCGGCTTTCATCACTGGCGTGTCGCTGGAAGTCGACGGCGGACGTTGTATTTGAACGGCCGGGGCCTCCGGCGAAGGACTGGCTGATGGCGAGCGACCCGCAATCGCTCTGCCGGCCCTACGCCCCGGTTTTGACGTAGCTCTTGTAAATCCAGCCGCGCTTGCCGTTGTAGACGATCTGGCACCATTGCTTGCAGCTCATCACCTGCACCGAGGTCTTGGCCGGCACGGTGAGAATGGCGGCTGCATTCTTTTTTGGGCCGGTGCGCATGGTGACGGATCTCAGGATGCGTCCGGTACCGGCAGTATTGGCTCTTCCGGAATTTGCCTTGGTGCTGTTGTCGTCTTCGCTCGAAGTCTGCGTCGGCAGTTGCGGCTTGGGCGTGGGGATGGCGGCGGTCTGCGCGCCATCGGGCCCGCTGTTTTTCGTTGAGCTGCCGGGAGCCGCGACTTTGGCAAACAATGCCGCAGCGTCGGGTTTTGCTGCCGGGTCGGCGAATGCCACCGAAGCAGACGATTTATCGGTCGCCTGCTCGGTCTGGCTTGCCAGCTGGTCGGATGCTGCCGTGGCGGCGGCCGATGCCGTCTTTGGCCCTGTCCAGCGCGGATCGTTGGGAGCCAGCGCTGGTATCTCGGCTTCCGCCGCGGCCACCGCTGGGGAAACCGCATCTGCCTTGCCCGTCGTCCGCGGCGCCGCAGCAACCTTGGCAGGCATGATCTTCGTCGTCTTGACCGGGATGGTCGGAACGATCTGCTCAGGACTTGCGGCCGCTTGTCGCTCATTTGCCGGCAATGCCAGCCACAGTGCCACCGCGGCAACGCCGAGCAGTGCGACCGTGCCAAGCGCGGCTATCACCAGATGCGCGTTCGACCGGACCCCGTGCCAGAACGTCGGCCGCATATCGTAACCGAATTGCATCGCAAGGCGCCGTCGTTCCGGCGCGCCGAAACTGAAGGGCTCTCTCACACTTGCCACCTCCATTTGCGGGCCGATGTTCTTACGACCCATGCCGGAGAGCCGGCATTTCGATCGGCATCGGTCCCAAACCAAAAGCGGGCAGGCCCGCAAAAATTCCCCGTTCAGCTGCCCACGAGCATCATCTTTCGCCCGCGATTGTGGCATCACTGCGCCCTTGGCGGGAATTCTGCGCCCTGGTTAAGGATTCTGCAACGTCTGGTTAGATCCTGTCCCGCAACGCGTACCAGTTGAGCGCAAGGAAGAGCAGTGGCGCGCGCAAACGCCGGCCGCCGGGGAAGGGTGGAATTTTCAGGTCCTCGATCAGCTTCAGCCGGTCGCGGTTGCCGGCGACCGTCTCGGCATAAAGCTTGCCGAAAAAGTTCGACAGCATGACGCCGTGGCCGGAATAGCCGCCGATCGAGGTCACATTGGGCATCACTTCGCGCACGAACGGCTTTCTCGGCACGGTGATGCCGACATAGCCGCCCCAGCCATGAGTGATCTCGACGTCCTTCAGTGCCGGGTAGATCTCGGCAATCTGCCGGCGGATGTGGATGTGGATGTCCTTGGGATCGTTGACCGCATAGATCTCGCGCCCGCCAAACAGCAGCCGCCCATCCTTCGATTTGCGGAAATAGCGCACGACGAAGCGCGAATCGTCGACCGCCTCGCCACCCGGCAACACTTTGGAATCGGCTCCCAGCGGCACCGTCGCGCCGATGAACGAGCCGATCGGCATAATATGCGCGGCACTCACCGGTTCGAGCGTGCCGCCATAGGCGTTGACCCCGATCAGGCATTTAGCGGCGGTGATCGTGCCCTTCGGCGTCACAACCCTGACCTTGCCGCCGCCGGAGGTGATGCCGGTCGACGGCGTCTGCTCGAAAAGCTTTGCGCCGGCCTCTGCCGCGACTTTCGCTGTGCCGATCACCAGCTTCAGCGGATGGACATGGCCGGTGCCGGTGTCGCGGGTGCCGCCGAAATAATGCGTCGAGCCGAGCCGCTCGGCAGTCTCCGCGGCATCCATGAATGAGATGTGCGGATAACCGAACCGGTTTGCCATGATCTCGGCATGCGCCTTGTAGTCGTCGACATAGCGCTTCTTGTGCGCCACCGACATCTGGCCGGGCATATAGTCGATCTCGATCTGGTGCATCGCGGCAAAGTCGAGCAGATGCGCCTTGGCCTCTTCGGCAAGGTCGAACAGCGCCTTGGCGCGGGAAAAGCCGTATTCCGCTTCCAGTTCCTCTGCCCAGGCCCGTTGTCCGGTGCCGAGCTGGCCACCATTGCGGCCCGATGCGCCGTCACCGAAACGATGCGTTTCGATAAGCACGACATCCGCGCCTGTCGTGGCGAGATGAGCCGCCGCCGACAGGCCGGTAAAGCCGCCGCCGACAATCACCACATCGCATGTCCGGTCGCCGTCGAGCGCCGGATATTCGGGCCTTGGCCCGGCCGTGTCTTCGTACCAGGAGCGGCCGGGGGAGATTGGGGATTGGTAAGTCATGATGCTCGGCTAGGGCAGTAGGGCAGTAGGGCAGTAGGGCAGTAGGGCAGTAGGGCAGTAGGGCAGTAG
>NZ_JAMYSQ010000045.1:0-24614 GCF_040321995.1 Mesorhizobium sp. M0207
AGATCCACGACGCCGGTGGCGATTGCGTCTGCCCGCGGGGTACGGAAGTCAGGGGCAATGCCTGCCGGCCAATCCAGCCGAAGCCGGAGCAGTGCACCATCCGTGGCCAGATCCACGACGCCGGTGGCGATTGCGTCTGCCCGCGGGGTACGGAAGTCAGGGGCAATGCCTGCCGGCCAATCCAGCCGAAGCCGGAGCAGTGCACCATCCGCGGGCAGATCCACGACGCCAACGGCGATTGCGTCTGCCCGCGGGGTACGGAAGTGCAAGGCAATGCCTGCAGGCGCAAGAAGCCTGTTGTGGTGGAGTGCCCGATACCCGGTCAGATCCACAACAAGCGTGGCGTTTGCGTCTGCCCGCGTGGGACAGAGCTGCGCGACGGCGCCTGCCGCAAACCGCGGCTGGAGTGCGCACCGGGCGCGCGGCCGATTAATGGCCAGTGCCAACCGATCCGCAAACCGAGCCTGCTGCTGAATCCAGATGTTCTTCAGCAGCTGCCAAGGCGCAAGCCGCAGCTCGAGCAATAGGATCGCGCGCGAACTTCAAACGGGTGATCATTCGATCAAGAAAACCCCGCCGGAGCGATCCGGCGGGGTTTTTCTTTGGCTGGCAGATGAAAGAGCAGCGAAAACCTGAAGCCGTGGCATCAGCGGAAGAACAAACCGGCTTCCACTTTCCGGACTCGACTCATGGTCTAGGCAGGCGATACAGAGGGTCCGTAAACCGAGGCGTTCGGGAAGACCGCGTCATGAGCAAAAAAACCCTGATCGCGCCATCGGTGCTGGCTTCCGATTTCTCGAAGCTCGGCGACGAGGTCGAGGCGGTGGCGGCCGCCGGCGCCGACTGGATCCATCTCGACGTCATGGACGGGCATTTCGTCCCCAACATCACCTTCGGGCCGCCGGTGATCAAGGCGATCCGCAACCGCACCAAGGCCTTCTTCGACTGCCATCTGATGATCGCCCCCGCCGACCCCTATCTGGCCGCCTTCGCCGAGGCCGGCTGCGACGGCATCACGGTGCACGCCGAAGCCGGGCCGCATCTCGACCGCTCGCTGCAGACGATCAAAAACCTTGGCAAGAAGGCCGGCGTGTCGCTCAACCCCGCGACACCGGAGACGATGATCGAATACGTGCTCGACCGGCTCGATCTTATCCTGATCATGACGGTCAATCCGGGCTTCGGCGGCCAGGCCTTCATTCCGGCGATCGTAGACAAGGTGAAGCGGGTGAAGGCGCTGATCGGTGACAGGCCGATCCGGATCGAGATCGACGGCGGCATTTCGCCGGAAACTGCGCCCCTGGTCACCGCCGCCGGCGCCAGCGTGCTGGTCGCCGGTGCGGCCATTTTCAAGGGCGGCAGCGTCGCAGCCTATCGGGCAAACATCGAGGCAATCAGGGCAGCGGCGGACAAGGCGGCCGGCTGACCGCCGCCGTTCGGCCGGAGACAGCCGCTCGGGGGGACTTTTGAGCAACCATCTGTTCGATGCTTTCCGTGCCCGGATGCCCACGCCCGGACGCCTTTTGATGGAGGCAGAGGACGGGCGCTCGATCAGCTATGGCGAAATGCTGGCGCGCTCCGCTCAACTGGCACATGTGCTGTCGCAGCTGGGCGTCGAAGCCGGCGACCGCGTCGCCGTTCAGGTCGAGAAGAGCCCGGAGGCCATTTTCCTTTATCTCGCTTGCCTGCGTGCCGGCGCGATCTTCCTGCCGCTCAACACCGCCTATACGCTGACCGAACTCGACTACTTCTTCAGGGATGCCGAACCACGACTGATCGTCTGCGACCCGGCGCGAGTGACCGAGATCGGCGTTTTGGCGCAGGCCTCGGGCGCTGCGGTCGCGACACTCGGCAGCAAGGGCGAGGGTTCGTTGACCGATCGCGCCTCCGAGACGGCCATGGACTTCCACGACGTGGCGCGCGGACCGGACGACCTTGCTGCGATCCTCTACACATCCGGCACCACCGGCCGTTCGAAAGGCGCCATGCTCAGCCACGAAAACCTCGCCTCCAATGCGCGGGTGCTGGTCGACCTCTGGCGCTTCACTGCCGCAGACGTGCTGATTCACGCGCTGCCGGTTTTCCACACGCATGGCCTTTTCGTCGCCACCAATGTCGTCCTGATGGCCGGCGCCTCGATGCTGTTCGAAACCAAATTCGACCCGGCCCGCATCGTCTCGCTGCTGCCGCGGGCCACCGTGCTGATGGGCGTGCCGACCTTCTACGTCCGCCTGCTGCAGCAGGACGGTTTGAACCGGCAAGCGGCGAAAAACATCCGCCTGTTCATTTCCGGCTCGGCGCCGCTTTTGGCCGAGACGCACAGAGCCTGGCGAGAGCGCACCGGCCACGCCATCCTCGAGCGCTACGGCATGACCGAGACCAACATGAACACGTCGAATCCTTATGATGGCGAGCGGCGTGCCGGCACGGTCGGGTTTCCCCTGACCGGCGTTTCCCTGCGCATCACCGACCCCGAGAGCGGCGAAACACTTGCCAAGGGCGATGTCGGCATGATCGAGGTGAGGGGTCCCAATGTCTTTTGCGGCTACTGGCGCATGCCGGAAAAGACCAAAGCGGAGTTCCGTGACGACGGTTTCTTCATCACCGGCGATCTCGGACTGATCGATGCTGACGGCTATGTCCACATCGTCGGCCGCGGCAAGGACCTGATCATTTCCGGCGGCTACAATATCTATCCAAAGGAAGTCGAGAGCGAGATCGACGCACTGCCTGGCGTCGCCGAAAGCGCTGTCATCGGCGTTGCCCATCCGGATTTCGGCGAAGGCGTCACCGCTGTCGTGGTGAGGGCGCTGGGCTCGACCATCAGCGCCGCAGGGATCGTTGAGGCCATCGCCGGGCGCCTCGCTAGGTACAAGCATCCGAAACGGGTGATCTTCGTCGACGAACTGCCGCGCAACACGATGGGCAAGGTGCAGAAGAACCTGCTGCGCGAAGCCTACAAGGACCTCTATACGTCCAAAGCCGGCTAACCTAACGAGCAGGGCTGCCTGCAAAAACCCTGGCACCATCGATCCAGACGCTTTTAATGTCCAGATCGTCCGACAGCGAAACGATGTTGGCCGCGGTACCGTTGGCGAAGCGCCCGAGCCGGTGCGACTGGCCGATCGCCTGCGCCGGATAGAGCGAGGCCATGCGCAAGGTTTCGTCGAGGTCGAGGCCGACGACGCGGTGCATGAAGCGCACCGCGGAAATCATGTCGAGATCCGCGCCCGCCAGCGTGCCGTCGGCAAGTGTCAGCCTGCCATCCTTGCGGTGGATGGTGCGGCCGTTCAGCGTGAACGAGGTCATGTCGGTGCCGATTGTCGCCATGGCATCGGTAACGAGCAGGATCTTGCCCGGCCCCTGCTTGGCGCGCAAGGCGATGGCCATGGTGGCCGGATCGACATGGATACCGTCGGCGATGATGCCGGCATAGAATGTGCCTGTATCGATTGCGGCGCCCGCCAGCCCCGGCTCGCGATTGCCGATCTGGCTCATCGCATTGAACAGATGGGTGACCACCGTTGCGCCGGCCTCGGCAAAGGCGCGAGCCGTGGCATAGCCGGTATCGGAATGGCCGATGCTGACGACAATGCCGGCCTTGCTAAGCGCCGACACCTGGCTGGGCTCGACGGATTCGGGCGCCACCGTCGTCAGCAGCACGGGCAGGTCTTTCCGTGCGGCGATCAGCATCGTCTGGTCGGAGTCTAGCATCGGCCGGATCAAAGCCGGGTCATGTGCGCCCTTGCGGGCGATCGACAGATGCGGCCCTTCGAGGTGCAGGCCCAGGAACCCCGGCACCTTCCTCCGTGCCGCTTCGGCTCCGGCCGCAACCGCCGCGGCGGTGATCTCGGACGTGTCGGTGATCAGCGTCGGCAACAGCGCCGCCGTGCCGAAGGGTGCGTGCGCCCGGCAGATGGTCTCGATCGAGGCGACGTCCGGATGGTCGTTGAGCATGACGCCGCCGCCGCCATTGACCTGCAGATCGACGAAGCCAGGCGCCAGCATGCCGCCGCCGGTCTCGATACGCGCAACATCGGATGGAATGGCACCGGCGGCAACAATGGCCTCGACGAGGCCGTCGCGCACGACAAGCGCCGCATTGTCGTGCCAGTCGTCGCCATCGAAAATCCGGGTGCCAGTCAGGGCAAAACGGTCGCTCATAGGGTTTCCGTTACCTTGCGCAGATTGGGCGGCGTGTCGGGGTCGAGGCCGCGATGGCGGGCAAAAGCCTCGACGAAACCATAGAACGACACGATCAGCGTCAGCGGGTCGGTCAGCGGATGACCGGTTGCGACATGCGGCAGGCGCTGAGCGCTCTTTGCCTTGTTCGACGTCACAAAGACGGCAGCGCCCTTGCCGGCCAGGCTGTCGGCGGCATCGGCCACCGATGGCTCGGACGCATCGCGAGCAGCCAGAGCCAGCACCGGGAAACCGGGACCGACCAGCGCCAGCGGGCCGTGCATGACCTCGGCGGCACTATAGGCTTCCGCATGCATGGCGCAGGTTTCCTTGAATTTCAGCGCCGCCTCGTTGGCGATCGCCGCCGACGGGCCGCGGCCGAGAATGAACAGCGATTTCGGCGTCTCGAGTGCCCCAGCCAGCGCCATCCAGTCGCAGGCGATCGCCTTGCGAAAATGCTCCGGCAAGCGCGCGAGCGCCACCAGGAGTTTCTCGTCGCCGGTGCAATGCGCCATCAAGGCGAGTCCTGCGACGGCTGAATTGACGAAGGTCTTCGTCGCCGCGACGCTGCGCTCCGGTCCGGCCAGGATGTCGATCGCGTAGTCCGAAGCCCGCGCCAGCGGCGAATCGGCGGTGTTGGTGATGGCGACGGTCAGCGAACCGCCGGTCCTCGCCGCTTGCGCCATTGCAACGATGTCCGGGCTCTTGCCGGACTGCGAGATCGCCAGGCAGGCCGAGCCGCCCAGCTTCAGCTTGGCGCCATAGATCGAGGCGATCGACGGGCCGACCGATGCAACCGCCAGCCCGGCGGTCAACTCCACGGCATATTTCATGAAGGTCGCGGCATGGTCGGACGAGCCGCGCGCCACGGTGACGACGAAATTCGGGTCGCGCTCGCGAATGCCGCGTCCAGCTTCCGTCAGCACCGCGGCCGAGCCATCGAGCAGACGGGCGGTGGCCTCCGGGATCTCCTCGATCTCGCGCCGCATATGGGTCGTTGTCGCGGTCATGGCCGGCCCTCTTCGCCCGGCCCGCTCAGCCGGAGTTCGGCGACAAAATCATAGGCGTCGCCCCTGTAGATGGAGCGGGTAAACTCGATCACCTTGCCGCTCGCCCGATAGGAGATACGCTCGATGTGCAGGCCGGCAATGCCCGGCGGTACTTCCAGCAGCTGTGCGTCGCTATCGCCGAGATTGGTGGCGGAAATGCGCTGCACCGCCCGCACCGGCCTGTTGCCGGTCTTTTCCAACGCGGCGTAGAGCGACGAACCAATCGCCGCCGGATCGGGCAGCACGCTTGTCGATAGCGAGGCGCGCTCGATCGCCAGCGGCGTGTCGTTGGCGATACGAAGGCGCGCCACGCGCGCCACCAATTCGTTCGACGCCAGGCCGAGCACCATCATCTCGTCGGGCGACGGCGGATAGAGGCCGCGGTCGAGCCAAGCCGAACGCACCGCCATGCCGCGCCGTGCCATGTCCTCGGTAAACGAGGTCAGCATCGACAGCGACTGCTCGACGCGCTCCATACGTGGCGCAACGAAGGTACCGGAACCATGGCGCTGGACGAGGATGCCGCCCTTGACCAGGTCCTGCACCGCCTTGCGCACGGTGACGCGCGAAATGTCGGCCTTGCTAGCGATGTCGCGCTCGGAAGGCAGCGCATCGCCAGGTCCGATCAGCCCGCGTTTGACCGCATCCTCGATACTCTTCCTGAGCTGCAGATAGAGCGGCGCGCCACTCTGCGACGATTGTTTCAGCGCCGCGAATATCTGGTCGGCGGCCTCACTCATCGAGCTGCCTCCGCCGTGTTTGCGAAAATCCGAGCCGCCATCTGAACCGCGCCGCCCAGCGCGTCGTCGAGCGGCGGTTTCAGCAGCGCCCGGTAGCGGGCCGACAGGCGCGGCGCGTAAAGCGGCGCCAACCCGCCGAGCAGGCAGAGCGGATCGCCGCCGCCCAGGTCGAGCACGCCAAGCGCTGCTTCGACATCGGCGACCGCCTTGTCGAGGATCCAGATAGCGACGACGTCGCCTTTTTCGGCATGTTCGAACACCTTGGGCGCGAAGCCGCCGAAATCGCCGGGCTTGGCGTTGGTGGTGAATTCGACCAGATCCTCGGGATTGTTACGGAAGATGGCGAGCATGGTCTCCGTCAGCGGCGATCCCTGGCGGATGCCGTCATAGGCGAGCAGCGTCTGCTCGAGCAGGTCGCGGCCGATACGGGCGCCGCTGCCCTGGTCGCCGACCTGGAACCCCCAGCCGCCGATGGCGCGCGACTTGCCTTGTTTGCGTGCCATATAGGCGGTGCCCGTGCCGAGTATGGCCATGGCGCCGTCGCCGGAGCCAACCGCGCCTTCCAGCGCGATCTCGGCGTCGGTCTCGACACGGCTGATGCGAAACGGCAGGATCGCTTCGAGCTGCTGCCGGTAGGTGCCGACATTGGCGCCGGCAAGACCGAGAACGGCCGGAGTTTGCGGGATCAGTGCGGGATCCTTGCCCGCGGCGACAAAGGCCTGCTGCGCTGCGTCGACGATGTTCGTCCTGGCGCCGGTGAGATCGGTTCGGATGTTGGCGGCACCGCTTTTGGCGCGGCCGAGGACGATGCCGTCGGCCGTTGCAAGGGCCGCCCTGCAGCTGGTGCCGCCGCCATCGATGCCGAGCACGAATTTCACGCGATTTCTCCTCCGGGCGGATAATACCAATAAAATACCAATAGCCAAGGATTAATTTCCGTTTCAAAAAAGTTAAGGCGTAGTTTGTTGGAAAATCAGCCAATTTCGTTCGCAAGCCTGCACTGCCGCAAGGATTTCATTAATGCGTGTGGACAAGTGGTATTTTTTTGGTATGGTTTTCTCGATTGGAGGAAAGCGGATGGCCGAAACGCGCACCGAAGCGCTTCACCAGAATGCCGAGGGACTGGATATCCAGGCCCCGGAAGCCGTCCTTTCCTCTTTGGCCAACGCACAGATCGAGGCCGCCAAGGCCGTGCACGGCGCCATTCCTGCCATTGCTGCGGCAGCCGAAATCATCGCAAGCAGACTGAAAAGCGGCGGCAAGCTCGCCTATGCGGCTGCCGGCAGTTCGGGCCTGATGGCACTGGCCGACGCGCTTGAGCTGCCGGGCACTTTCGGCATCCAACGCGACCGCATCGCCATCCTGATCGCCGGCGGCGACGAGGCCTTCAAGACACTGGCCGGCGGGCCGGAGGACGACACCGAGGAAGCTTCGGCAGCAGTTGCCGCCGCCCGCATCGGCAAGGGCGACTGCCTGATCGCCGTCTCGGCCAGCGGCTCGACACCTTATGCAGTCAGGGCGATCGAGGACGCCAGGCGCCGCGGTGCGGCGACCATTGCCATCGCCAACAACAGGGATGCGCCGCTGTTGCGGCTGGCCGACATCGCCATCCTGCTCGAAACGCCGCCGGAGCTGATTGCCGGCTCAACGCGCATGGGCGCAGGCACCGCCCAGAAGATCGCGCTCAACATGCTGTCGACGCTCGCCGCCATCCATCTCGGCCATGTCCATGACGGGTACATGGTCAACCTCATGGCCGACAACATCAAGCTGCGCGACCGCGCCGCACGCATCGTCGCCGCCGTCAGCGGGCGCGACAAGGACGAGGCGGCGCGCCTGCTCGAAAGGAGCGGCGGCGTCGTCAAGACCGCTATTCTGCTCGCCGCCGGCGCCGCCAGCGCCGATGCAGCCGAGAAGATATTGGAAGGGACTGGCCACAAGCTGCGGCCGGCCCTTTCCGCGATCGAGGGGAGCAAGGGGCGCAATGCCTCTGTTCTCATCAAAACCGAACCTGAAAAAGGTCAACAGGGAGACTGAGCATGACAACGAAGCTACTGACGGCACTTCTTCTCGGCACCAGCATTCTCGGCTCCGCCGGGGGGGCGTATGCCGACGACGTAACGCTCAACATCGAAAGCTGGCGCGGCGACGACCTTGCCATCTGGAAGGACAAGCTGATCCCGGCCTTCGAAGCCAAGAACCCGGGCATCAAGGTGGTGTTCGCGCCGTCGGCGCCGACCGAATATGACGCCGCCCTCGGCGCCAAGCTCGCCGCCGGCTCGGCCGGCGACCTGATCACCTGCCGCCCGTTCGACAAGTCGCTGGAACTCTTCAAGAAGGGCAACCTCGCCGACATCTCGACCCTGCCCGGCATGGAGAACTTCTCCGACGTCGCCAAGGCCGCCTGGCAGACCGACGACGGCAAGTCGAGTTTCTGCGTGCCGATGGCCTCCGTCATCCATGGCTTCATCTACAACAAGGACGCCTTCGACAAGCTCGGCATCAAGGTGCCGGAGACGCGCGACGAATTCTTCGCCGCGCTCGACAAGATCAAGGCCGACGGCACTTACATCCCGATGGCGATGGGCACCAAGGACCTCTGGGAAGCGGCGACCATGGGCTACCAGAACATCGGCCCCAACTACTGGAAGGGCGAGGAAGGTCGCCTGGCGCTGATCAAGGGCGAGCAGAAGCTGACCGATCCGCAGTGGGTCGAGCCCTTCAAGGAACTGGCCAAGTGGAAGGACTACCTCGGCGACGGCTTCGAGGCGCAGACCTATCCGGACAGCCAGAACCTGTTCACGCTCGGTCGCGCCGCCATCTACCCGGCCGGCTCGTGGGAGATCGGCCTGTTCAACACGCAGGCGCAGTTCAAGATGGGCGCCTTCCCGCCGCCGGTGCAGAAGGCCGGCGACACCTGCTACATCTCCGACCACACCGACATCGGCATGGGCCTCAATGCGGCCTCGAAGAACGCGGATGCGGCCAAGACCTTCCTGTCCTGGGTGGCCTCGCCGGATTTCGCCACCATCTACGCCAACGCGCTGCCGGGCTTCTTCAGCCTGAACAACACCCCGGTGAAGATGGAAGACCCGCTGGCCCAGGAATTCGTCTCCTGGCGCGGCAAGTGCAAGTCGACGATCCGCTCGACCTACCAGATCCTGTCGCGCGGCACGCCGAACCTCGAAAACGAGACGTGGGTTGAATCGGCCAACGTCATCAACGGCACCGACACGCCGGAAGCTGCCGCCAAGAAGCTGCAGGACGGCCTCGACAGCTGGTACAAGCCGGCGAAGTAAAGCGCGGCGAAGCGTTGTCTCCCCCCTCGAGGGGGAGATGTCGCCGAAGGCGACAGAGGGGGTCGGTCGAGGCAGACTGCGGCTTGATCGCTGCTGGAAAGCACGGTCGAACGACGATGGCGTGCTCCTCTGCCGACCCCACCCGCCTCGCTTTGCGAGGTACCCTCCCCTCGAGGGGGAGGGAGGCGCCGCGCCCTTTGGCGGCAATAGCAAGACCTGATCGGCGGGGACCGAACGCATGGCCGCAGCACTGAAAAGACCGTTCCGTTGGCATATCGGCGTTTTCCTGGCGCCGGCGCTGCTGGTCTATACGGCGATCATGATCCTGCCGCTGGCCGGCACGCTGCAGCTGTCGCTGTTCCGCAACATCAACCAGTCGCAGGTCTTCGTCGGACTGGAAAATTTCCGCATGCTGTTCGGTGATCCCAACTGGTCGGTCAATTTCTGGAACGCGCTCAGGAACAATGTCTGGTTCTTCATCATCCACATGCTGGTGCAGAACCCGATCGGCGTCCTTTTGGCCGCACTTCTGTCCAGCCCCAGGCTACGGTTTTCCGCCTTCTACCGCACGGCGATCTTCGTGCCGACGATCCTGTCTTTCGTCATCGTCGGCTTCGCCTGGAAGCTGATCCTGTCGCCGCTATGGGGCGTGGCGCCGCATATGATGGACCTTGTCGGCCTGAAAAGCCTGTTCACGCCCTGGCTCGGCAAGGCGCAATATGCGCTGACCGCGCTCAGCCTGATCTCGGTGTGGCAGTTCGTCGGCATCCCGATGATGCTGATCTATGCGGCACTGCTGTCCATTCCCGAAGAGGTGATCGAAGCGGCCGAATGCGACGGCATCACTGGGATGGCGCAGTTCTGGAAGATCAAGCTGCCGCTCATCCTGCCGTCGATCGGCATCATCTCGATCCTGACCTTCGTCGGCAACTTCAACGCTTTCGACCTGATCTACACCGCGCAAGGCGCGCTGGCCGGGCCGAACTATTCAACGGATATTCTCGGCACCTTCCTCTACCGCGCCTTCTTCGGTTTCCAGCTGCAGGTCGGCGATCCCAACATGGGCGCGGCGATCGCCACGATGATGTTCCTGATCATCCTCGGCGGCGTCTGCGTCTATCTGTTCCTCGTACAGACGCGCTTGCGTCGCTACCAGTTTTAGGGGAGCGCGACCATGAGCACCGCAACCCGCTCGCTGCCCCGCACCATCGGCGCGCATGCGATCCTTCTGACCTACACCGCAATCGCGCTTTTTCCGGTCATCCTCGTGATCATGAATTCGTTCAAATCGCG
Organism: Mesorhizobium sp. M0207; assembly: GCF_040321995.1. Classification (NCBI taxonomy): domain Bacteria; kingdom Pseudomonadati; phylum Pseudomonadota; class Alphaproteobacteria; order Hyphomicrobiales; family Phyllobacteriaceae; genus Mesorhizobium; species Mesorhizobium sp. M0207. The sequence goes on from NZ_JAMYSQ010000045.1 coordinate 10,564, forward strand.
CGCAGGGATTTTCGGCGCGCCGCTGACGCCGCCGACGCCAGGGACCTTCGACCTGATCGGCTACACCACGGTGATCGGCCAGGGCGACTTCATCCACTATTTCCAGAACAGCCTTGTCGTCACCGTCGCCTCGCTGTTCTTCGTGCTTTTGTTCGGCGCCATGGCTGCCTTCGCGCTGTCGGAATACCGCTTCCGCGGCAATTCGCTGATGGGGCTCTATCTGGCGCTCGGCATCATGATCCCGATCCGCCTCGGCACCGTCGCCATCCTGCAGCTGATGGTGGCGAGCGGGCTGGTCAACACGCTGACGGCGCTGATCCTGGTCTACACGGCGCAGGGCCTGCCGCTTGCCGTCTTCATCCTGTCGGAATTCATGAAGCAGGTCTCCGACGACCTGAAGAACGCCGGCCGCATCGACGGGCTATCGGAATACACCATCTTCTTCCGCCTGGTGTTGCCGCTGGTCAGGCCATCTATGGCAACGGTCGCCGTCTTCACCATGATCCCGATCTGGAACGATCTGTGGTTCCCGCTGATCCTGGCGCCGTCGGAGGAAACCAAGACGGTGACGCTCGGCGCGCAACTGTTCCTCGGCCAGTTCGTCACCAACTGGAATGCCATCCTGGCGGCACTGTCGCTGGCGATCATGCCGGTGCTGATCCTCTACGTCATCTTCTCGCGGCAGCTGATCCGCGGCATCACTTCGGGAGCGGTCAAGTGAGTGAGGGTCGGGACGCGATCAGTCGAGGCCTCACCGAGTCGGCAATCCGCCACAGATTCCGCGGCGTTCGCAAAACAAACTATTTTCGCGAATGGCCGGAAACGGTCTGTCTGCTTAACCTTCAGAAGTCTGCCTGGGGACCGCAGTTCTATCTCAATGCAGCTGTCTGGCTGACTCGGTTCGGGATCGAGCGTCGACCGAAGGAATACAACTGTCATATCGTCTGGCGTGTCAACTCCCTGATGGTTAGCGAGCAATCCAAGGCATTCACCGAGGCGCTGGATCTGGATCGTCCGTTGCCGGACGACCGGAGGTCTTCTCTGATCAAAGAGGGAGTCGATACATACGGGTTCGGACTTCTGGCACGTTGTGAAAGCGAAAAGGCTGCTCTGCAGATCGCCAGTGAGTATGGATCGAGTATTAGGATGGACCTGAAAGCCCGCGCTCTACTAAAGGCAAACTGAAATGGACCAACCCCTTCGCGTTGTCATCGCCGGCCTCGGCAATATGGGGCGCAGCCATGCGTTGGCGTATCACACCAATCCGGGATTCCAGATCGCCGCGCTGGTCAACCGCTCCGATGTGCCGCTGCCGGAAGGGCTTTCGACCTACGCCATCCGGCGTTCCTTCGACGAGGCGCTACGCGACGAAAAGCCCGATGTCGCCTGCATCGCTACCTATTCCGACAGCCATGCCGACTATGCGGTCAGTGCATTCGAGGCCGGCTGCCATGTCTTCGTCGAAAAGCCGCTGGCAACGACGGTCGCCGATGCAAAGCGCGTGGTCGCGGCAGCCAAGGCCAACGGCAAAAAACTGGTGATCGGCTACATCCTGCGCCATCACCCGTCCTGGATCCGGCTGATCGCCGAGGCGCGCAAGCTCGGCGGCCCTTACGTGTTCCGCATGAACCTCAACCAGCAATCCTCCGGCCATAGCTGGGAGACGCACAAGCAGTTGATGCAGACGACATCGCCGATCGTCGATTGCGGCGTGCATTATCTCGACGTGATGCTGCAGATCACCGACGCCAGGCCAGTCGAGGTGCGCGGCATGGGGCTGAGGCTGAGCGACGAGATCGCGCCGTCAATGTACAATTACGGTCATCTGCAGGTGCTATTCGACGACGGTTCGGTCGGCTGGTACGAGGCCGGCTGGGGGCCGATGATTTCGGAGACGGCTTTCTTCGTCAAGGACGTGATCTCGCCCAATGGCTGCGTGTCGATCGTCATGAAGGAGGGTGTCAGGTCCGACGACATCGACACCCACACCAAGACCTCGACCATCCGCCTGCACAGCGCGGCGACCGGCGCCGACGGCAAGTTCGCGAAACCGGACGAAATGCTGTCGATGCAAGGCGAGCCCGGCCATCAGGACCTCTGCGACCTGGAACAGGCGTTTGTGCTGAAGGCGATCCGCGAGGATCTGGACTTGACCCGCCACATGGACGACGCGGTGAAGTCGCTCGCCGTCTGCCTTGCCGCAGACGAGAGCGTGCGCAGCGGCCTCGCCGTGAAACTCTAGAACAGGGACGAAGCCGTGGGCTCGCTGAACATCGAGAACGTGAAAAAAGCCTTTGGGCCGGTCGAGGTGCTGAAGGGCATCAACCTCGAGGTGACGGATGGCGAGTTCGTCGTCTTCGTCGGTCCATCCGGTTGCGGGAAGTCGACGCTGCTCAGGGTCATTGCCGGGCTGGAGGACTCGACCTCGGGCCGCGTGGTGATCGACGGGGCGGACGTCTCCGCCACGCCGCCGGCCAAGCGCGGTATCGCCATGGTGTTCCAGACCTATGCGCTCTATCCGCATCTGACTGTGAAGAACAATATGGGCCTCGGCCTCAAGCAGGCGGGCACGCCGGCGGCCGAGATCGACCGCCGCATCGGCATCGCTTCCTCGATGCTGTCGCTGGAGCCCTACCTCTCGAGGCGGCCGGCCGAGTTGTCCGGCGGCCAGCGCCAGCGCGTCGCCATCGGCCGCGCCGTGGTGCGTGAGCCCAAGCTTTTTCTGTTCGACGAGCCGCTGTCGAACCTCGACGCCGCACTGCGCGTCAACACCAGGCTGGAGATCGCGCAATTGCATCGCCGGCTGAAGGCCACGATGATCTATGTCACCCACGACCAGGTCGAGGCGATGACACTGGCCGACAAGATCGTCGTGCTGAACGCGGGAAAGATCGAGCAGATCGGCGGACCGATGGAGCTTTACAATTCGCCGGCAAATGAATTCGTCGCCGGCTTCATCGGCTCACCGAAGATGAACTTCGTCGACGGGGCCAGGCTTGGCGAGACGGCCAAGACCATTGGTGTCCGCCCCGAGCACCTGACCGTCGATCCGAAATCCGGTGCCTGGAAAGGCACGGTTGTCCATGCCGAGCACCTTGGCGCCGACACCAATCTCTATCTCGACTGCGAGAAGGCCGGCTTGATCACAGTGCGCATTTTTGGCGTCTATAACGCCGAACCGGGTGCCACGCTCTACGCGACGCCGGATCCGGCAAAGACATACCGGTTTGGGGCCGATGGGAAGGTGCTGAAATAGCGCAGGTGCCGACTCCCCTTCTCCCCTTGTGGGCTAGCGTGCCCACACCTCTCCGAAGCAGATGTGTGCGCACGCTAGCCCCCAGGGGAGAAGGCAAAGCGCCGCCTACAAATCCGCCTTGAACGTCTGCTTCTGGATGCCCAGCCCTTCGATACCGAGCTCGACCACGTCGCCGGGCTTCAGGAAGACCGGCGGCTTCATGCCGAGGCCGACGCCGGGCGGCGTGCCGGTAGAGATGATGTCGCCCGGGTGCAGCGACATGAACTGGCTGAGATAGGAGACGAGATAAGCGACGCCGAAGACCATGGTCTTGGTCGAGCCGTTCTGCATGGTCTTGCCGTTGACCGTCAGCCACATCGGGATGTTCTGCGGGTCCTTGATCTCGTCCTTGGTCACCAGCCACGGGCCGATCGGCCCGAACGTGTCGCAGGACTTGCCCTTGGTCCACTGGCCCTGGCGCTCGGCCTGGAAGGCGCGCTCGGAGACGTCGTGCGCGACGCAATAGCCGGCGATATAATCACGCGCCTCGGCCTCGGTGACATACTTTGCAGTCTTGCCGATCACCACGCCGAGCTCGACCTCCCAGTCGGTCTTCACCGAGCCGCGCGGGATCAGCACGTCGTCGTTCGGCCCGACAATAGCCGAGCTTGCCTTCATGAAGATGATCGGCTCCGGCGGCACGGTGGCGCCGGTTTCGGCAGCATGGTCGGAATAGTTGAGACCGATGCAGATGAATTTGCCGGTGCCGGCGACGCAGGCGCCGATGCGTGGCTTGCCGGAAACCGCCGGTAGCGTTTTCGGATCGAGCTTCGACAATGTCTCAAGCGATGCCGGATCGAGCGTCTTGCCGGCAATGTCGGTGACATGGGCGGAGAGGTCGCGGATCGTTCCATCCGCATCGAGCAGGCCGGGGCGTTCGCTCCCCGCCTCGCCATAGCGCAGCAGTTTCATGCAGTTTTCTCCCAGTTGCGACCAGAGGCCGTTTGCAAACTCGCTCCGCTGCGGCGAATGGCGTGGGTTTCGAGAACCGGAGCGGAGCGTACTTAAAGTACGTGAGCACCGGAAGCGCAGAAAGCCGCGTCAGGCGCCCGGCGGAGTAGGGTTTTCAAATGGCCTCTTAGATCGACCAGCCACCGTCGATATTATAAGCCTGCCCCGACGTATAGGTGGCGCCGGCCAGATAGACGGCGAGGTCGGCGATTTCCTCGGGCGTGCCGAGGCGGCCCATCGGCTGGCGCGCGATGAAGGCGGCGCGAGCTGCTTCGTAGTCGCCCTGCGCATGCATGCGGTCCTGCAGCGACGGGCTTTCGACCGTGCCCGGACAGATCGCATTGCAGCGTATGCCCTTGCCGACATAGTCGGCGGCGACCGACTTGGTCAGGCCGATGACGGCTGCCTTGGTTAGGCCATATACGAAGCGGTTCGGCACGCCCTTGGTCGAACTGGCCAGCGATGCCATGTTGATGATCGAGCCGTCGCCGCGCTCCAGCATGCCGGGCAGCACGGCGCGGATGGTGCGGATCATCGAGCGGACATTGAGATCATAGGCAAAGTCGAGGTCGCCGTCCTTCATCTCGAGGATCGAGCCGGAATGGACGAAGCCGGCGCAGTTGAACAGCACGTCGACGGCGCCGATCTCGGCAAACGCGGCGTTCACCGCCTCGTCGTTCAGCACGTCGAGCTTGCGGGTCTTGATACCGGGCGTCTTGCCGAGGTCGGCGAGCACCACCTCGTTGATGTCGGTGGCATGGACGACGGCGCCGGCCTTGGCGAACGCCAGCGCGCTCGCCCGGCCGATGCCTTGCGCCGCCGCCGTGACGACAACGACCTTGCCTGTCAGATCCGCCATGCTTCTCTCCTGATCGTTCGGCTTTTTACCGGCATTAGGCCGGGGCGCAATGTGCCAGCCGGGCACTACCATCCCGCCTGTTTCGATATTCGCCTGCCGGCCAAATGTTTTTTCTCGGTAAAGAACATCTTTTGGCCCGTCAAGCCCGGATGTCTCTCCGGGGCACTCAGTCGCCGTAGGGCACCCAGACGTTCTTGACCTCGATCGCACGGCGCAGCAAGGCATCGCCGGCTGCTTCGTTCGAGGGCCAGTCGAGGCTGTGGCCGTTGCCGGTCCAGACGCGTTTGAGATTGCCGATGGACTCGGCCTCGGCCTTGGCGCAAGTCTCGGCATCGGCGAACACCCAGAGCCCGTCGACATCGTCATGCTTGGCTAATACGCCGGCAAGCTCGGCGCTACGGCCGGTGACGATATTGATGGCGCCTGCCGGAACGTCGGAATATTCGATGACCTGGTAGAGGTCGGTGGCAAGCAGCGGGTATTTTTCGGATGGCACTGCGACTACGGTGTTGCCCATGGCAAGCGCCGGCGCCACCAGCGAGATCAGGCCAAGCAGAGGCGCATTGTCCGGCGCGATGATGCCGACGACGCCGACTGGCTCGTGCAGCGCCAATGTGACGGCGCGGGCCGGCGGCTGGTGGACGCGGGCCTCGAATTTGTCGGCCAAGCCGGCATAGAGGAAAAGGCGCTCGATCGACAGCTCGACCTCGTCACGCGCCGCCTTGGCGGTCGCGCCGGTGAGCTGGGTCAAACGGGCGGCAAACTCGTCTGCGCGGCCGGAAAGGTTTTCGGCCAGGTAATAGAGCACCTGGCTGCGGTTGTAGGCGGTAGCCTCCGGCCAGGCCTTGCAGGCGCGCGCGGCCGCGACGGCGTCACGGATATCCTTGCGGTTGCCGAGACCGATCTCGCCGGCAAGCTTGCCCTTGGCGCTGGCGATGGCGAAGGAATAATTGCCGTCCGGCCGGACCTGCTTGCCGCCGATGAACAGCTTTGCCGTGCGGTCGATGGCGCCACCTTCCGCCTGCTCGACAGGTTGGGCCGAAGACGTTGCCGGTTTGATGATCGGGCCGAGCGGCAGTTTTGCCGAGAGATATTCGAACATGCCCTCGCGCCCGCCTTCACGGCCAAAGCCGCTCTCGCGGTAGCCGCCGAAGCCGCAGGAGGCGTCGAACATATTGGTGCCGTTGACCCAGACGACGCCGGCCTTCAATTGCGGCGCGACGTGCAGGGCAAGATTGATGTTCTCACTCCACACCGAAGCGGCCAGGCCATAGCGTGTGTTGTTGGCGAGCTCGATCGCTTCCTCGGTGTTGCGGAAGGTCATAGTGGCGAGCACCGGCCCGAACACCTCTTCCTGTGCCAGGATGTTAGCCGGCGAAACACCTGTCGCCAGCGTTGGCAGATGGTAATAGCCCGCGGCGGGCAGTGCCGAGTCCGGCTGCCAGCAGATCGCGCCCTGCTTGGCGCCTTCGGCGATCAGGCCCTTGACGCGATCGAGCTGAGTCAAATCGACCAGCGGGCCGATATCGGTGTTCTTGTCGAGCGGACTGCCGACGCGCAGCCGGCTCATCCGCGTCTTGACCTTGGCGACGAAGGGGTCGGCGATGCCTTCTTGCACCAGAAGGCGCGAGCCGGCACAGCACACCTGGCCCTGGTTAAACCAGATGCCGTCGACCAGACCCTCGACGGCGCTGTCGAGGTCGGCATCCTCGAAAACGACGAATGCCGACTTGCCGCCAAGCTCCAGCGACAGTTTTTTGCCCGAGCCGGCAGTGGCCTTGCGGATGATCTTGCCGACCTCGGACGAACCGGTGAAGGCAATCTTCTGGACGCCGGGATGGTTGACGATGGTCGCGCCCGCCTCCGGCCCGCCCTGGACGATGTTGACGACGCCCTTCGGCACGCCGGCGCGTCCGCAGATCTCGGCAAACAGGATCGCGGTGAGCGGCGTGAATTCCGCGGGTTTGAGCACCACGGTGCAGCCCGCAGCGAGCGCCGGCGCGATCTTCCAGGCGAGCATCAAGAGCGGGAAGTTCCACGGGATGATCTGGCCGACGACGCCGACGCCCTTGTGGCCGGGAAAATCCCTGTCCAGCGCCTGCGCCCAGCCGGCATGATGGATGAAATGGCGGATCGCCAGCGGCACGTCGATGTCGCGGCTTTCGCGGATCGGCTTGCCATTGTCGATCGATTCCAGCACCGCGAACAGCCGTTGGTGGCGCTGCATGGCGCGGCCGATGGCGTAGAGCACTTTGGCGCGTTGATATCCGGTGCTGGCGCTCCATTTCGGCAGCGCTTTTGTGGCCGCCGCAACCGCCGCGTCGATATCGGCGGCACCGGCATCCGACACCTTGGCCAGCAGCTTTCCCGAGGACGGATCGCTGGTGTCGAAGGTTTTGCCTCCGCTGGCTGCCTTCCAGTCGCCGCCGATAAACAGCGCTTTGCCGAAATCCCGCGCGGCAAGCCACACATCGGCCTCGTTGCGCGCCTCCGGCGCCGGGCCGTATTCCATGGCGTGATAGCGTTCGAGAATGTTCATGAAGCGCTCCGAATCACGCCATCGCGTGGCGATGATTGGCCGAGTAGTGGCCGGTCAGATGATGCTCGAGCTGGCGCTCGATATCGGTCAAAAGGCTCGATGCTCCGAAACGGAACAGCTCCGGCTCCAGCCACGGCCGGCCCAGTTCTTCTTTCATCAGCACCAGCCAATCGAGCGAGGCTTTTGCCGTGGAAATGCCACCGGCCGGCTTGAAGCCGATGAGATAGCCGGTTTCCTCGAAATAGGCGCGGATAGCGCGCACCATGGCAAGGCCGACCGGCAGCGTCGCGTTGACGCTTTCCTTGCCGGTCGAGGTCTTGATGAAATCTGCACCCGCCATCATCGCCACCATCGAGGCGAGCATGACGTTGCGCAGCGTGGCGAGGTCGCCGGTACCGAGGATCACCTTCAGATGCGCCTCGCCGCAAGCGGCGCGCATCGAGACGATCTCGTTATAGAGCTCCTGCCATTTCGCCGCGAATACCAGGCCGCGCGGGATGACGACGTCGATCTCGTCGGCGCCGTCGCGGACCGATGCTTCGATCTCTTGCAGGCGCGTCGAAAGCGGTGCAAGGCCATGCGGGAAGGCGGTCGAAACGGCGGCGACATGGACGCCGCTGCCGCGCAGCGCTTCGACGGCAGTGGCGACGAAGGGCTGATAGACGCAGACCGCCGCCGGGCGGATCTTTTCACCAGTAATGCCCAGCCCCTCGGCAATGTCGCGACGGAACGGGTTGACCGCCTTGGCACAAAGCCGGCGCACGCGCTCTTCCGTGTCGTTCGAGTTCAGCGTCGTCAGGTCCATGCAGGCGACCGCGCGCAGCAGCCAGGCGGCCTGGTTATCGGCCTTGATCGAGCGTCTTTTGGTCAGGCTGGCGACGCGGCGTTCCAGCGCCGAGCGGTTGACGCCGCGCATCGATTCCATGAAGCCGAGATCGAGCCTCATGCCGGGATTGCGAGCAATGCCATGGGCTTGCGGCATCGGCGCATTGGCGGCGGCGCGCGCCGGCAGCGGCGTGATCTTGGACGTGCCGAGATCGGTTTCGCGGATTGTGCTGCTCATCTCCTGCCCCTTGTTCAGCGACTTATGCCGAAGATAGACCGTGAAGCAGCGCTTCACGAGTCCTTCAAGCGGTCATAACGGAAAAAGACAGTCAAGGCAGCCGATTTTTGACCGCATGATCAAAATCAGGGTCTCGAACCAGTGGACGCTGAACTGCGCGTCTCAGCCGACGAAGGCGCGCTCGACGACGAAGCTTGCCGGATGGTGCAGCGAGCCTTCCTGGAAGCCGAGGCTTTCGGCCAGTTCCTTGACGTCCTTGAGCATATGCATCGAGCCGCAGATCATGATGCGGTCGGTCTCGGGATTGAGCCTGTCGATGCCGAGATCGGTGTAGAATTTGCCCGAGCCGATCAGCGCGGTGATGCGGCCCATGCGCACGGAGGTCTCGCGCGTCGTCGAATTATACAGCGTGACGCGGCCGCCGGTCAGTTCGCCGATCAGCGGATCGTTCTCCAGTGCGGCCACCAGCTCCTGGCCGTAGGTGAGCTCGGCATTGTCGCGGCAGGTATGGGTCAGGACCACCTGCTCGAACTTCTCATAGGTGTCGGGATCGCGCAGCAGGCTGGCGAATGGAGCAATGCCGGTGCCGGTCGAGATCATGAACAGGCGCTTGGCCGGCGTCAGCGCGTCGACCACCAGCGTGCCGGTCGACTTCTGCCGCATGATGACTGTATCGCCGATCCCGATTTTCTGCAGCTCCGAGGTAAGCGGGCCGTCCGGCACCTTGATCGAGAAGAATTCGAGTTCGTCGTCCCAGGACGGGCTGGCGATCGAATAGGCGCGGAACACTGGCTTCTCGGCATTGGGCAGGCCGATCATGACGAATTCGCCGGAGCGGAAGCGCAGCGACTGCGGCCGGGTGATGCGGAACGAAAACAGCCGGTCGGTATAATGCTTCACCGAGACGACGGTTTCGGCATAGACATTGGCCGGTATCGGGAACTGCAGCGGCCGGGCGCCGGCTGTGTTGAACGCGGATGTGGTGTTCATCAAACCTAACCTTCTGGGCCGGCTCAGCGCCGGCGCCAAATCTCCACCTGCGCGCCCGAACCGGTCCAGGTTCCAGCGTGCCGTTTGCACACTCCGAAGCGGTAAGCTCTTGTGTCCGGAATTTATTAGTATACAAACGATATTTGCGTCAAGACGCCACCGTAAAACAGCTTTCCAAACTAAGGCATCTAGGCAGTTCGGGCATTTCGGGTTTCGACAATGGGACAGAATTTTTCGGCGCAAGCGCTGGATTCGACTGGCGGCGTCGTCGCCGGCATCGATGTCGGCGGAACTTTTACCGACCTGCTTCTGATCGACGGCCGTGACGGTGGCCGGGTGCATATCGCCAAGACCCCGACGACAGTCGACAACCAGGCGTTCGGCGTCGTTGCGGCACTTGGCGCCACCGGCTTTCCGGTCGACGGCATCGACCTCATCGTGCACGGCACGACGACCACCACCAACGCGGTCCTGGAGCGCCGGCTGGCCAAGACCGGCATGATCACCACGCGCGGCTTTCGCGACGTCATCGAGCTTGGCCGGCGGACACGGCCGCAGGCCTATGGCATGACGGGCACGTTCGTCCCGATCATTCCGCGCAATCTGCGGCTCGAAGTGTCGGAGCGGGTCGAGGCCTCGGGCGCGGTGCGCATCCCGCTCGACGAGGCCGAGATGCGGACAGCGATTTCACAACTGATCGCAGCCGGCTGCGAATCCCTGGTCATCCATTTCCTGCATTCCTACGCCAACCCGGCGCATGAGCGGCGCGCCGCCGAGATCGCGGCCGAGCTTTGGCCGAACGGCTACATCACGACAGGCCACGCCCTGCTTTCGGAAGCGCGCGAATTCGAGCGCGGGGTGACCGCTTCGGTCAACGCTTCGGTGCAACCGATCCTCGAACGCTATGTCGAGCGGCTGCGCAAGGAGCTGGCGTCAAAAGGCTACGCCCGCGACTTCCTGATCATGAACGGCAATGGCGGCATGATCTCGGCCCGCTTTGTCACACGTGAGTCGGCCAAGACCGTCATGTCCGGCCCCGCTTCCGGTGTCATTGCTGCCGCCTATACCGGAAAACGCGCCGGCTTCGAAAACCTGGTCACCTACGACATGGGCGGCACCTCGACCGACGTGGCGCTGATCCGCAACGCCGAGCCGGCGGTGTCGAACGAGATCGAGATCGAATATGCGATGCCGATCCACGTGCCAATGGTGGCGGTGCATACGGTCGGCGCCGGCGGCGGCTCGATCGCCCGCGTCGATGCGGCCGGCCTGATCCAGATCGGCCCGGAAAGCGCCGGCGCCAATCCCGGGCCAATCTGCTACGGACGCGGCGGCTTGGAGCCGACCATCACCGACGCCAATCTGGTGCTCGGCAGGCTGGCGCCGAAGAAGCTGCTCGCGGTGGAAAACCCGGTCACCGCCGAGCGGGTCACCGGTATATTCGAGGACAGGATCGGCCGCGCCACAGGCTTGTCCGGCGTCGAGGCGGCGGGTGCGGTGCTGCGGCTCGGCAACGTGAAGATGGCCGGCGCCATTCGCATGGTCTCGGTGTCGCGCGGCCACGACCCGCGCGATTTCGCGCTGTTCGCCTTCGGCGGCGCCGGGCCGCTGCATGCGACGGCACTGGCGCGCGAACTAGGCCTGCCGAAAGTGCTGGTGCCGGCGCGGCCGGGCATCACCAATGCTCTCGGCTGCGTCGTCGCCGATCTGCGCCATGATTTCGTCAACACGGTCAACCAGCCGGTGGCCAGTCTCGATGAAACCCAGCTCCACGAGACATTGGAACGGCACCGAAACGAAGGCGAGGAGCTGATCGGCAAGGAAGCGGTGAAGCCGGAAGCAATCCGTATCACGCATTCCGCCGACATGCAGTTCGTCGGCCAGACGCATATCATCAACGTGCCGCTGCCGTCGTCTGCGGTGACACGCGAGGTACTGCAGCAACTGTTCGAGAGTGCCTATTTCGCCCGCTTCAAGGTCGAGCTACCCGAGATCCGCGCCAATCTGGTCAACCTCAACACGTCGGTCACTGGCGTGCGGCCGACCATCGATCTGTCCCGGCTGATCGATCCGGCTGGGCGCGCCAAAACGCTCGAAGAGGCGCGGCGCGAAATCCGGCCGGTCTGGTATGGCGGGCGCTGGTACGATACGCCGGTCTACAGCAGGGAAAAGCTGCCGCTCGGCGCAGTCATCATGGGGCCGGCGATCCTCGAACAGATGGACGCGACGACTGTGCTGGAGCCCGGCGACCGGGCGCGATCGGATGCCGACGGCAACATCATCATCGATATCGGCGAGGCCTGAGATGGAAAAACTCGACGCCATCACCCTTTCGGTCATCCAGGCGGCGCTACAGCAAGTCTGCGACGAAATGGACCTGACATTTTCGCGCGCCGCGTTCTCGCCTGTCATCGCCGAGGCCAATGACCGTTCGGATGGCATCTATTCGGCGCTCGATGGTTCGCTGATCGCGCAAGGCAGCCAGGGCCTGCCGGTGTTCGTCGGCGTCATGCAGTATTCGACCAAAACCGTGATCAAGATGATCGCCGACGGACGCTGCCTGCCGCCCGAGCCGGGCGATATCTACATCGTCAATGATCCCTATCTCGGCGGCACCCATCTCATGGATGTGCGCTTCGCCATGCCGGTCTACCGCGACGGCAGGATATTCTGCTGGCTTTCGAACACCGGCCATTGGCCCGACATTGGCGGTTCGGTGCCGGGCGGATTCTCCGCCTCGGCAACGGCGGTCGAGCAGGAAGGCTTGCGGTTGCCGCCGGTGAAACTGTTCAAGAAGGGCGTGCTCGACCCGGAGATCTACGCCATCATCTGCTCCAACATCCGTGTCGCCGACCAGCGCATTGGCGATATCCGCGCGCAGGCGGCGGCACTGCTGATCGGCCAGGACAGGCTTAACGGAATCCTGGATCGTTACGGAGATGAAACGGTTGTCGAAGCGATCGCCGAATTGCGGCGCCGCGCCGCTGAACAGATGCGCGTCAACATATCGGCCATTCCCGACGGGATCTATCGCTCGCAGGCCTTCGTCGATTCAGACGGCGTGGTAAACGAGCCGCTGATCATCGCGCTGGCAGTCGAGAAAAAAGGCGACACGCTCAGCTTCGACTTCTCGGGCTCATCACAGCCCTGCGCCGGGCCGATGAACAGCGTTCTGGCGACGACCTTGTCCTCGGTGTATCTCGCCATGCGCCATATTTTCCCGGACGTGCCGATCAGTGCCGGCGCCTTCGAACCGCTGATCGTCAAGCGGCCGGAAGGCACCTTCCTCGACGCCAAATATCCGCGGCCTGTGTCGGGCTGCGCGGCCGAGGTTTCGCAGCGCGTCGCCGAGGCGGTGTTCGCGGCGATGGTGCAGGCCCTGCCGGACAGGGTGACGGCGGCTCCGGCTGGCTCCAGCGGCAATTTCGCGCTCGGCGGCAACGATCCGGTCCGTGGCCGCGATTATGTCATGTACCAGATCTCCGGCGGCGGCTATGGCGGCAATGCCGGTCACGACGGCCTGACCAATGGCTGCTCTACCATCGGCATCTCCAAGTCGCCGCCGGTCGAGATCATGGAGCAGGCCTTCCCGGTGCTCTACCGGCATTATGCGCTGCGCGAAGGCTCGGGCGGCGCCGGCAAGCACCGCGGCGGGTTTGGGCTCGCCTATGAGGTAGAGATCCTGCGCGGCGACGCCCGCGCCTCTTTCGTCATGGATCACGGCCGCTTCGGCCCGCAAGGCGCGCTCGGCGGCAAGGACGGCGCGGTCAACACGGTCACCGTGTTCCGCAACGGCGAGGAACATGTGCCGCCGCACCTCTCCAAGGAGCAGGACATCGCGCTGAAGGCAGGCGACCGCGTGCGCGTCGGCACACCGGGCGGCGGCGGCTACGGCGATCCGTTGCAGCGGGACGCCGATCTGGTGTCGAGGGATGTCGCGCTGGGCTATTACACGCCCGCAGAAGCCGCCGAAAAGTTCGGCGTCGCTCTCTCGGCGGATGGATTGGGGATCGACCGGGCAGCCACGGAAAAGAGGCGCGCCGGCTGACGGCGCGGCCCCGGATTTCCCTCATTTGCGGCCAACGATCAGTTGCGGTGGTCCAGCCTCGCGACCAGCCGGTCGCCGGCCCACTGGATGCCGCAGACCAGGATGATCAGCACAATGACAACGGCGATCATGACGGACGTCTCGAAGCGCTGGTAGCCGTAGCGGATGGCGAGGTCGCCGAGGCCGCCGGCGCCGCATGCGCCGGGCAATGGCCAGGCGCCGCTAACCGTGACCCCCCTCACCCTGTATACGGCGCCCATGCCCGGCCACGCTTACGGGCCCCGCCCCACTCGAATAATAGTACAG
>NZ_JAMYSQ010000046.1:0-22475 GCF_040321995.1 Mesorhizobium sp. M0207
GATCACCTCATGAACGTGAACACAACGCCCGGCCCAGGGATGCCATGGATAAAGAAACTTGCGTTCCTCGGTCCCGTGGGCGTTCTCTCGTCGTGTTGTACAACACCGCGCGGCCGCATTCCCAAATCGCCTGGCAGACACCGGCCGAGTTCGCCACCACCTTCAATCTGCGACGGCCGCTCGCTTTGCGCTGTGCCAAAAGCTCCGCGCCAGCGCCCGTCGCTTCACCCGCCCAGCAGGGCACAACCCACGCCGGAAACGAACTCAAAACTGGGATAGAAACTGGGCGCAACGTCACCTATTCTGCCGAGAAGCAATGCGCCGCTAACCGACATTCGCAGCAAATGCGGCATGCGCTAGCAGTCAAAAGTCCTGGTACCAATCGGGGAGCTTTGTCATCTCGACTTCTTATAGCCAACCGCCCGAAAAACCGGCTCGGTGCAGTCCCGCGATGATGGCCGGCACGCGGCGCATCAGGCGCCACAGGAAGCCCGAGCGGTAGTTCTCTATCATCAGAGTGATCGGCCCCTGATTGATGCCGACGTGGTCCGGCGATACCCAACCGCATGGCCGGCCGTCGGCGGCTGCTATTGTCGGATTGAAGCTTGCGGTGAAGCCGTAAGGGTTGCCCTCTTGCAGGTCGATCTCATGGAAATAGCGCAGTGCCGGCAGAACGATCTCTGGCGCAAAGGGCAATGAGGTAATCGCTGCCCACGGCGACAACGTTCCATCATCAGGGCCGAATGGCGCACCGCGCGCCAGATAGCCGAAGAAGCGGCGGCCACCGACCGTGATTTGACCTTTTGTCGGGCTTGGGCCGTCGCTGGCGGTAATGCCCCAGCAATTCTCGCCATAACCGCTGAAGCCCTTCGGATTGCGAATGGCGTAGTCGCGTTGCAGGTAGGTTGCCTCGCGGCTGTTCTCGAAATAGTCGCAGTCGTGGTTGCGCATGGAAGCATCGCGGATGCCGCGAAAATCGATCCAGATATGCGAGAGCTGGTGGATGAAGAGTGGACCGGCGTAAACCAATTCCCGGCCATAGATCTTTTTCCACTTGTAGGTGGATAGCCAGGCCGCATAGCTCTCGGGCGGCAGCGGATGGGTTGGCGAGCCGAGGCCCAACACATAAAGGATCACCGCTTCGTCGTAGCCTTGCCAGCGATAGCGCAGGAAGCCTTTTCCAGGCCGCCAGCCATGGGTGACGGTAGCGCCGCCGTTCTGCGCCCATCGCCAGTCGGTGCGCCGGTAGAGCGCATCTGCAAGCCGCCGGATTTCAAGTTCGGATTCATCGTCCTCGCCAAAATAGGCGCCGGCGGCCAGCGCACCGGCAAGCAGAAGCGCCGTATCGACCGTGGACAGCTCACACTTCCAGACGCGGCGGCCGGTCTCCATGTCGAGGAAATGGTAGTAGAAGCCCTTGTGGCCCGTTGCGTCGGCTTCGGGCCCTTGCGGCGCGTTCCAGAAGAAGCGAAGCGTGGCGAGCGTTCGTTCAGCGGCGGCGGCGCGCGTCATGAAACCGCGCTCCACACCGACGGGATAGGCCGACAGGGCGAGCCCGACGGCGGCGATGCTGGCCGGTGACCCCGGGGTGTTGCGGTCGGCGATCAGGCCATTCGCCGGGTTGGCCTCTTTGAGAAAATAGTCGAAGGACAGGCGCTGGATGTCCGAGAGAAGCTCGTCGTTCGGCGGGTGGTCGCTCGATGCATCCATCGCTGTCGATATAGAGGGGTTTCGCCGAGCTTCCCACCTTTTTGGTCGACTTGTCGCCTTTGGGTCATGTCACGACGATGCTCGCGCTGGCCCAGGTGTCTCTATAACTAGGTTCGAACACCAGAAGCTGACATTCCGCTAACGGCCCGAAACGGTCATTCCGGATGACAGGTTGCGTGAAGCAGTCCGCGCAGTGCAGGGTGGCGCAAGAAGGATGGTTCAGTCGAAGAAGCCTGCATCCTCGTCCCGGAGATACTTCCTGGCTGCTTCGGCGTCGATATCGAGGCCCAGCCCCGGCGCTTCCAGCAGGTCCACCATGCTGTCCTTCACGATCTGCGACGGCAGGCCGATTACGAGGTCCTCCCACCAGGGGTCGGAGGCGCTCGGGCATTCGAACGCGATGTAGTTGGCGGGCAAGGTGGCGCAGACATTGATCAGCGCGCCGAGGCCCAGAAGGCCGTTCGCGGTGCCGTGCGGTGCCATCAGGATCGAGTGCATATAGGCGTGCTCGGCGACCCATTTGAGCTCGGCAATGCCGCCAATATCGGCTGGATCGGGGCCGATGACGCGCACCGCCTGCGTTTCGATCAGCTCCTTGAAATTGTGCCGCAGGTATATCTGCTCGCCGGTATGGATTGGCGTCGAGGTGGAGGTGGTCAACTCCCGATAGGCCTGCGGATTGACCCACGGCACATAGTCGCCGGTCAGCATGTCCTCGAGCCACATCAAATTGTACTTCTCGACCGCGCGAGCGAACTTGATCGCATCGGGCAGCATCCAGCCCGGGCCGCAGTCGAGCGCCAGGCTGACCTTGTCGCCCAGCACTTCCTTCATCGCCATCACGCAGTCGAGCATATGGTTGAAACCGCGCTCGCTGATCACGCCCTGGTCCATGGCACCGTGATAGCCGGCCTTCTTCTGCGTCACGCCGTAGTGAAAGCCCTCGATGGTGTCCTTCATGTTGGAATGGAACGAGATTCCCTGCTTGATCATGAAGAAATTCTGCGGCTGCTCCATCATCCATTTCACGTCAGCGGCGTAATCCTCCGGCCGGTCCCCCGTTCGCTTCTGGCGGATCGAGCCGTTATAGACGCGCACCTTGTCGCGCACCTTGCCGCCGAGCAGTTTGTAGGCCGGCACGCCTGCGGCCTTGCCGGCTATGTCCCACAGCGCATGCTCGATAGCGCTTACCGCCGCGCCATAGGGCTTGAAAGAGCCGCGTTGGCGGATCTTCAGCATCACCCGCTCGACATCGGTAGGGTCCTCGCCGATCAGCGCCTCACGGAAATGCAGCACCCAAGGCTTGAGATAGGTCTTGGTGAACTCGACTTCGCCAAGGCCATAGAGGCCCTCGTCGGTAACGATGCGGACTATTGGGTGTTTGCCGATGACGGCGCAGCGGAGATCGGTGATCTTCATCTTCGGTTCTTTTCGCCTCAGCTCCAGATACGGTCCCAGGAATACTCGTCGTCCCAATGATCCGTGGGCTGCCAGATGCCGGTGACACCCGGCTGCAGATGCTGCGAGATCACCTCGTCGACGACGTCGTCAATCCCCAGGCCAGGTTTGTCCGGAACAGTGATAAAGCCGTCCTTCACGAGCGGCTTGGGAAGGCCGGTGACGATATCGTCCCACCAGTCGACATCGGCAGAGTGGTATTCGAGCGCCATGAAGTTTTCGGTCGCGGTCGCGACATGTGCCGCGGCCATTGCGGCGATTGGACTTTCGGCCATATGGATGGCCATTGCGATGCCGTGGTCCTGGGCCATGTCGCCGATCTTCTTGCTCTCGAGGATGCCCCCGCTGGTGAGCAGGTCCGGGTGGATAATGGAAAGGCCGCCGCTCTTGAGCAGAGGCTCGAAGCCTTCCTTAAGGTAGATGTCCTCGCCGGTGCAGATCGGCACCGTAGTGGCGGCCTGCAGTTGCCGGAACTGCTCGGTGTACTGCCATGGGATCACATCCTCGAGCCAGGCCGGCACGTATTTTTCAATCCGCCTGGCGAGCCGAATGCCGTTCTGCAGCGAGATGTGGCCGACATGGTCAATGGCGAGCGGAATATCCATGCCGATAACATCGCGAACCTCGGCAATGTACTGTTCAAGCAGGTCGAGGCCCTTGTCGGAAAAGTGGAGGCCGGTAAACGGATGGGGGACGTTATGCAAATCGTAAGCGGCATTGCGGGCGCGCCGCTCCTCCATGGTCTTGACCGGGCCGCGGCCGGGATGGATGCGGTACCCTTCAAGTGAACCAGCAGGGGAGACGACCGCACCGGGTACATCCGCGATCTGCATCAGCCCCAGATCCATCTTGAGGAAGGTGAAGCCGAGCGCCATGCGCTGCTTGAGGCGCTTGCCGGTCTCGGTGCCGCTCGGCACGGTAGCGTCGGTGTCGCAATAGACGCGCACCTTCTCCCGAAACCGGCCGCCGAGCATCTGGTAGATGGGAACGCCATAGGCCTTGCCGGCGAGATCCCACAACGCGATCTCGACCGCCGAGACGCCGCCGCCTTGCCGGCCATGGCCACCGAACTGCTTGATCCGGCGAAACAGGCGGTCGATGTCGCAAGGGTTCTCGCCAAGCAACCGGCTCTTCAGCATCAGCGCGTAGGTGGCACTGGCGCCGTCGCGCACCTCGCCAAGCCCGACGATGCCCTGGTTGGTGTAAATCTTGAGCAGGGTCGAGGTGAACGGCGCGCCGACGATTTCGGCTACCCGCATGTCGGTGATGCGAAGCTGGGATGGCTTGGAGTTCGCGTTTACCCGATTGAGCGCTTCGTCGGCGCCACCTCTCTTTGCCATGACTTATCCTCGTTTTCGGCTTGTCGTCCCGCACCCTGGGCCGGCATTTGGTCTTGCTAGCCCAACTCAATCTCGTAGGCCTGCAGGTAGTCGCGGTCCATCTCAATACCGAGACCAGGCTTCGACGACAGCTTGAGGCTGCCGTTCGAAATGTCGAGTGGTCTGTCGATCAGGTGATCGTATTTGCCCAGGTTCCACTCCGATGTTTCGAGTTTGTAGAAATTGGGGACGGTCATCATCACCTGCGCTCCCGCAACCACGTTGATCGGTCCCGCGGCGTCATGTGGCGAGACCGGCACGTAGTAGGCTTCGCACAGCGCAGAAATCTTCTTGAGTTCGGTAATGCCGCCGGTCCAGGTAACGTCGGGCATGATGTAGTCGGCGAGCCTGTTCTCGAGTACCGGCACGAAATCCCACTTCGTGTGGCCGCGCTCGCCCCACGAGATGGCGGTATTGACCTTCTCACGCACCTGCTTGAGGGCGTTAAGGCTCTCGGGCGGGCAGGGTTCCTCAAACCAGTCGATCTGGCCGGCCTCCTCGAGGCTCCGACAGAGGCGAATGGCGGTGGGGACGTCGAAGCGGCCGTGCGCATCGATGAGAATGTCGACATCGGGTCCTGCCGTTTCGCGGATCAGAGCCGTGAGGTCGGCGGCTTCGCGCTCGTCCTTGCGGGTCATGCTGCCATCGAGGTAGCCGTCTCGCTGTTCGCGGGGCAGGCCATCGGCGCTGCGGCCCTGGTGGGGGTAGGGATCGAACTTGAGCGCAGTGTGTCCGGACTCGACAATGTCTAGAATTTCGCGGACCACAGCCTCCTTGCTGGTGAATTTGGCCTGGTTGGGATGGGTGTAGAGCGCGATTTCATCGCGTACCGGCCCGCCAAGCAACTCGTAAATCGGCTTGCCAAGGACTTTGCCCCGGATGTCCCAGAGGGCAATATCGATGGCGCTCACGCATTCGACAGCGGCGCCGCGGCTTCCCATGTAGGTGAAGCTGCGGAAGATCTTGTGCCAGAGATGCTCGATACGCGCCGGATCCTCGCCTGTCACGGCGACGCCGATCTGCCGCAGGATCGTGCAGAGAGCGCGGTTGGCGAGCCTTGTCGTGGTGGTGATCTCTCCCCAGCCGCTCACTCCCTCGTCGGTCGTCACTTCGACGAACAGGAACTCTCCCCAGTAAGAAGCACCGGACTTGATCAGCCACGGCCGAATGCTCGTGATTTTCATCTCAACTACCTTTGCCTGGAAATGGTCAGCTAACGATGTTCTGGACTGGACATTCTATCCGGCCCGAGCGGCGTTGCGCGCTCGCATCTGTTCGAGAATATGCCGGCCCGAACCCTCGACATGGCGGGAAACGAGTTCGGCCGCCTTGTCGGCCTCTCCCGCCTTCACAAGCGCGATGAGTTCGCGGTGCTCGCGCATGATCGCGGCACGTCGCGCCAGCGTGAAATTGAAACGACGGCTCACGGCTCGCAGCACTTCGCGATGCTTCCACCAAAGCTCGGCGGCGTGGCGGTTGTAGTGCCGCTGGTACATCACGGTGTGGAAAGCGGTATCCAGCTCACTGTGCCTGAATGTGTCGGCGAAGTTGTTCTCTTCGATCAGGCCTTGGAGACGTTCGAGTTCGGCGATGTCCTCGCCGGTAGCCATATTCACAAACCATCGTGTCAGGGCTGGCTCGATCAGAACACCGATCTCGTAGATATCCCGGACAAAATCCTGATCAATGGGTCGCACGCGCGCCCCGCGGTTGGCGACAAAGGTGACAAACCCTTCGCCGCGCAACAACTGCAGGGCCTCGCGCACAGGATTGGTCGAAGTGCCGTGACGCCGGGCGAGATCGGTGACGACAAGCCGTTCGTTGGCAGCGAGCCGTCCCTCGATGATATCTTCCCTGATCAATTCATAAAGCGAGGCGCCCTCGCTGGAGGCCCCGATGGGATCGGTCCCCACCGGTGGCATCGCTTTGAAATCGCTGATTTCGGCCAAGGCCGGGCTCCCCAATTTAATACATACCTTGCCCGATATCACACACGGCTTTCGCAAACAATGTACGATCCAGCGCGTTGACAGGCAATTCACGATCTGAAAACGTACCAAGCGATCGAGAGGATACACTGAGCTGGCAGAAGCATCCTCGCGATCGAAACGAGCAAGGACCGCTTTAGGGCGGCATGGGAGAACCAGGGAGGATACCTATGACGAGAATTGCGTTCGGCAGTGCCGTCCTGCGCGGCACTGTCGCCACTGCTTTGATGGCATCCCTGACGTCTACATCGGCGCTGGGTGCACCGCCGGTCGACCTGAGCAAGTGGTCGCCGGAATATGTGCGCTCGATTGCGGGCACACAGGATTTTGACACGGCGGCCGATTGCGCCAAGGTCACCCCGCTCGATTACAAGGGGCGACTGACATTCTGGTATCAGGGCGTGTTCGAGGGCGACCCCGACCTCCTGCGCCAGTACTACAAGGATTTCTTCGAGACCTTCCGCAAAACCTATCCGAACATCCAGCTCGAGGAACAAGCCCTCACCTATAACGACCTTCTCGACAAGTTCCGCACCGCGCTCCTGGGCAATGCCGCGCCTATGGCGGTCCGCCTGCAGATCCTGGGTGGTACCGAGTTCGCCTCAAAGGGCTATCTGCAGCCGCTCAAGCCAGAGGACGTGGGGTATTCGACCGAGGATTTCTGGCCCGGCGCCATGAAGGCAGTGACCTGGGAGGGCGTGACCTACGGCATTCCGACCAACAATGAGACGATGGCGTTCATCTGGAACGCCGACATCTTCAAGCGGGCCGGCCTCGATCCGGACAAGCCGCCGGCAACGTGGGACGACGTGGTCAAGTATTCCAAGCAGATCCACGACAAGCTCGGCATTGCCGGATATGGCCTCGTGGCTCGCAAGAATGCCGGCAATACGCCGTACCGCTTCATGCCACAGCTGTGGGCCTATGGCGGAGGTGTCTTCGACGAAGCGACGCCGAACCCGACCTATGAGCAGGTCCAGCTCGATAGCCCGCAAAGCAAGGCAGCGCTGCAAGCCTCCTACGACATGTATGTTCGCGACAAGTCGGTTCCGGTTTCGGCACTCACCAATCAGCAGGCCGATAATCAGCCCCTGTTCGTCGCTGGCCAGCTCGGCATGATGATCTCGCACCCGTCCGATTACAACGTCATGCTCGACCTGCAGAAAAAGGCGACGGGCACCGACAAGGACAAGGCGCAGACGGTCATCGACAACATGCGCTACGGCCTGATTCCGACTGGTCCCGACGGCAAGCGCGCCGTCGTGTTCGGCGGCTCGAACATTCACATCCTGAAACCCGAATATGTCGAGGGCGGCAAGGTAGACGAGCCGGCCGCGAAAGCTATCATCTGCATGTGGACGAGCCCTGAATGGTCGCTGAAGATGGCCTACGCCGGATCAAACCCTGGCAACCTCAACGGCTTCAAGACCAAGTGGATGAAGGAACGTCTGGACAACATCAAGTTCCTCGACGTCACCACCTCGATGCTGCCATACGGCATCCCGTTCCCAGCTCTGCCGCAGGCCCCCGAGATCATGAACATCATCATCCCGGACATGCTGCAGAATGCCCTGACCGGAGCGATGACCGTCGACGAGGCAGCGGACGACGCGGCCAAGAAGGTAAAAGACCTGATGGGCGGACTCTAGTCCAGGCCACACCTACGACCTGGACCGGCTGCGCCGCTGGCGCAGCCGCAGCGTTCCGAAGAAAAAGGGCACGCCACAAGTGACGATCGTGACCGGCAAGGCCGAGGCTCGCCGAAGATTGCAACCCGGTTGGTCCGGCGCGCTGCGGAAGGTCTGGGAGCATCGCGCGGACTACGCGTACGTGCTCCCAGCGATCGCCGTGATGCTCATCGTCATCGCCTATCCGATCTACTACACGGTCGAGCTGTCGTTCTTTAAGACACCGCCTGGCCTGCAACTCCGCGACAAGACCTTCATCGGCTTCGACAACTACACGACCATCCTCACCAGTCAGGTGTTCTGGAAAGTCACCTGGAACACACTGATCTGGACTCTGGGGTCAACTTTCATCTCCTTTGTCCTGGGGTTTGCCACAGCGCTGGCGCTCCACCGCGACTTCATCGGCCGTGGTGTCCTGCGCGCCGTCCTGATCATCCCTTGGGTCATCAGCGCCGTCGCCGCCTCCTACATCTGGAAGTGGATCTACCATTCGGACTTCGGGATCATCGGCGCGGTGCTGGTCGGCCTCGGATTGGCCGCCCATCCGCCGAATTTCATCGACAATGTCAGCACGGTGCTGCCCTCCCTGATCGTCGTCAATATCTGGCGCGAGTTTCCGTTTGCCATGATCATGATGATGGCCGGCCTGCAGACAGTCCCCGACCAGTTGCTGCGTGCCGCAAAAGTCGACGGTGCCAATGCATGGCAGCGCTTTTGGCACGTCACCTTCCCGCACTTGCGCAACGTCTCGGTGGTGACGATGCTGCTGCTCGCGGTGGCCAACTTCAATTCTTTCATCATCCCCTGGATCATGACCGGCGGCGGGCCGTCGAACGCATCGCATATCTGGATAACCCACATTTATGAGCTCGCCTTCGGACGGCAGCGCTGGGGCGTGGCATCGGCCTATTCGGTGCTCCTGTTCCTCACGCTGATGACGCTGGGCTACTTCTACGTCCGTGCGTTAAGCGGCAACGAGCGGAAAGAGGGGAGCGCCTGATGAGCACGATTGCCGAAACAGCGCCTCGAGCCCAGACCCGTCGCCGCATGCGCGTCGACGGATGGCGGTGGGCCGGGCGCATATTCCTCGTGTTCATGCTGCTTTATACCGCGTTGCCGATGATCTGGATGCTGATCACCTCGATCAAATCCGGATTCGCGGCGACACAATTCCCGCCGCAATGGTGGCCGGACGAACCTACCCTCGCCAGCTACCAGAAACTGCTCGATCCGCAGAACAGCGTCGGCCAGGACTTCCTCCGCTTCTTCTGGAACAGCCTTTTCGTGTCGACCGTCACGACAATCCTTTCGGTGATCGTGGCTGTCCCAGCGGCCTACGCGTTTTCGCGCTTCAGTTTCCCCGGCCGGAATTTCCTGTTCTTTGCCGTGCTGCTGCGCAACATGTTCCCGGCGGTGATCTTTCTCGTGCCACTCTTCATCCTGATGCGCGCCATCGGTCTGATAAACACGCATGGCTCGCTGATACTCACCTATCTCACCTTTGGCCTGCCGCTGGCGATCTGGCTGCTCAAGGGCTTTTACGACAATATCCCGGTGCAGCTTGAGCAGGCGGCGCGCATCGATGGCGCAACACGGTTCCAGGCCTTCATCTTGATCGTGATGCCGCTCTCGACGCCGGGGATCATCGCCACCGCAATCTATTCCTTCATCGGCGCGTGGAACGAGTACATCTACGCCTACACCTTCCTCTCCAAGAACGAGCAGTTGACCCTGCCGGTCGGCATCCAACGCTTCTTCTCGGAAAATACGACGGACTTTCCGGGCCTGATGGCGGCCAGCTTCATGATGAGTGTGCCCGTCGTGGTGCTGTTCCTGGTCCTGCAACGATACTTCGTACGCGCCCTTACAGAAGGCGCGGTCAAGCACTAGGGAGTTGCCGATGGCCCACGTGGTCCTCCAAGATCTCGTCAAGAGCTATGGCAGCTTCAAAGCTGTCAACCACGTTTCGCTGACGGTCAATGACGGCGAGTTCGTTGCGCTCGTCGGCCCTTCAGGCTGCGGCAAGACAACCACGCTCAATCTCGTCGCGGGGCTGACCCCGATCACAGCGGGCGACATCATCATCGGCGAGCGCGTGGTCAACGACCTCGACCCCAAGGACCGGGACATCGCAATGGTGTTCCAGAACTACGCGCTCTACCCCCAGAAATCGGTCTACAAGAACCTGGCGTTCCCGCTTCAGATGCGCAAACTCCCCAGGGACGAGATCGACAAGAAGGTCAAGGAAGCGGCGCGAGTGCTCGACATGACGCACCTGCTCGAGCGCAAGCCGCGCGAACTGTCGGGCGGGCAGCAGCAGCGTGTGGCCCTTGGCCGTGCCCTCGTTCGCGCCCCCGCCGTGTTCCTCATGGACGAGCCACTGTCTAACCTCGATGCCAAACTGCGCGTGCAGATGCGGTCGGAGATCAAGCGTTTCCACCAGGACCTCAAGGCGACGATCATCTATGTGACGCACGACCAGCTCGAAGCCGTGACCATGGCTGACAAGATGGCGGTGATGAATGGCGGCTACCTGCAGCAATACGATTCACCGGCGCAGGTCTTCGCCCATCCGGTGAACATGTTCGTGGCCAGCTTCATCGGCAGCCCGGCGATGAGCCTTATTCCGTTAGAGGCCTCGACGGCAAACGGCAACACGGTGTTGACCGGCGCCGAGGGCTGGCGCCTTGAGCTCTCACCGCGCAATGCCCAGAAGGTGGCGAAAGCGACGACCAGGAAAGTCGTGCTCGGCGCACGTCACTCGACGATCAAGCTCCACAAGAGTGCGGTCCCTGGTTCCATTCCGGCCAAGGCCTACACGGTGGAACCGACTGGAGACGTCACCTTCGTCCAGGCGTTCCTGTCCGGCGCCATCGTCAACGTCAGCGTGCCGCCGAACATTGCCGTCGCGCCCGACGAGCAGATCTGGCTCGAGTTCGACCAGGAGCGGATGCATCTGTTCGATGGCGAAACTGAAATGGCCCTCAAGGCCAACTGAGATAGAGCGAATGCGTGTGAAACGTGGGCGTGGATGACTGAGAAACTTAAGATCACCGCGATCAAGCCCTATCCGGTGTGGGTAGGAACGCGCAACCAGATGCTCGTCAAGGTCGAGACCGACCAGGGCATCTTCGGCTGGGGCGAGAGCGGCTTGAGCGGTCGCGAGAGGGCCGTGGCCGGCGCGGTCGAGCACTATCGCGAGTTTCTCATCGGCCGCGACCCGATGCAGATCGGGCGGATCTGGCAGGAGATTTACCGCAGCCAGTACTTCGAAGGCGGACGAGTCCTTCAGGCGGCGATTTCCGCCATCGACATCGCCCTTCACGACATCAAGGGCAAGGCGCTGGGCGTGCCGGTCTACGAGCTGCTGGGCGGCAAGCAGCGCGACCGCATTCCCACTTTTGCCTCGACCGGCGACGAGGCCGAGGGCGACGTTGCCATCGAACGGGCCCGCGAACTTCGCGCGCAGGGGTGGCAGGCGATCCGCTTCTTCCCCTTCGGGCAAAACAGCAAGGACATCTTCGAGCCGCGCGAGTCCATCGGCGCTACCGCGGGCATGCTGAACAGGGCGCGCGAGGCGCTGGGCGACGACGTGGTCCTCGGCCTCGACTATCATCATCGGCTGTCGGTGGCAGAGGCCGCGAGCTTCTGCAACAAGCTCGGTCGCGGCGTGCTTGATTTCCTCGAGGAGCCGATACGGGCCGAAACGCCGGAGGCCTATGAATCGCTGCGCACGATGACCGAAATCCCCTTTGCCATAGGCGAGGAATTTGCCAGCAAGTGGCAGTTCCTGCCCTACATCGAGCGCGGCATCCATCAGTTCAACCGGCTCGATGTTTGCAATGTCGGCGGGCTCACCGAGGCGATGAAAATCGCTGGCTGGAGCGAGGCGCATTATGTGGACCTGATGCCGCACAATCCGCTTGGTCCAGTGTGCACGGCCGCGACCGTGCATCTCGCTGCCGCGGTACCCAACTTCGCGTGGCTCGAGACCAGGGCACCCGAACCAAAGCTGGGCTTCGACAATTCCGACTTCTTCCCCGTGCAACCACGGCTCGACGGGACCGATTACCCGGTCGGCGATCTGCCGGGGCTCGGCGTCGAGGTCAACGAAGTTGCGGTCCAGACGCAGAGTTTGCGTTTCTGGGAAGCGCCTCACCTTAAGCGCCGCGACGGTTCTGTTACGAACTGGTAGTTCCATTCAATCGGAGTCCACAATGACACATTCTTCCGACATCATGCGGCCGCCTAAAGACCTGATCGACGCGCTAAGGCAGATCGGCGCCGCGACGGTTGCCGGCACGCTTGGCCATATGGGTTTCCGCAATCCGCACATGGTCGGTCCGGTGGCGCAAAACCACGGGAAGTCGATCGTCGGGCCGGCGCTGACGCTGCAGTTCCTGCCGCAGCGGCCGGACCTCTTCACCGAAGGAGAATATGCCGATCCGGAGACACAGCTGCACCGGCACGTGCTCTATCACGCGCAGGAGGGCGATGTGGTCGTGGTCGACGCGCGCGGCGACATGAGCTCGGGCGTCTTCGGCGATATGATGTCGACGTATTTCAAGGGCAGGGGCGGGGCCGGTATCGTCATCGATGGGTGCATGCGCGACCGGCCCAATGTCGAAAAGCTCGACCTGCCCCTATGGCTGCGCGGCTGGACGCCAAACTATCATGTGCAGACCAGCATCTATCCCAATGCCGTCAACGTTCCGATTGCCTGCGGCGGTGTCACGGTGATCCCGGGCGACATCATCGTCGCCGACGACGACGGGGTGGTGGTGCTTCCCGTCGTGATGGCCCCGAAGGTGATCGAAGAATCACAGAAGCATCATGATTGGGAGGAGTTTTCGCGAGCGAAGCTCATGGAGGGCGGGCCGTTGCAACGCTACTATCCGCTGCATGACGATGCCCGCGGAGAGTACGAGGAGTGGCGCAAAACAAATCGCCTGGAGAACCCGAGTTAGTCAGCAGGCCTTGGCGATCAGTTTTGCCAGGCAATCGCCAGCCTCGGTCCCCGGCACGCCAAGATCTCTGACACTGTCCATGTGGTTGCGGTTCGGGAGCACATGCGACGTTACCAACGATCCCTGCCGCAGCAAGCTTGCTTTGAATCGATCGGCTTGCTGATGGAAGGGTGGCGTCTCGTTGGCTCCGACCAGAACCGCCGCCTTGGTTTGAGCATCATGCCGACAGGCGAGAGGTGTGAACATGGCGACTTCCTCGTCGGTTATTCCAATCTCGTTGGCGAGAAAGGAATCCTGGAGCGGCTTCAAATCATAGAGTCCGCTCAGGAGAAGGGCTGCCTTCACATTCGAGGGGGTATGCTCGCCCTCGAACAGAAACGTTGCAAGATGGGCTCCTGCCGAATGACCACTGACAGTCAGGGCCGCCGGGCTTCCGCCATGATCGGCGATGTTGGCCAGGACCCACTGCTTGGCGCGGCGCACCTGGTCGACGATCCTCGCCATTCGGACCTTGGGCATCAGAGCATAATCGAGGATGACGGCGATGGCCCCGGCCTGGGTAATCGTCGTCGCGATGTATGAGTAGTCGCGCTTGGAGAACATTCTCCAGTAGCCGCCATGGACAAAGATGTGCACCGGTAGCGCCGTTCTTTTGCCCGCAGGAAAGAACAGGTCCATGGTCTCGGTCGGATCCGGTCCGTAGGCCACGTCAGCGGTCATCGGAATGGCGGCGCGGGCGACCTCGCTGCGGTCAACAATGTCCTGCACGATTTGGTCAAAATCAGCAACGTGGTCTCGGATGCGAAAGGGATCGCCTTGCATTCTTCTTCAGCTCACATGCTGACGGCGAGGTATTTCGCCTCCATGAACTCGGCAATGCCGTGATGCTGCCCTCCCTCGCGGCCGAGCCCACTTTGCTTGACGCCGCCGAAGGGAGCTGCCGGATCAGACATCAGCCCGCGGTTGAGAGCAATCATCCCGGCCTCGATGCGGGAAGCCACCCGCATGCCGCGCGCCAGATCGCGCGTGTAAATGTAGGCAGCAAGCCCATATTCGGTGTCATTGGCGCGTGCGATGACCTCGGCCTCCGTTTCGAAGCTCGAGATTGGCGCCACCGGCCCGAATATCTCCTCATGCGCCATCTTTGCGTCGCCCGGCACGTCGCGAAGCACCGTCGGAGGGTAGAAGAAACCGCGCCCGGACAGGACTGAGCCGCCGCACATGACCCGCGCGCCGCGTGTGACCGCGTCGACGACAAGGCGGTCTATCTTCTCGACCGCCTTTTTCGTGATCATTGGCCCGCATTCCGTGTCCGGATCAGTGCCAGGGCCGACCTTGAGCGACGACATCCGCTTCTCGAGGCCATCGCAGAAGGCTTCGTAGACGCCGGATTGCACATAGAGGCGGTTTGCGGCCGTGCAGGCCTCGCCGGCGTTGCGCATCTTGGCCACCATTGCACCATCGAGCGCCGCTTCGAGATCGGCGTCGTCGAACACAATGAACGGTGCGTTGCCGCCGAGTTCCATCGAACACGAAACCACATGCCTGGCAGCCTCTGCCAGCAGAGCGCGACCCACACCCGTCGAACCGGTGAAGGAGAGTTTGCGCACCCGCGGATCGGCCAGCATGGCGGCTGTCAAAGGCCCGGGACTGGAGGTTGTCAGGACGTTGACCACCCCTGGTGGAATGCCCGCGTCCTGGTAGAGCGCGGCGAGCGCATAGGCGGTGAGGGGTGTCTCACTGGCCGGCTTCAGGATCACCGTGCATCCAGCGGCAAGTGCGGGCGCGATCTTGCGCGTCGCCATCGCGGCAGGAAAATTCCAGGGCGTGATCAGGATGCAGATGCCGACGGGTTCGTAGTCGACCACAATCCGATTGGTGCCGGAAGGCGCAGTACCGAATTCACCGGTAATGCGAACGGCCTCCTCGGCATTCCAACGGAAAAATTCCGCGGCATAAGCGATCTCGCCGCGGGCATCCCGCAGGGCCTTGCCGTTTTCCAATGCGATGAGAGTAGCCAGTGCCTCCGATCGGTCCGTCATCAGTTCGAAGCAGCGTCGGAGGATCTCGGAACGCTTTCGCGGCGGCGTTGTTCGCCAGTCATCGGCTGCCTTGGCAGCGGCTTCAACGGCAGTGGCGGCGTCGTCCACGGTCGCATCCGGCACAGCGGCGATGACAGCCTCGGTCGAAGGATCGACGACCGGAATCACCCTGCCATCCGCGGACTGCCGCCATTGGCCGCCAATATACAGCCCGTGCGAGATTGTGTGGAAGTCGCTGATGCCCTGATCGTCAGCCAGAACCTGTGAAAACGTGTTCATCTCGATATTCCCGATTGTTACATGATGCTGGCGAGGTCGCCATCAAAGGCCGCCTGGACCAGGTGTCGCATGGTCCGCAAATCAAATGGACGCGGGTTGTTCTTGATGAGGCGCTCGATACCGATCGCTTGTTCCGCCGTCCAATCGAGCTTATCGGCGGGCAGCCCCAGCTCGGCTAACGAGGAGGTGATCCCGATTGCCCCAAACAGCCGGCTGACTTCGGCAATGGTCGCGTCGGCCAACTCGTCGGGCGTCCGGCCTTTACCATCGAGGCAGAGCGCGTTGGCGATCTCGGCCATCTCGGTCGCTGCGGCTGTTTTGTTGTACTTCATGACGTACGGCAACATGGTGGCGACACCCAATCCGTGAGCGGTGTGGGTTATCGCGCCAACCGGATATTGCACGGCATGCGCTGCCGCTGTGCCGGCCGTTCCGAACGCGCAGCCGGCTGCAAGTGCACCCATCATGACGTCGGCCCGGGCGTCCTCGTCAGAGGGCCGGCGGCATGCCGTTTCAAGGCTTCGGCCAAGCAGCTTGATCGCCAGCAGGGCGAAGTGATCGGTCAAGGCGGTTTTGCCGATAAAGACATGGTTCTGCGGAAGGCCGGGATCGGTCCCACGCCTGGCGGCGGTGAAGGCCTCGATTGCATGCGTCAGCGCATCGGCGCCTGCGATTGCCGTCAATCCCGGCGGGCATGTCATCGTCAACTCAGGGTCGCAGATGGCCGCGGCCGCGATCAGATACGGGCTTGAGATGCCGACCTTAAGTGTGCGATCCGGATCCGAGATCACGGCGACCGGGGTCACTTCAGAGCCCGTGCCGGCTGTCGTCGGCACCGCAATCAGCGGCAGCATCGGGCCGGGCACCTTGAACTCGCCGTAGTAATCCTGGAGCTGACCGCCGTGACTGATGAGCAGCGCGGCGCATTTGGCCAGGTCGAGACAGCTGCCGCCGCCAATGCCGATCACCATGTCGGGCGCGAACTTCCGTGCTTCCTCGACGCAGACGGCAACGGTGTCCCGGGGGACGTCGGGCAGCACACGGTCATGCACCAGTACGTCTAGCGAGGCGGCTCGCAGTGCCGCGATAATCTCAGCGAACTGGCCCGTTGCGGCAAAACGTTCATCGGTGCAGACGAGCGCGCGACGCCCGAGCCTGGCCGCGACAACCGGAATGACGTGGCGTTGGCCCCTCCCGAAGAGGATTTCGCGTGGCAGCCTTATCGCAGCGAAAAGGCTCATGACCTGCATCCTGTGATGATGTGGGGCGGCACGCTGCTCCCGCAGGGCTACCGCTAGCGCCATTGCTTTGTCTCGTAACCGCCGCAAATGATATCCTCTATAAAATCGTATAGGATATAGGATTGCATTAGCCAGAGCATCGTGTTAGCAACTCAATGTGTCAAGAGGCAAAACATGCAGGCCATGAACTTACTCAATGCGGACGATACGAACCTCGGCGGCGGGCGTATCCAGCGCTCCAGCAGCCTGGTTGAGGACGTCTACGAAGCGATTTTTGCGCAACTCATGTCGCTGAAGATTGCGCCGGGCTCGCGCATCACCGTCGACAGTCTGGTCAAGGAGTTCAACGTATCCCACACGCCGATCCGCGAGGCGCTCGGCCGGCTCGAAGGCGAAGGCCTGGTGCTGAAGACGCATCTGATCGGTTACCGCGCTGCGCCGCAGATCACGAAACGGCGGTTTGACGAACTTTATGAGCTTCGCCTGCTGCTCGAACCTCATGGCGCAGCCAAGGCAGCCGCGCTCATGGACGAGGTAAAGCTCGCGCAGCTTCAGACGTCGGCCGGCGTCATGGCGCGCCGTGAGGGCAAGGACGAGCGCCTGCGGTATTCCAACTTCGCCCGCCAGGATGCCATTTTCCATGACAAGGTCATGGAATTCGCCAACAACGAACTCGTGCGCGAGACACTGGCGCACCAGCATACCCACTTCCACATATTTCGCCTGATGTTCCATTCGCGCGTCACCGAGGAGGCGCTTGATGAGCATGAGGCCATCCTGGCCGCTTTCGCTGCGGCCGATCCTGCCGCTGCCGAGCAGGCGATGCGTCGCCATATCGAGCATTCCCGCGACCGTTTGTTGCTGGCGTTCGACTGAGACTGTCCCGATGTCCCCGCACCCGCCGTTGACGGTCATCACGCAGGCCAGTGCCAACGAAGACTACTTCCCCGATTCACCCTTCTAGAAACTCAAACCTACCAGGCGAGTACAGGTCTCGCCCGGCCGTTGTCACAGGAAAGGAAGTACCATGCCAGGCAAAAAGATCCTGATGCTGACCGGTGAATTCACCGAGGAATACGAAATCTTCGTCTACCAGCAGGCGATGGAAGCGGTGGGCCACAGCGTCCACGTCGTGTGCCCAGACAAAAGCGCCGGAGACCTGATCAAAACATCGCTGCATGATTTTGAGGGCGATCAGACCTACACCGAAAAGCTCGGCCACTATGCGCTGATCAACAAAACCTTTTCCGACGCGGAGAAGCAGTTGGAGCAATACCACGCCGTGTACTGCGCCGGCGGCCGTGGCCCCGAATACATCCGCACGGACAAGCGCGTACAGGCGATGGTGCGCCACTTCCACGAAACCAAGAAGCCGATCTTCACGATCTGCCACGGCGTGCAGATCCTGATTGCGGTGGACGGCGTCGTGCGTGGCAAGAAGGTCGGCGCACTGGCGGCTTGCGAGCCCGAAGTGACGCTTGCGGGCGGCACCTATATCGACCTGTCTCCAACGGAGGCATATGTGGATGGCACGATGGTTTCGGCAAAGGGCTGGACGGCCCTTGCAGCGTTCATCCGCGAATGTTTGAAGGTGCTGGGAACGGAAATCCGTCACGCGTAAGCGTTTGCTTCCGACGCGTTCCAGAGGATGCGTCGGTTCCCTTGAAGGGCGGGTCGACTACATCATTCAACAAGTCCGATAAGCGAACGCGTCAACGTTGCTCTTGCCGACGCCAGGTGCGCTCGGCAGGCCCGCTCAATCCGGTCAGATTCGCGGCTTTCGAGCGCATCGATATAGGCGAGATGCTCGAGGATTGCCGCCTGGTTGCGCTGCTTTTCGTCCTGCTTGTTCCACTGATAGTGGTAGTGAAAAATGAACGTGATGATGTCGTAGAAATCATCGATGAAGCGGTTCGGTGATGCCTCGTTTATGAGCCGGTGAAACCGGTTGTCCAGGCCGGAGAAGTCATGAAAACGGCCCTCAATTCGCTCCAGCAGGTCGGCATGCGCCATCTTGAGCGCAGCGAGTTTCGACCATAGGGGAGAACTGTGCGGCTGTAGTGAAAATAGTTGCGCCGAACGCAGTTCGAACATTACTCGGATCTCGAAGAGCTCAAGTGCAAAGCCTTCGGTGAAGCCCTTGAAAAGCCAGCCTGTATTTGGCCGTTTCTCGATCAGTCCAAACCGGCTGAAGCGGATCAGGAATTCGCGAATTCCGTTGGTCGCAACGCCGAATTGGCGCGCAAGCTCGAGCTCATTGATGCTGGTTCCAGGCCTGGTGTCGCCCCGCAGCATCCACTCCATGAACTGCTGTTCGACATGCTTGGCGCGAGGTGTGGTTTCGGCGTCCGGATAGTAATCGTTGTCGCTGACCGGGCGGCCCGTCGACCTGAGGCCGTGGCGTTCGGTGATAAGTTCGCGGTGAACCAGTTCCCGCAAAACCTTTCTGACGGTTGTGCGGCTGACGCACATTCGCCGTCTAAGCTCATTTTCGGAAGGAAGTTCACCGGCCAGTTGCCCGTCGCGCAGCATATTCGCAGCTCGATTGAAGGCCTTCTTGTAGACGGTGTCGGTTCTCATCGGATTTTCCTTGGGAACTATAGCTTGTCCTTTTATCATGAACTTTATCCATAAAAAACAACTTGACCCGGCCCGGCCGGTTGTTTTTTATCGATAAGAAGAGGACCTGAACACGAATTGAATTTTTGACGACACGGCTCGTACAAGCCGCGGCGGGGAGGGGAAATTTGCCTGAAACGGGAAACACCGGCACGACTGTCGGCGAGGCCGCGTTGCCAGCATCGAGGAAGTCAGAAGCCGTTCCCGGCCTTGCGCTCGGCCTGATGCTGCTGAGCGCTGGTCCGGTGGTCATCCTGGTGCTGCTGATCGCCGTTCTCAGCTTTCTGTCGCCCTATTTCCTGACGGGACGCAATCTCAGCAACATCCTTGCCCAGACGGCCGTCATCTCGGTTGTTGCGATGGGCCAGCATCTGGTCATCCTGACACGCGGCATCGATCTCTCCGTCGGCTCGAACCTTGCACTGGCCTCCGTCTTCGGCGCGCTGAGCTTTCATGCCGGTGCTCCCGCCATCATCGTGATCGCCGTGATGGTTGGCTGCGGTGCCGCGGTCGGCGCCATCAACGGGCTCTTCTACGTCTTCGGCCGGCTGCCGCATCCTTTCATCATCACGCTGGCGACATTGAGCATCGCCAAGGGGCTGGCCCTGCAACTGGCCGATGGCCGCGCCATTCCTGGCATGCCGGATTCGATCGATGCGCTTGGCCGCGAGGCGGTTTGGGGCCTGCCTGGATCGGTTTTCGTCGTTGCGGGCGTTGCCGCGGTTCTTTCCGTCATGGCTAAAACCATGGTCTGGGGGCGCTGGATTTATGCCGTCGGCGGCCGGCCCGACGCCGCGCTGCGCATGGGCATTCCCGTGTCCTGGGTGCTGGTTTCGGTCTATGTCATCTCAGGGCTGTGCGCCGGCATCGGTGCCGTCATCCTTGCCGGCCGCACCGACGCCGGTTCGCCGCTGTTCGGCAATCTGCTGGAACTGGACACGATCGCGGCGGTGATCATTGGCGGCGCCAGCTTTCTTGGCGGCCGCGGCCACCTCGGCCATGCCTTGATCGGCGCCATCATGATCGGCGTTATCCGCAACGCGCTCAACCTGCTCAACGTCAATGTCTTTTTCCAGCTCATCGTCATCGGCGTGGTCATCGTGATCGCGGTCGAGTCCGACGTGCTGCGCAATTACCTCGAAGGGCGTGTGCGTGTGCTGCAAGCTGGGAGACAGTCATGAGCGCCGTTGCGGCCAAAGTCGATCACGCGGTCACGGCGGACAATCCCGTGCTGGCGGTACGCGGTGCTACCAAGCGTTTCGGTTCGGTTCTGGCCCTCGACGATGTCAGCATCGAGGTGCGGCGCGGCGAGATCGTCGGCCTGCTCGGCGACAATGGCGCGGGTAAATCGACGCTGACCAAATGCATCAGCGGGGTGCACCAACTCGATGCCGGCGCGATCCTTTTGGACGGTGCGCCAACGCAGATACGCTCCCCTGCGGATGCGCGCTTCGCCGGCATCGAGACCGTCTATCAGGATCTGGCGCTGTTCGACAATCTGACACCGGGACAGAACTTCTTTGCCGGTCGCGAACTGGCTGGCCCGCAATGGCTTCCGCGCGGCCTGCGGTTTCTGCAGCAGCGCCGGATGGACGCCGAGACCCGTGCTCTGCTGGCAAAACTCAAGGTTGCGTTGCCGCGGCTGGATGCCGTCGTCGCCATGATGTCGGGTGGACAAAGGCAAGCGATCGCCGTGGCCCGCTCGACCGTGTTCGCCCGCAAGGTTGTCATTCTGGATGAGCCGACCGCCGCACTCGGCCTGCGTGAATCACGCCAGGTGCTCAATCTGGTCGCTGCGCTGCGCGACCAGGGCAATGCCGTCATCCTGATCACTCACAACATGGAACACGTCGTCGAGCTCGCCGATCGCGCGGTGGTGCTTCGCCAGGGCCGCAGGGTCGGCGAACTGGTGCCGACCAAAGGCAACAAACAGGAACTGGTTTCCATGATCGTTGGAGCCTGACCCGTTCGAAATTTGGGGACCTTTCAGGTCCGCAAATGCCTGAAGCGTCTCCCGCCGGGAGGCGTCTCAATCCAAGGGAGGAATACAATGCCAATGAACCGAAAACTGTTCGCAGGGCTGGTGATCGCTGTTGCGTTTTCCGTGCCGGCTTCGGCCGCAGACAAGATCAAGGTTGGCCTGATTACGAAATTCCCGGTGCCGTTCTACTCGACCATGGAGGACGCCGCCAAGAAATACGCGGCCGCTCATCCGGAGATCGAACTGGTCACCGGCCAGGGCCAGGCAGCTACCGACATCGAAGGCCAGATCGCTCTGATCGAATCCATGATCACGCAGGGCGTCAACGGGCTGGCAATCACTCCGGTCGACCCGACGGTCGCGCCGGCGCTCGACAAGGCGGTGGCCGCCGGCATCAAGGTGGTTCTCGTCGACAACAGCATTCCCAACTGGAAAGGCCAGACGGCATTGGTCTCGACCAACAACCTCAACGGCGGCAAGATCGCCGGAGAGTATCTTAAAACGGTGCTCAAGAGCGGTGACAAGATCGGTATCCTGCAAGGCGTTCCCGGGGTGCCGGCTCTGGATGACCGGGTCACGGGCATGATGGAGGGATTGGGCGACGTCAAGGTCGATGTCGTCGGCAAGGGCGCAACCAACTGCACGCTGGAACTTGGCACATCAGTGACCGAAGACATCCTCACCGCCAATCCCGATCTCAAGGCGATCTACTCGGCCTGCGGTCCGCCGATCCCTGGCGCCGTCAAGTCGATCAGCAATTCCGGCATTGCCAACGACAACCTCATAGTGGTCGGCTTCGACGCGTGCTGCGGTGAGATCGAAGCGATCAAGTCGGGAGCGGAGGACGCCAGCGTAGCTCAATTTCCAGCGAAAATGGGTGAGCTTGGCATCGACACCGTCGTCAAGGCCATCCGCGGGGAACCCGTCGAGGCCAATGTGGATACCGGCGCCGGACTGGTGACGCTGCAGAACGTCAAGGACTTCGAGTGATCCACCAGCGGTCCCGCGGCTTTGAACCCCCGCCCACGTACTGTTTGCGGGCAACAGCGTAGGAAGGGGGTGTATTATAATTAATGGGCCCCCCCAAAAAATAGTGCGGTGCGCTGGGCCGGGGCGGCGGGGG
>NZ_JAMYSQ010000047.1:0-22044 GCF_040321995.1 Mesorhizobium sp. M0207
TATCATCGCGTCTCCCCAAAGAAAGCTTGACCCCAGCACTCCGGTGCTCAGGTTCTCCTGGCTGCCGGATGCGCACGTCTGCGGTCTTCACCGGATGCGTACCAGGCGCTCGGCCTGATGCGCCGCGACATCGACGGGCCGGCGCTCGGCGAACTCATCTTCAACAACATGAACATGATGTTCATCGAATTCGTGAAGCGCGAGGAGGCGAGGATTGCCGAGCTGCGCGCTGCAATACGCCGGCAAAACAGGATATTGGTGGCGGCGATCGGAGTGTAAGAAGATCAAGGGCGAGTTGGGCCTGCAACACAAATCGCCGCAGCCGGAGCATCGCCTACCGGTTGATCAGCCATAGAATGGCCGAGAGCACGATGCTGACCAGTATCCCCGTGGTGATAGGGACATAAAGCCTGAAGTTCTCACGCTCGATCACGATATCGCCGGGCAGCCTGCCAAGGCCGGTCCGAGCCAACCAAGGCCACAGCAGGCCTATGGCAACTATGCTGAGACCAACCACGATCAGAGTTCGCGACATGGCAGCATCCTGCCGACAAAAAATGCCGAACGCCTAGTATGGACCCGGATCACCCAGCCGTTAGGCCTGCTCGAGCGAGGATTTCAGGAGCCGGCATGACATGCCCGTGCGGCTTGCAGTAGACGGGGTCGATCGCGTGATAGCCAAGCAGATGGCCGAGTGGCGCCAGGATCCCCAGCGCCACTCGCTGAATCGCAGGTGGCGGGTGCGTGAAGACGATCACGTCGGCAAATTCCCTGGCGATGACTGCTGCCTGAAGCGGCGAAGGTCTACCTTTTCTGTCTACCTTGCCGGCATTGGCCAAGCCGAAGAGCATGCCGATCAGCAGCTCGAAACGGTTCGGGTCGACATTGTCCGCACCTGGCGCCCGGTCGACTTCGACCAGGACATGCGCTTCTTCGGTTTTGCTGCTGTTCCACCAATCATGTGCGACGCCTGCTTCGACCGTGGCGGATTGGCCAGGCTCCAGGGACAAAGTCTTCCCGGCGATGCAAGCGTCGAGACGGCCACGGAGGACGGTAAACCGTTCCGTCAGGTTCGGGTGGAAGTGCTCGCCCACCACTGCGGCTCCCGGCCGGGCGGTCAGATGAGCGATGCCAGGTCCCTGGCCGCGGTCTTCGGTGCCACGCAGGATGACCGCATATTCGCCGGTCACCTTGTTCTCGTAGACATCTCCACAGCGTGACATGGATCGGTTCCGGAGTTTCAGAGCACCACTGCCCGGCAACTCTATCGTCAACGGCTTGGTCGTTCAACGACGCTCCAACGGGCGATTGCGGAAACACCAGTTTCCGGCTCTTCGTCAACGCGGGCGATCAGCGCTCTACCGAACATGCTTAGGCGGCCGCGCTCGCGGAAACGGCACGACCGTCAGTGGCGCCTTGCGGAATTCCGCGATGGCTATTTCTTCAATCAGCGCGTCGAGGGCCTCGTTGACGCGTCGGCTCGTTTCATCCGCGCCGCAGAGGCGGTTTTGTGCGCACTCCAAAAGCTCGCGCGCCGCGGCGAAATCACTTCGCATGACAACACCCTTTGGTTTTTGGCCCGCCGCACCGACATTGTCGGCGCGCTTAATTGAGCGAGTGCTAATATACATAGGAGCAATTTAATCGAATGGTACGAGATGGCCGAGGCCGGGAGAGAGGGCCGAAATGACGGCTCTGCAACGGCGAAGTCACGCCCGGGCTCAGCGTCTCTAGATATGAGATGCTAACTCGTTGTCTGGCGACAGATTTTGCCAGCAATTTCACGGAAGTTTCTGGTGACCCGACGAGGACGGTCCCGACACGTACGCCCCTAATACGATCTTGGGCGGCTTATATATTCTCTGGCGGCGGCAATCTGGCGCCGGTGCTCGCGGAGGAAGGCTGCGCCGAAACAAATGGCAAAGGCCAGTACTGAAAGGCTTGTCGTTGCTCTTGATGTTGGATCGGGATCGGGACTTAGCAGGAAACGGAAACCGAACGCGAAGGCGAAGACGATAAATCCGCCAAATATGCCGTTGATGAAGGGGGCGGTCGTGCGTTTCTGCTCCAACGAAGACTCCTAGGTTTTCCGCTAGGGAACTATGGTTTCCGCCAGGGAATATATGCGTTGAAGCTGATGTGCTACCGATCCTGACGGCCCCGGCCTGTGGATATCGGGGATGAGCAGATATCAAGCGCCCCGGAGGTCTCAAGAAGCCCGTACTGGTGCCCCCGGACGGGATCGAACCGCCGACCTTCGGTTTACAAAACCGCTGCTCTACCAGCTGAGCTACAAGGGCACGGCGCTTCGGTTACCATATTTGATGCGCCAGTAAAGACAAAACTCCGTTTTTCGGTTCCCGGCGAACGCGCCGGTTCTGCCGCCGGGGCGTCCTGAAAACGGCCAATTCGCTTCCTATATTGATGGAAGGTGCAATCGCATCAGCGAGGCTGTCGCATGATCAGGTTTGTCATCATTCTCCCGCTCGTCGTCGTGGCCTGGGTTCTCCTGGTGAAGCTCGTCAAGGATCTGAAGCGCGCCAATATCGACTGGACCGGCGTCACCACCATCATAGGCTTCATCGCGCTCGCCTTCTGGCTTCGCCACATCACCGGGATGGGGTGAGGCCTGCCGGTTGTTCCGGTGAACTGTCGACGGCGCGACCATTCGTGGTCGCGCATCAGACCGCGCGATTTCGCCCGCCGAGAAAAAATCCAAAAGGACCTTCGAACCTTTTTCCTTGTCGCGACGACTGATGGTCAAGAGGCGGTTGGATCGCCTCCCACAACAAGGAGATCGTCATGTTCAAGCGCACCATCATTTCCGGCCTCGTCGCCACCACTGTCGCCGCCGCCATGCTGGTCGGCACCGTTCAGCCGTCGGCCGCCCATCACAAGCACAAGCACCTCGGCATCGGCATTGCCGCAGGTGTCGGCGGCTTCCTGCTCGGCAGCGCGCTGGCCCAGCCGCGCACCGTCTATATCGAGGAAGACGGCGGCTCGTGGCACGTCCGGCGCTGCCTCAATCGCTACCAGAGCTACGACCCGTACTCGGACACCTATGTCGGCTACGACGGCTATCGCCATCGCTGCTGGCTTTGAGGGCCACGATGCCAGCTTGGGAGGACGTGACCGTTTCATGCAACCGGAAGGGCGCCCCACTGGCCCTTTTTCTGTTGTTCGGCGATAGGCTTCCTGTCGAAATCGACTGACTATCAGTGTCGGCGCTGCCCCTCATCTGCCTGCCGGCATCTTCTCCCCGTATAGTGACAGGGAGAAGGGACGCTCTCGGCGATGATTTCGCCAGTCTCCAGCGCTGCAAGAGGGCGCCAAGGTCGCGGTCAGCTTCTTTCTCCCCGTCACTATGCGGGGAGAAATGCCCGGTAGGCCAATGAGGGGCAGCGCCAGCTTCAGTCTCCAAGCAATTTAGCTATCATTTGTCTCTGATTTCACCAGGAACCCGGCAGTATACAGCGATTTCCCAACAGCCTAGTCTGCACCGATAGCGAAACAGGGAGAGGGCGCTTGGGCGAGCAAGATCCGAACGAAGAGCCGATCGAGACAATTTTCCGCAACGGCACGATCACCACCGTCGGCATCCTGCTGGCGTTCTCGCTGGGCTTCATCACGCATTGGGCCGCCAACCCGATACCATGGGAAATCTATCACCTGGCCGCCGTCGCGCCGATTTTGATCGGCATTGCCCTGCAGATACGAGCGCTGCGGTTGCTGCTCGACTTAACGTCTCTACAACGGCGCGTTTATGAACGCGCCAATCGTATCTTCATTGCCGGCCTAATCTTCACCGCCTGCGGAGTTGGGCTGGCGATGCTGCTTGATTTCTACGACCTATCGACCAAGAGCGCGGTGCCCGGGGCCTAGCTTTGGCCATCCTGGCAGATGTCGCACCATTCGACGCTGGTCAGCGCAGCCATGCGCTCGGTTCGCTGCGAAGACCGGGAGGGGTCGGCAGCCCGCCGATCATCCTTGTCACCTTCGCCGCCGCATCGTGCACAAGCGGGCCGATCTCGGCCAGCCGTTCCGGCGTTACCCGCACCGTCGGCCCGGAAACCGAAACGCCGCCGATCGGCTCGCCGAACTCATTGAAGATGGCGGCGGCAACGCAGCGCATGCCCGGATGCCGCTCCTCGTCGTCTACCGACCAGCCGCGCAGCTTGATCGTCACCAGGTCGCGGGCGAGCGCCGGGATATCGGACAGCGTGTTTTCGGTGAAGCGCTCCAGCCCGGCCCGGCGCAGGATGGTGGCGACGCGTTCCGGCTCGAGATGCGCCAGCACTGCCTTGCCGATGCCCGAGGCATGGAAGGAGCTGCGCGTGCCCGGCCGGAAAAAGGCGCGGATCGCCTGATGCGTCTCGACCTGGCTGACAAAGACGACGCAATCGTCCTCGGCGACGCCGAGATTGGCGGTCTCGCCGGTCTTCTCCATCAATTCCTGCATGACGATACGGGCGCGGTCGACCAGCTTGCGGCGGCGCAGGAACGCCGCGCCCATGCGATAGGTCTCGACGCCGATCGACCACAGCTGGTCGGTACCGTCGAACTCGACCATGCCGTGGTTCTCCAGCGTCGTCAGCATGCGGTAGGCGGTGGATGCCGGCAGACCGGAACTGGCGGCGATCTCGCTCAGCGACAGGCCGCTGCCATCGGCAACGATTGCCAGGATGCGCAGTGCCCGGTCCAGCGACTGCACCGAAGCGGCCTCGGACGGTCCGTTGACGGCGCGCGGCCGGCCGCGCTGGCGTTTTTCGGTGGTTTCCATCGGGCCATTCTTCGCTCTGTTCGCCCAGCAAGGCAATGAAAAAGTTTTTCACCGATTTGCGAAGCGAATTCGTGGAAAACAAAAAGGCCAATCAATGCAACCAACAAGAGTTGTTTTCTAGAAATGGAAAAATATTCTGAAAAAATTGAAAAATCATTGGGGCGCTGGCATCATCGGCTATCAACAATTCCGTGGAGGCTGACATGGCCAGGATGCGCGCAGTCGACGCAGCGGTTCTCGTTCTCGAAAAGGAAGGCATCTCCTGTGCCTTCGGCGTGCCGGGTGCTGCGATCAACCCGCTCTACTCGGCGCTGAAGGCGAGGGGCAGTATCCGCCACATCCTTGCGCGGCACGTCGAGGCGGCTTCGCATATGGCCGAAGGGTTTACCCGCGCCAGATCGGGCAATATCGGTCTGTGCGTCGGCACTTCGGGTCCGGCCGGCACCGACATGATCACCGGCCTCTATTCGGCCGCTGCCGATTCAATTCCCATCCTCTGCATCACCGGGCAGGCGCCGCGCGCGCGTCTCAACAAGGAGGATTTTCAGGCCGTCGACATTGCGGCGATCGCCGCACCCGTCGCCAAATGGGCGGTCACCGTCATGGAACCCTATCTGGTGCCGATGGCGCTGCAGAAAGCGTTCCATCTGATGCGCTCGTCGCGGCCGGGGCCGGTGCTGATCGATTTGCCTGTCGATGTGCAACTGACCGAGATCGAGTTCGACATCGATGCCTACGAGCCGCTGGTGCCGTTCAAGCCGGCAATGTCGCGCGCCCAGGCCGAGAAGGCGTTGAAGATGCTGAACGCGGCGGAAAAGCCTGTCATCGTCGCCGGCGGCGGCATCATCAACGCCGACGCGTCCGATCTGCTGATCGAGTTCGCCGAGGTCGCCGGCGTGCCTGTCATTCCGACGCTGATGGGCTGGGGCGCGATCCCCGACGACCACCGCCTGATGGCCGGCATGTGCGGGCTGCAGACCTCGCACCGCTATGGCAACGCGACGATGCTCGAAGCCGACTTTGTCTTCGGCATCGGCAACCGCTGGGCCAACCGCCACACCGGTTCGGTCGACGTCTACACCAAGGGCAAGAAATTCATTCACGTCGATATCGAGCCGACGCAGATCGGCCGGGTCTTCGCACCGGACCTTGGCGTCGTCTCAGATGCTGGTGCGGCGCTTAAGATGCTGCTCGACGTCGCCACCGAGTGGAGGACGGCCGGAAAATTGCGCGACTGGTCGGGCTGGGTCGGCGAATGCCGGCAGCGCAAGAAGACAATGAAGCGCAAGACGCATTTCGACCAGGTGCCGCTGAAGCCGCAGCGCGTCTACGAGGAGATGAACAAGGCGTTCGGCCGCGACACCACCTATGTCACCACGATCGGCCTGTCCCAGATCGCCGGGGCGCAATTCCTGCACGTCTACAAGCCACGCAACTGGATCAATTGCGGCCAGGCCGGCCCGCTCGGCTGGACATTGCCGGCAGCCCTCGGTGTTCGCGCCGCCGATCCGGACCGCACAATTGTGGCATTGTCCGGCGATTATGATTTCCAGTTCATGATCGAGGAACTGGCGGCCGGCGCACAGCACAAATTGCCCTACATCCATGTCGTCGTGAACAACGCCTATCTCG
The DNA here is from genome assembly GCF_040321995.1 of Mesorhizobium sp. M0207. Taxonomy (NCBI): domain Bacteria; kingdom Pseudomonadati; phylum Pseudomonadota; class Alphaproteobacteria; order Hyphomicrobiales; family Phyllobacteriaceae; genus Mesorhizobium; species Mesorhizobium sp. M0207. Next base: position 6,413 of record NZ_JAMYSQ010000047.1, read on the forward strand.
GGCTGATCCGCCAGGCGCAGCGCGGCTTTTCGATGGATTTCGAAGTCAGCCTGGCCTTCGAGAACGTCAACCGGAAAGACGAGCCTGAGGCCGGCTACGGCGTCGACCACGTCGCCGTTGCCGAGGCGATGGGCTGCAAGGCGGTCCGGGTGCGCCGGCCGGAGGAATTCGCCGGTGCCTTCGAAGAAGCAAAGCGCCTGATGAACGAGCACCAGGTTCCGGTGGTGCTCGAATTCATCCTCGAGCGCGTCACCAACGTTTCGATGGGTACCGAAATCGACAAGATCACCGAATTCGAGGAGCTTGCCGAACGCCATGAAGATGCCCCCACGGCGATCGTCATGCTCGATTAAGCCGCATATGAGGAACTACTGCCATGCCACGGTTCTCAGCCAATCTTTCGATGCTCTTTGGCGAGCATGACTTCCTCGACCGCTTCGATGCCGCCGCCCGCGCCGGCTTCAAGGGCGTCGAGTATATCGGCCCCTATGACCATGCGCCGGATGTCGTCGCAGCCAGGTTGAAGAAGAACGGGCTGACGCAGGTCCTGTTCAACCTGCCTGCCGGCGACTGGGCCAAGGGCGAGCGCGGCATCGCGATCCTGCCCGACCGCATCCCGGAGTTCCGGCAAGGCATTGCCAAGGTCGTCACCTATGCGCACGCATTGGGCTGCGAGCAGGTCAATTGCCTCGCCGGCATCACGCCGCAAGGCGTCGATCGCTCCGTGCTGGAAGACGTCTTCGCCGAAAATCTGGCTTTCGCGGCGGAAAAGCTGGAGCAGGCCGGCATCAGGCTGCTGATCGAGCCGATCAACACCCGCGACATTCCGGGCTTCTTCCTGAATTACTCGGACCAGGCCCTGGCGCTGATCGACCGCGTCGGCTCGAAGAACCTGTTCCTGCAATACGATATCTATCACATGCAGATCATGGAGGGGGATCTCGCCCGTACCATCGAGGCAAACCTCCACCGCATCGCGCATATCCAGCTTGCGGATAATCCCGGCCGTCATGAGCCGGGGACGGGCGAGATCAATTTTCCCTTCCTGTACAACCACATCGACCGCATCGGCTATTCCGGCTGGGTCGGGGCGGAGTACAAGCCGAAGGGCGGAACGGAAGCCGGGCTTGGGTGGTTCAGGGACCTGGCCGGGCAGGGGAGTGCGGCAGCATAGACGCAACGTGTCGCACGTCGCGTTCCTGCGCGCCCCCTTAACATGCGCGCCCCCTTAACAAGAGACGGAGAAAGACATGGACACCATCGGCTTCATCGGTCTCGGCATCATGGGCGCGCCGATGGCGGGGCATCTGCTAGACGCCGGTTATCAGGTCGTCGCTAGCGACCACCGCTCGAAACCGCCGTCCGACCTCGTCGCCAAGGGCCTGAAGCCCGTCACCGGCCATGATGCCGTCGCGCGTGCCGCCGACATCGTCATCACCATGGTTCCGGATACGCCGCAGGTCGCCGACGTGCTGTTCGCTGAGAATGGCGTCGCGTCAGGCCTCACTAAAGGCAAGCTGGTCATCGACATGAGCTCGATCTCGCCGATCGAGACCAAGGAATTCGCAAAAAAGATCAACGATGTCGGCTGCGACTATCTCGATGCGCCGGTGTCGGGCGGCGAGGTCGGGGCCAAAGCGGCATCGCTGACCATCATGGTCGGCGGCGAAAAAAATGCCTACGAACGCGCCAGGCCTATCTTCGAGAAGATAGGCAAGAACATCACTCTGGTCGGACCCAACGGCGTCGGCCAGATCACCAAGGTTGCCAACCAGATCGTCGTTGCGCTGACCATCGAGGCCGTCGCCGAAGCGCTTGTTTTTGCATCGAAAGCCGGCGCCAACCCGGCCAAGGTCAGGCAGGCGCTGCTGGGCGGGCTCGCAAACTCGCGCATCCTGGAAGTGCATGGCGAGCGCATGATCAAGCGCACTTTCGCGCCCGGCTTCCGCATCGAACTCCACCAGAAGGACCTGAATCTCGCCCTTGAAGGCGCGAAAGCGCTCGGCGTCGCCCTGCCCAACACTTCAACGACGCAGCAATTGTTCAACTCGTGCGCGGCCAACGGCGGCGCTAAGGAAGATCATTCGGCGCTGGTTCGGGCGCTGGAGCGGATGGCCAACTTCGAGATTGGTTAGAGAGTTTGCTGGCTGCTGCCAGGCAATTTGAACTCACCGATATTGGCAGCTATCCGCTCGAGGGCTGGGACAAGCGTCCCGTTCTCGAACGCTTCGCTAAGAGCTCCGTCAACCCATCTTTCATCGGTCAAGTTGCTGGCGACGCGATAATGGATCTCTGTGACGTCCATGGAGGTCAGGGCTTCGGCGTTCTCCGGCAACCAACTCTCCCGGCCGGCGTTGACGTCGAGAAATTTTCCAAAATCGGCTGGATTCTCAAGGCCGTGGACAAGCTCGAACATGTCATCCATCACGGCGTGGTAGCGGTCGTTCGCCTCGTCATAAAACTCCGGCGGAGTGAGTGTTCTCAATGTGCCGATCGTACTCGCGAGAAGCGCGAGCCATTCTCCCTGGTTTGAGAACGCCTTGTACATACCGATCGCTCGATCAATCCGCTGAAAGAAATTTCCCCGCCGCATAAAGCGCCACCGCGGCGGCATTCGACACGTTGAGCGAGCGGATGGCGCCCGGCATGTCGAGGCGGGCGAGCGTCGTCACCGTTTCGCGCGTTTTCTGGCGCAGGCCTTTGCCCTCGGCGCCAAGTACCAACGCGATCTTTTCTCCGGCAAAGCTGGTTTCAAGTTCCGCCGGCCCGTCCGAATCCAGCCCTATCGTCTGGAATCCGGCCTCGCGCAGCTGCTCCAGCGCATCGGCGAGGTTCTTCACCTCGATCTGGTCGATGTGCTCCAGCGCACCGGAGGCCGACTTCGCCAGCACGCCGGATTCCTGCGGGCTGTGGCGCGCCGTGGTGATCAATGCACCGGCGCCGAAAGCCACCGCCGAGCGCAGGATCGCACCGACATTGTGCGGATCGGTGATCTGGTCGAGCACCAGCACCAGCCTGGTGTCGCCGAGCGCATCGAGGCGTTTCGGTTTCAGCGGCTCGGCCTCGATCAGCACGCCCTGGTGCACGGCATCCGAGCCGGTGATCTTGTCGATGTCCCTGGGTTCGACCAACTCCGCCTTGAAGGGCAAAGCGCCAAGGTCGGCGATTGCCAGCCGCTCGGCAGCGTTGCGCGTCACCAGCATCTTCCTGATTTTGCGGCGCGGATTGTCGAGTGCGGCCCGCACCGTGTGCAGCCCGTAGAGCCGCACCAGCCCATCCGCCGGGTTCTCGCCGGGCGGCACCGGCTGGCGCGGCCTGAACGCCGGCGCGCCGCCGCTCTTCTCGTCGCGATGCGCGCGGCGCAGCTTGGCGTAGTGGGTGTCTTTAGGGGTCTTGGATTTGTTGTCGTTGCTCATGGCCGGCTTCTATAGCCGTGTCGTCCGGCCATGGATACAGCTGCATAAGCTGCTTGTCGGGCGAGGCGTGAGATTCAGCGCTTTTTGCCGGACGGTTGCGGTTGACAGTTTTGGGCGCTGCCGCCATAAGGCGCTTCGCGGAAGGGCTGCTTTGGCAGCCGCGACGCGTCGATGCCTCGTTGCATGGCTCCGGCGGCAGACTGGAGAGGTGCCCGAGTGGTTAAAGGGGACGGACTGTAAATCCGTTGGCTATGCCTACGTTGGTTCAAATCCAACCCTCTCCACCACTGCCGGCCCGGAAGCCCTGAAACGCAGAGCGAGCGTCGGAGCGGATCCGATGCTTGACTGAAAGGCGCGGGTATAGCTCAGTGGTAGAGCAGCAGCCTTCCAAGCTGAATATGCGGGTTCGATTCCCGCTACCCGCTCCAGATTTCCCCCAAGCCGCGGCGCACCTCGCGCACGATGCCGAAGCAGGCAGCCCCAAGCGAAGCGCTTTGCCGATAGTTCAAAGTATTCGTTGCGCGTCCAGACGGACGCGCATCTTAATCTGTGTTATCGTTGTCCCGAACCGCAGGCGGTGTGGGGCGACAGGCGTCAGCTCGCGAATTTGCTGAATATGGACGCGAGTTGGTTCTGCTGCGGCACTTGCCCGTTCGGCGTCAGCTGGTCGACAAGCCCTGGCAAGGCCGCCGACAGTTGCTTGAGCAGGTCCTGTTGGTTCAGACCCGTCCTTTGCGCGATCTCCTGAATGATCTGCGGGCCGAGGGCACTGCCCAGATCGCTGGGGTTGATCGGCTGGTTCTGACCGGTGCCGACCCACGAATTGGCAACGTTGCCGTGGCCGGCGTCCTTCAGTTTGTCGAGCAGTCCGCCCAGACCGCCGAGCAGTCCGCCATCGGCGGATGCGGTTGTATCGGGCGGGACGGGGGCAGGGCTCTGCGCCGCCTCCGGCTGGGCGGAACTTCCACCGCTCAGCATTTTTCCCACCAAAAGTGCGCCGAGCGCGATCATCAGCGGCTTGGCGACGTTGCCGCCGGGAACGGCATTGTCAAACAGTCCCATCGTGGATCTCCATGTCAAATTGCCCGTCCGTCTCCAACAATGACGCATCCATGGCGAATTTCAAGCCGGTTTGAGCTTTCCGTAATCATGATTTTCAAGTTGGCTTGAGCTTTGCTTAATAATGTGGAAGTAATCGGGTGCGGGGAACGGAGAGGAAAAATGTCAATATTAAGCTGGATTATTCTCGGCGTCATCGCCGGCTTCATAGGCAGCAAGATCGTCAATAAAAGCGGGCAAGGCCTGGTGCTCGACATCGTGCTCGGGATTGTCGGCGCCATCGTCGGCGGGCTCATCTTCAGCGCCTTTGGCGCGTCGGGCGTTACCGGGCTCAACATCTATAGCCTGATCGTCGCCGTGGTCGGTGCCGTGGTTGTCCTGTGGGCCTATCATCAGTTCAGCGGCAAGAGGGCACTGTAGAAGCCGTCCGGCAGTTGCGTCGGCATTCGGGTGAATGCCGACCCCCTATCTGATCCTTTTGAGGATTTAGCGGATCAGCGTGTTGAGGCCGGCTTCCAGCCCTCTCACCATGATCGGCCATAATTCCTCGAGCAGTCGCTGCCATGCGGCATCGCGCCCAATCCTCACCGGCAGATTTGGCATCGCGCCCATTGCCACCGTCACGTCGCCGCGCAGCCGCTCGCCACAGGCGCTTGCGCCGCTGATCGTCGGATTGAAGGGCAGCCGGGTGAAATCCCATTTTCCACGCTGCTCGATGCCGAGATTGCTCTCGACTTCGGCATGCGACAGCACCGTTTTGGGCGTGACCTTGATGCGGTAGTATTTGCAGAGTTCGGCGACAACCGCGGTCATCGCGTCCCACTGCGCCCTGGTCATCGGATAGCCGCCGGCATCGAACGGCCTTTCCTCCGCCCCGGCCATGCAGCAGAGCGAAACCCCGATCGAGCCGCCGTTGCAGTTGAGCGTGTGCGCGGCATATCCCGGTTTTACCCGGCCCGAATTGAGCGCGATCGAAGGCCGGCCCCTGACCAGGCGGCCATTCCCCTCGACCAGTATGTGATACGCATCCCTGTCGGTATCGCCGGCCGAATGCGAGCCGGCCGTCCAGTGGCAAATGACGCGCTTCATCGCAACATTGGGCAACCAGTCGGGCGGCAATGCCACCGAAATCCCCGCGACATAAGTTCAGTGACGGAGCACAGTATAGTTTCCTTGGCGGCCCACGCGAAAACGAAACGATAATTTGGTTGAGCGTTTTCTAACGGTCAGCTATTCGCCGGCATCTCCGGCGACCGCGTGTTCTCTGTATTGCGGCAGATCGTCGGTGATCGTGAACCACTTCGCCTTCGAGCCGACGAAGATGTGCTGCATCGGCCGGATGGTCGGCTCGTCGACGAGGGTTCCCATGGCGACATGCACGAAGGCACCGTCGCGGACCACCGAATAGAGCAACGAGCCGCAGGTCTTGCAGTGCGCGTCATGGCCGGTTTCATCGCCGAAGATCGTGAGATTGTCCTCGCCCTTGGTCAGGCTCAGCCTGTCGCGCTCGATGCCGGCGAATGGCTTGAACGCCGAGCCGGTGGTGCGCCGGCAGTTCGAGCAGTGGCAGTTCGCGGCGTAGACGAACGCGTCCGCCACCGCGTACTGAACGGCGCCGCACAGACACTTTCCGATAAGCCTGCGGTTGCGTGAATTCTGGTTGTCATCCGGGCTTGCCACGCGCTCCTCCTATTGTGCAGGCCGATTTCAGTTTCAAGCGACGACGGTCAACCGGCGCTTGCGCTCGTCGAGCGAGACGATGGTCAACCCGCTGGCGACCACCAGCAGGATGCCGCAGATGGCCAGCGCATTCGGGAGTTGCCGGAATACCACTACGCCTGAAATCACCGCCCAGACGGTAAAGCAATAGTAGAACGGCGCCACCACGCTGGTCGGCCCGACGCGATAGGCCATGAAGATGAAGAAGTGGCCGAAGATCAGGAACAGTCCGGCGCCGCCCATCAGCAGCAGGTGACGGATTTCAGGCACCACCCACTGCTCGGAAACCAGATGCGCAACGCCGGCGCCCGCGAGCACGACAATCACCGCGGAAATAGCTACAACCATTCCCGGCACGTCGGCGGCGACCTTGCGTCCGGCCAGATCGCGCGCCGCGGACAGGGCGGCATTGCCTAGCGCCAGCAGGGCATAGACCGAAATCCCCTGCATTGTCGGTTGTGCCACCATCACTGCGCCGATAAAGCCGAGCCCGATCAGCGCCAGGCGCAGCCCACCGATCCGTTCGCCAAACAGCATCGAGGAGCCGACCAGCATCAGCAAGGGCGTGATCTGCCCGAGCGCGGTCGAATCGGCGATCTGCATGTTGGCGAGCGCCACCACGTAGCAAAGGATCGCACCCAGTTCGAGCATGTTCCTGCGCAAAACCTTGGCGTCGAGGATCAGCCGGATCTGCTTGCCATAGCCCAGCATGAACAGCAGCGGAATGCCCCACAATGTTGCCGCAGCGCCGCGCAGGAACAGCACCTCATAGGGCGGCAGTCCCGCGGTTGCGAGCTTCATCATCGTGTCGTTGACGATGTAGGACCCGGTCGAAACGACCATGAACAGCGGGCCTCGTATGGCAGTCGGGATGAAATGCATCGGCCCACGAAATCAGACCGGCGCCAGGGCGGCAATGGGCCAGATCCGGCTGTAAATCCGTCAAAGCCGTCAGCCGCCGCCACAACCATTCCAATTGCCCTTGTTCGTTCCTATATCCGCGCCACATTCTCCGAAACCGGATCACGCGTTCGGGCGGGCGAGCGCGCTCGGCGACAAGGCACTTGTGTTTTTCGGCCTTAGTCGCTAATCGCCCCGCATTCGACTGAACTGAAGGTCCAGGCCGTCCCCAGGCCGTCCAAGGAAAGAGACTATGGCAAAAGGTAAATTCGAGCGCACTAAGCCTCATGTGAACATTGGCACGATTGGTCACGTCGACCATGGCAAGACGTCGCTGACGGCGGCGATCACCAAGTATTTTGGCGAATACAAGCGCTACGACCAGATCGATGCGGCGCCCGAAGAGAAGGCGCGCGGCATCACCATTTCGACGGCGCACGTCGAATACGAGACCGCCAACCGCCACTATGCCCATGTCGACTGCCCCGGCCACGCCGACTATGTCAAGAACATGATCACCGGTGCCGCGCAGATGGACGGCGCGATCCTGGTGGTGTCGGCCGCCGACGGCCCGATGCCGCAGACCCGCGAGCACATCCTGCTCGCCCGCCAGGTCGGCGTGCCCTCGATCGTGGTGTTCTTGAACAAGGTCGACCAGGTCGACGACGCCGAGCTGCTCGAGCTGGTCGAGCTCGAGGTGCGTGAGCTTTTGACCAAGAACGAGTTCCCCGGCGACGACATTCCGATCGTCAAGGGTTCGGCGCTTGCCGCCCTTGAAGACAGCGACAAGAAGATCGGCGAGGACGCCATCCGCGAACTGATGGCTGCGGTCGATGCCTACATCCCGACGCCGGTTCGTCCGCTCGACAAGCCGTTCCTGATGCCGATCGAGGACGTGTTCTCGATCTCGGGCCGTGGCACGGTGGTGACCGGCCGCGTCGAGCGCGGCGTCGTCAAGGTCGGCGAGGAGCTGGAGATCGTCGGCATCCGTCCGACCACCAAGACGACCTGCACGGGCGTCGAGATGTTCCGCAAGCTGCTCGACCAGGGCCAGGCCGGCGACAACATCGGCGCGCTGCTGCGCGGTGTCGACCGCGAGGGCGTCGAGCGCGGCCAAGTCCTGGCCAAGCCCGGCACCGTCAAGCCGCACAAGAAGTTCGTTGCCGAAGCCTACATCCTGACCAAGGACGAGGGCGGCCGCCACACGCCGTTCTTCACCAACTACCGTCCGCAGTTCTATTTCCGCACGACGGACGTGACCGGCATCGTGTCGCTGCCGGAAGGCACCGAGATGGTGATGCCGGGCGACAACATCACCGTCGATGTCGAGCTGATCGTGCCGATCGCCATGGAAGAGAAGCTGCGCTTCGCCATCCGTGAAGGCGGCCGCACCGTCGGTGCCGGCATCGTCGTCACCATCACAGAGTAATCGCCGGTGCTGCCGGTTGAGATCGGATGCAAAGGGGCGGTCTTCGGGCCGCCCTTTTGATTCTGATATTCTGGCAATGGATTAACCGCATTGCTTCAAATCCTGTTGCAAGCGCCTCTGCCATAACTAGTATAGGTTGCATCGAGGGGGGCTGCCCAAATGGTTCCATGGCGCCGTTTGCATAGTCAGGCATGGTGGTCGCTAGGGCTGATCTGCCTGGTGTCGTTGCTTGCCATGGGCCACGCTGCCTTCGCAGCGGATGCAAAGAAATCCACGCCGGAAAAATCCGCGCCGGATTTCGGCCCGACGATGCGGTTCGTCGTCGTGCGCAGCAGCGCGCCGGGCTGCGAGCCGACCTGTCCGGAATGGATATCGGCGGAAGGCTCGATAGAAGCCGGCACGCCGGCCCTGTTCAAACGCGCGCTGAAAGCGCTTGGCGGCCGAAAGCTGCCGATCGTCGTCGATTCCCCCGGCGGCAATGTCGAAGCGGCGCTGACACTTGGTCGCCTGATCCGCAAGAACAAGCTCGATATCGCCGTCGGCAAAACCCGCTTCGTCGGCTGTCTGCCAGATGTGAAGAACTGCAAGGAAAACGACGGCAAGAGCGCCCGTTATTTTGGCAATGCTTATGCCGATGGCGCCATCTGCAATTCCGCCTGTCCGTTGATGTTTTCCGGCGGCATCCGGCGCGTGGTAGGCGAATGGGCCTTTCTCGGCGTCCATCAGATCACCACGACCTATATCCGGACGAAATTGCTGTACCGCACCACCTACCGCATGGTGAAGGGCAAGAAGAAGATTCTCAGCACCAAGGTCGTCAGCCGGAAGAACGCCGGCAGCTACAAGACCTATGAGATGAACAAGCCGCTGGAGCGGAAGCTGGCGGCCTATCTGAAGGAGATGGGCGTCGGCCTGGGTGTGCTCGAGACCATGAAAAGCACACCGGCCAGCGGTATCCAGCAATTGGCTCCCTACGACATGCTGCAAATGAATCTCGTCACCAGCCGGGATGCCGTCGACCTGCTGACCGCGCCAACCCTATGCACGTCCGATCCGTTGCCGGCGAGTTGCAGGGAGGTGCCGGCGCCGGCGAACATCACGAAGCCGGCCGGCGAAGTGGTGGCGAAAGCCGAGCCTGCACCCGCAGGGCTCGAAACCCCGCGGCCGAAGGAGGTCGCAGACATGCGCTTCTTCCTGGTCCGCGGCAGCAACCCGCTTTGCAATCCAAACTGCCCGGAATGGATCTCGGCCGAAGGCACGATTGCGCCTCAGACCCCGCAGAAGCTGCGCCAGTTGCTCGCCATGCTTGGCAACCGACGGCTGCCGGTGGTGGTCAGCTCACAAGGAGGCGACCTGTTCAGTGCTCTGGCGGTGGGGCGACTTATCCACGAAAAGAAGCTCGACATCGCCGTCGCCCGCACCGATTTCGTTGGCTGCGACCCGGGAGAGTGGAGTTGCTTGGCTAAAGAGGGCGCCTATGCCGGCCTGACCGTCGATTCGGGAGCGGCATGCGATTCGGCCTGCGCGCTCATGCTTGCCGGCGGCGTCAGACGGTTTGTCGGTCCGCAAGCGCGGCTCGGCATGTACCTGATGGGACAGCAGCAGATAATTAAGACCTATCTCGAGGACATGGCGATTGGTCCCGGTCTGTTCGCCGCGCTCGAGCAGCGCTCGGTCGAGCGCCAGCTCGAACCCGACCTAATGCTGAAGGTTGGACTAACGACGGGGCCGCAGTCAGTGGACGCGCTGACGGGCGCCACCATCTGCAAGTCGTCGCCGAAGCCCGACAACTGCCGCGTTCTGCCGTCCGCCAGCGCCGAGGCAGAGACGCCGGCGAAGCTTTAGCGCAACCTTGCACTGGCCATCGAGGCAGGTTGAGCGGCGCTCGATGTTTCCGCTATCGTCCAGCGCAGTTGAAGACCAGCATGGGAGGGATCGCGAATGAGCCAGGATGTCCCGACATTGTTTGAATGGGCAGGCGGCACCGAAGCGCTGAACCGCCTGACCCAAACCTTCTACGACAACGTCTCTCGGGACCCCATCGTCGGGCCGGTGTTCAAACATATGTCGCCGGATCATCCCGCTCACGTCGCGGCTTTCATCGGCGAAGTTTTTGGTGGACCGAAAACCTACAGCGAAAAGCACGGCGGCCATCGCGAGATGGTGATGCACCATCTCGGCAAGCATCTGACCGAGGAGCAGCGCCGGCGCTGGATCAACCTTCTCGCCGACGCCGCCGACGAGGTCGGCCTGCCTGACGATCCCGAATTCCGCTCGGCCTTCATGGCCTATGTCGAATGGGGATCGCGGCTGGCCAAGATGAACTCCAACAAGGGCCCGACCTGCGACCCCGAGAGCGAACCAATGCCGGCCTGGGGTTGGGGGGTGCCGGGCGGCCCCTACAAGCCGCCTTCGGGAACCTGACCGCGCGCGAATCGGTCGAAAGCCTGCCGCCAGGACCCGATTTGCGGGAAATGGGTGGCAGTGAATGGTTCGATCCGCCAGGCTGGAACGGTTTGAGGCCGCCGTGGCTGGCGGGGGCCGCGCTGAAAAACCGGAGGCCTGCGATGGGATCGGACAGCAAAGCAAATTCTGACAGCGACCGCGGATCCCGAAATCCGTTTGGCGTCATGGACGTCCCCACTCCCGACGACGAGGAGGTGTTGGCGTTCGCCGCCGGCGTGAAACTGGAGGGAACTCCAAGCGATGAAAATGCCGAGGCATGGGGCACCGAAAGTGACCGCGACCGCAACGACACCATCGAAGGCAGCTGGTCCAGCCGATGGAACGGCGGTGCCGATCCCACGATCCCGGGCGATAGCAAGGATAAATGGAAGTCCGGCCGGGGCGAGGTGAAGGCGGCGGGGGAGAGGGTTTACCTGCTGTTCGATTGGCATGATGGCGTGCGCAAGGGGGTCATCGATGCGCGGCGCCAGGGTGCGAAAGGGCTGGTGGGAAAATACATCAATCTGACCGACCCGAAAATCGTACGTCCCTGGGTCGGCCTAATCGTCAGCAATCAACGGATCGACGGGAAATGGCCGGGAGGACGCCTGGACTTTCGAAGATGAAGGCCGGGTAGCGCACGTCGCTCTTTACAGAGCGCGCGGAAGCTTTTAGGAAGCGCCTGCTGCGCCGACATGCGCATACGGGCATAGCTCAGTTGGTAGAGCGGCGGTCTCCAAAACCGCAGGTCGTAGGTTCGAGCCCTGCTGCCCGTGCCATTCTTTGAATGGATACCTAAAAACGATTCTTTTGCAGTGCGGCCTTTGAAAATCGGCTTGTGACTTGCCATATAGCATAAGTTGCGGCATAAGGGCCGCATAGCCGGGACGGGACGACTGGATGGTTCCGAGGCGGCGTTTGGCCATAAAGCGGACACTTGCCACTTGCGTGGATCAAGAATCGGTTTTATGTAGACGAGACAGACACGCGACGCGTGGAGCTGGGAAGCCGGCTTTACGCGTCTGATTTGCATGGGCGAAATGATTGCGCTGATTCGGCGCGAACGCACGCTCAAGCGGCACGTCCCGGCCAGCGGGATCATCCAGGAGGCCCGGCCAACGGGTCTTGCAGACAGAGCGGCATATGGCTTCGAAAACCACAAATCCCTTCACCTTTCTCCAGCAGGTTCGCGCGGAGACCGCCAAGGTCACTTGGCCGTCGCGGCGCGAAACGATGATCTCGACGGTGATGGTCCTTGTGTTCGCGGTCATCGCGATGATCTTTTTCTTTACCGCAGACGTGGCCATGGGCTTTGCGGTCGAAAAAATCCTCGGCCTCGGACAGTAAGTCCGGCGATTACGGAGAAGTCTTGAAATGACCGCGCGGTGGTACATCGTCCACGCCTACTCGAACTTTGAAAAGAAGGTCGCCGAGGACATCGAGAACAAGGCCAAGCAGAAGGGCCTGTCCGCCGACATCGAGCAGATCGTGGTGCCGACCGAGAAGGTCGTCGAGATCCGCCGCGGCCGCAAGGTCGATGCCGAGCGCAAGTTCTTTCCGGGCTATGTGCTGCTGAAAGCCAATCTGACCGACGCCGTGTTCTCGCTCGTCAAGAACACGCCGAAGGTCACCGGTTTCCTGGGCGACTCCAAGCCGGTGCCGATCACCGAAGCCGAAGCCCAGCGTATCCTGAACCAGGTTCAGGAAGGCGTCGAGCGGCCGAAGCCGTCGGTGACGTTCGAGATCGGCGAAGCGATCCGCGTTTCAGATGGACCATTCGCGTCGTTCAACGGTTTCGTCCAGGAAGTGGACGAGGAGCGGGCGCGGCTCAAGGTGGAAGTTTCGATCTTCGGGCGCGCCGTGCCGGTCGATCTGGAATTCGGACAGGTCGAGAAGGGCTGATCCGAAATCCCTGCACCGGTTTCGGCGGCAGGGAAGGCGGCGCGGAGATCGCGCGGCCAAAAACGGGTGGGAGGCGAATGCGGCTTTAGCCGGCCGCGCGGACCGCACCACCAGACTGCAACCGCCGGCAAGACCGGCATGAGAAAAGGCAGGAAGAGAGATGGCTAAGAAAATTGCAGGCCAGCTCAAGCTCCAGGTTTCCGCGGGATCGGCCACGCCGTCGCCCCCGATCGGCCCGGCGCTTGGTCAGCGTGGCATCAACATCATGGAGTTCTGCAAGGCGTTCAACGCGCAGACCCAGGAAATGGAAAAGGGCTCGCCGGTTCCGGTCGTCATCACCTACTACCAGGACAAGTCGTTCACCTTCGTCATGAAGACGCCACCGGTGAGCTATTTCCTGAAGAAGGCTGCGAACCTGAAGTCGGGCTCGAAGGAGCCGGGCAAGGTCAAGGCCGGCACGATCGGCCGCGACAAGGTGCGCGCCATCGCCGAGCAGAAGATGAAGGATCTGAACGCAAACGACGTCGAGGCGGCCATGCGCATGGTCGAGGGCTCCGCCCGCTCGATGGGTCTGGAAGTGGTGGGCTGAGATCATGGCAAAGATTGCAAAGCGTGTATCGAAGACCCGCGAAGGCATCGATCCCAACAAGGCTTACGCTTTGGGTGAGGCGCTGAAGCTGCTCAAGGATCGCTCCTCGGTGAAGTTCGACGAGACGATCGAAGTCGCGATGAACCTCGGCGTCGACCCGCGCCATGCCGACCAGATGGTCCGCGGCGTGGTCAACCTGCCGAACGGCACCGGCCGCAGCGTTCGCGTCGCCGTCTTCGCGCGTGGCGACAAGGCTGAGGAGGCCAAGGCCGCCGGCGCCGACATCGTCGGAGCCGAGGATCTGGTCGACATCGTCCAGAAGGGCACGATCGACTTCGACCGCTGCATCGCCACGCCGGACATGATGCCGCTGGTCGGCCGTCTCGGCAAGGTGCTCGGTCCGCGCGGCATGATGCCGAACCCGAAGGTCGGCACCGTCACTACCGACGTTACCGCCGCCGTCAAGGCATCGAAGGGCGGCGCCGTCGAGTTCCGCGTCGAGAAGGCCGGCATCGTTCACGCCGGCGTCGGCAAGGTCTCGTTCGACGTCAAGGCGCTGGAAGAAAACGTCCGCGCCTTCGCTGATGCGGTGACCAGGGCAAAGCCGGCTGGTGCCAAGGGCAACTACGTCAAGAAGGTGTCGGTCACCTCGACGATGGGCCCGGGCCTCAAGCTCGACGTCTCGACGCTCGCAGCGTCCTGATACGAACAATTGGATCGGCCGCTAAAACGCTGATCCGTGAAAGAATTCCGGGCCTCCGACCTGTCGGCGGCCCGGTACCGGAAGTCGAAAGGCTTCCGGACATCCTGTCCGAGATTGCAGGCGGCCCCCAAGCCTTAGGTGATGTGGGCCTTAATTCATGTGGGCCTGCATGAGACGGGTGAAGACCGGACAAAGGAGCCACAGGCTCCAATGAAAGGTTCGAACCGTGTTTGCCTTTTGTCTGCGCACCGTCCGGCTTGCCGGCAGGTGTGGCGAAAGGGGGCAGGATCCTCGAGCGTCGTTCGGGAGATCCGTTACTGGATGGCCCGGCCGGCAAAAGGCAACCGACGCCTGTCCTTCATAGAGGGCAGGGGTCAACTGGAGATAGGCAGTGGACAGAGCGGAAAAACGCGAACTCGTCACGGGCCTGAATGATGCGTTCTCAAGCGCTGGTTCAGTCGTCGTGGCCCACTACGCCGGTATCACCGTCGCGCAAATGAACGACCTTCGGTCGAAAATGCGCGCCGCCGGTGGCACCGTCAAAGTCGCGAAGAACCGTCTCGCCAAGATCGCTCTTCAGGGCACGGACTCCGCATCGATCATCGAGCTGTTCAAGGGACAGACGCTGATCGCCTATTCGGAGGATCCGATTGCGGCGCCGAAGGTCGCGTCCGATTTCGCCAAGGGAAATGACAAGCTCGTCATTCTCGGCGGCGCAATGGGCACCACCTCGCTCAATGCCGACGGTGTAAAGGCACTCGCCACACTTCCGTCGCTCGATGAGCTGCGCGCCAGGCTGGTTGGCATGATCGCCACGCCGGCAACCCGGATCGCCCAGATCGTCAATGCGCCTGCGGCTTCGGTCGCGCGCGTCATCGGCGCTTACGCCCGGAAGGACGAGGCGGCATGAGGCCGTTCCTCGCTATCACAAACACACGTTCGAACCTTATGAAGGAACATTGCAATGGCTGATCTGGCAAAGATCGTAGACGACCTTTCGAAGCTGACCGTCCTCGAAGCGGCCGAGCTGTCGAAGCTTCTTGAAGAAAAGTGGGGCGTTTCCGCCGCTGCTCCGGTGGCGGTTGCCGCTGCCGGCGGCGCTGCGGCCGCTGCTGCTCCGGTCGAGGAAAAGACGGAATTCGACGTCGTCCTCACCGAGGCAGGCGCTCAGAAGATCAACGTCATCAAGGAAGTTCGCGCCATCACCGGTCTTGGCCTCAAGGAAGCCAAGGACCTGGTCGAGGCGGCTCCGAAGCCGGTCAAGGAAGCCGTTTCCAAGGCCGACGCGGACAAGTTCAAGGCCCAGCTGGAAGCAGCCGGCGCCAAGGTCGAACTGAAGTAAGCGTTGAGTACCGGCGGGCCGCGTCGCGCCGGCCGCCACTCCATTAGCCGGGAATGGGGGCTGGGTTAAGCGCAGAGTGCGCAAAACAATTTACAGAGGGCCGCCAACCGGGCTTCAAGAAACCGGGT
>NZ_JAMYSQ010000048.1:0-19823 GCF_040321995.1 Mesorhizobium sp. M0207
CCGTCCGCCAGACTCAACTGACCCAGAACACGATCCACCATCGCGAATCTCCCTGCTCCAACCTCACAACAGAATCACTGATCGGCTTCTGTGCAAAGATCTCTTGTGGGGAGGGTTAGGGTGGGGGTCCATCTTCGTAAGAATCCAAATGCGATTGCCCTGCCTTGAGGGTTACCCCCTTGACGGCGTGAACCGCGCCACCAGCGTGTGGTTCTCTGCCGCATAGGTGAAGCGGACATGGGTGACGGGGTGCTCGGCGCTCCATGTCCGCCGCTCGATCACCAGGCACGGCGCACCGGTCTGGATGTCGAGCGCCGCCGCGATGTGCTTTTCGGCGGCAACGGCGCGAATCCGATGCTCGGCGGCACTCCACGGCACGCGCCCGATCAGCCACGGACCGGGCGCCGTGTCGAAAAACGCCTCTTCGACAGCCTCCGGCACGGCGGCCAGATTGATCAGCCGCTGCTCGTGGGCGAACGGCCGCTTGCCGGCGAAATGCCGGCATTCCAGCACCAGCACCGGCCCGGCGACGTCGAGTTCCAGCAGGGCGCGGTCGTCGGCGCTGCTGCGCCTTCTGTTTCGCGCCATGCGCTCATAGCGGTAGGGCAGGCCAAGTGCCTCGACCTCGATCCGGATGTCGTGGATTTCGAGAACGGCTGCCTGCGACTGCGGCTGGCGGACAAAACTGCCCGAGCGACGCCGGCGCTCGATCAGCCCGGCCTTGGCCAGTTGCGACAGGGCCTTGTTCACTGTCATGCGCGAACATCTGTATTCGGCCGTCAGTTCATGCTCGAACGGGATGCGGTGGCCGGGCGCCCAGGCACCCGACAGGATCCGTTCGCTGATGTCCGACAGGATGCGCTGGTGCAGCGAAAGAACCTCGCCGCCGTCCGCGCTTCCGGAATCCGCGCTTATTGTCCCGATCATGCTCATGCCGAAAGCGCCGTCATCACCTTGCGGAAGCGCTCGGCGATGGCATCGCGCCTGGCATGCATGCCGCCGCTGACCAGTTTCTTGCCATGCACCCAGACGCAATCGACCTTGGTGCCGTTGGCAAAAATCCAGGCATCAAGGATTGCATCGCCCGTCTTGCCGGCCAGCGATGGATGCTTGCCGTCGAGCGAGACGAAATCGGCCGAGGCACCTGCTGCGATCTGCGAGAGGCCGGCGCCCAACGCGGCACTGCCACCATCGAGCGCTGCATCGAACAAAGCACGGCCGGTCGAGCCACCGGCCACCGCCAGCACGTTGCGGGCGCGGTGGGCGAGGCGCTGCGAATATTCGAGCTGCCGCAACTCGTCCGGCAGGCCGATCAGTACGTTTGAATCCGAGCCGATGCCGAAGCGGCCGCCATGCTGCATGAACAAGGACGCGGCAAAGGTGCCGTCGCCGAGATTGGCCTCGGTGATCGGGCAGAGGCCGGCAACGGCGCCGCTTTTCGTCATTTGCACCGTCTCGGTCTCGGTCATGTGCGTAGCGTGGATGAGACACCAGCGCCGGTCGACCTTGGCGTTGGCAAGCAGCCATTCGACCGGCCGCGCCCCGGACCAGGCAAGGCAGTCCTCGACCTCCTTCATCTGCTCGGCGATGTGGATGTGGATCGGCCCCTCCGGCGCCATCACCGTGATGTCTTCCAGTTCCTCCGGTGTCACGGCACGCAGGCTGTGCGGGGCGACGCCGACGACGCCTTGATTCAGCGCGCGAATGGAGTCTCGGCATTTGTCAACAAGCCGCGAGAACTGGTTCACATCGTTGATGAACCGGCGCTGGCCTTCATTTGGCGCAGCGCCGCCGAAAGAGGAATGCGCGTAGGACACGGGCAGCAAAGTCAGCCCGATGCCTGTCTCGGACGCTGCGGCAACAATGCGCTGCGCCATCTCGGCGATGTCAGCATAGGGCCGGCCATCACGGTCGTGGTGGAGATAGTGAAACTCGCCGACGCGCGAGAACCCGGCCTCCAGCAACTCGACATAAAGCTGGGCCGCGACCGCCTCGACCTGGTCCGGCGTCATCGACAGCGCGAAACGGTACATCACCTCGCGCCAGCTCCAGAAACTGTCGGCGGAAGGGCCGCGCAATTCAGCAAGGCCGGCCATGCCGCGCTGGAAGGCATGGCTGTGCAGGTTCGGCATGCCGGACAAAAGGATGGCACGGCGCTCGTCGCCGGGCAGGAGCGAGGTATTCGCCTCGACCGTGGCGATCCTGCCGTCGGAGATGACGATCCGCACATTGCTGTGCCAGCCGTCGGGCAGAAGCGCCTGTTCTGCAAAGATTGCTGTCACGTTTTTCTCCAAATCCCGGTCTGCCGTGCGATGATAGCGCTTGCAGTGCCTTTTCATATGTATATACATAATCGTCGCCTATTGAAATGGAAAAGATGATGGCTGCAGAGAGCAAAAGCCGGGCAGGGGAGGTTCGCCTCTGGCGCAATGCGCGCCTCGCGACCATGGCCGAAAGCAGCCCCGGGTCAGGCGTTGTCGAGCACGGTGCAATCGCCGTGCGCAATGGCCGGATCGTCTATGCCGGGCCGGAAGCCGACATGCCGGCAGCGCTCCGCCCCAGAGCACTTGGCAAAGACGCCGAGGCGACCGACTGCGAAGGCCGCTGGATTACGCCCGGCCTGATCGACTGCCACACCCATCTGGTTCACGCCGACAACCGTGCCAATGAATTCGAGATGCGGCTGGCCGGCGCTACCTATGAAGAGGTTGCCAAGGCCGGCGGCGGCATCGTTTCCTCGGTCAAGGCACTGCGCGCCGCCGGCGAGGACGAGCTGGTCGCCCAGTCGCTGCCGCGCCTCGATGCGCTGATCGCCGAAGGCGTCACCACCGTCGAGATCAAATCCGGCTACGGTCTCGACCTCGAAAACGAGAAGAAGTCGCTGCGCGCCGCACGACGGCTCGGCGGTGAGCGGCCGGTGACGGTCAGGACCACTTTCCTCGGTGCTCATGCACTGCCGCCCGAAGCAAAAGGCGACAAGGACGCTTTTATCGATCTTGTCGCCAACGAGATTTTGCCGGCCGTCGCTGCCGAGGGCCTGGCCGATGCCGTCGACGGCTTTTGCGAAGGCATTGCCTTTTGGCCGGAGCAGATCGCCCGCGTGTTCGATGCCGCAAAGGCGGCGGGCCTGCCGGTCAAGCTCCATGCGGACCAGCTGTCCAATCTGCACGGCGCCGAACTTGCGGCGCGCTATGGTGCGCTATCGGCCGACCACCTCGAATACACCGACGAGGCCGGTGCGGCGGCGATGGCGAAGGCCGGAACCGTGGCGACCATCCTGCCCGGCGCCTACTACTTCATCCGCGAGACCAAGAAGCCGCCGATCGCCTTGTTTCGCCAGCATGGCGTCAGGATGGCCGTTGCCACCGACAACAATCCCGGCACGTCGCCGCTGACCTCGCTGCTGCTGACCATGAACATGGCCGCGACGTTGTTCGGCCTGACCGTCGATGAATGCCTTGCCGGCGTTACCCGCGAGGCTGCCCGCGCGCTCGGGCTGCTTGGACAGACCGGCACGCTGGAGGCCGGAAAATCCGCCGATCTGGCGATCTGGAACGTCGAGCGCCCGGCCGAACTCGTCTACCGCATGGGCTTCAACCCGCTGCATGCCCGCATCTGGAGGGGACAATGACCGAACTCAAGCTAAGGCCGGGCAATGCCACGCTGGCCGATTGGCGCGCCATCTATCGCGGCGCCGCACTGAGGCTCGACGATGCCTGTCGGCCGAAGATCAAGGCCAGCGCCGAGGCCGTCGCCAGGATCGTTGCCAAGGGCGAGCCGGTCTATGGCATCAATACCGGCTTCGGCAAGCTGGCCAGCGTCCGCATCCCCGCCGCCGATCTGGAAACGTTGCAGCGAAATATCGTGCTGTCTCATGCCGCCGGCGTCGGCGAGCCGATGCCCGTCGCAATCTGCCGGCTGATGATGGCGCTGAAGCTGGCCAGCCTGGCACAGGGCGCCTCCGGCGTGCGGCCGCGGACGATCGAGCTGATCGAGGCGATGCTGGCCAACGACGTTATCCCCGTGGTGCCGGCGCAAGGCTCGGTCGGCGCTTCCGGCGACCTTGCGCCGCTGTCGCACATGACCGCCGTGATGATCGGCGTCGGCGAGTGCTTTACCCCGCATGGCCGCTTTCCCGCCAAGGTCGCCTTCGTTTCGCACGGCCTGGAGCCGGTGACACTGGGCGCCAAGGAAGGCCTGGCGCTGCTCAACGGTACCCAGTTTTCGACCGCCTATGCGCTTGCCGCTTTGTTCGAGGCGGAAGTGCTCTACCAGTCGGCACTGGTCGCCGGCGCGCTGTCGACCGATGCCGCCAAGGGCTCCGACGCTCCGTTCGATCCACGCATCCATCTGCTCAGGAAACATCGCGGCCAGATCGAGACGGCCGAGGCGTTGCGCAATTTGATGGCCGGCAGCGCCATCCGTGAATCGCACCGCGTCGGCGACGAGCGCGTGCAGGATCCGTATTGCCTGCGCTGCCAGCCGCAGGTGATGGGCGCAGCACTCGACGTGCTCCGCAAGGCCGCCGAGACGCTTGGCACCGAGGCCAACGGCGTCACCGACAATCCGCTGATCTTTGCCGAGGACGACTCCGCACTTTCGGGCGGCAATTTCCATGCCGAGCCGGTCGCCTTCGCCGCCGACATGATCGCACTCGCCGTCTGCGAGATCGGCTCGCTGTCGGAGCGGCGCATCGCCATGCTGGTCGACCCGGCGCTGTCGGGCATGCCGGCGTTTCTCACGCCCAAGCCGGGTCTGAATTCCGGTTTCATGATCCCTCAGGTCACGGCGGCAGCACTGGTTTCTGAAAACAAGCAAAAGGCCTATCCGGCCAGCGTCGATTCGATCCCGACCTCGGCCAACCAGGAAGACCACGTCTCGATGGCGGCGCATGGCGCGCGCCGCCTCATCGGCATGGTCGAGAATGCGACGGCCGTCATCGGCATCGAATTGCTGGCCGCCGCGCAAGGCTGCGATTTCCACGCACCGCTGGCCTCGAGCGCGGCACTGGAGGCGGTGCGCCGGCTGGTCAGGGCAGAGGTGCCGCATCTCGACAACGACCGGCACTTCCACCCCGACATGGAGAAGGCCATCGCCATGATACGCAGCGGCGCGGCGGTGAAGGCCGCGGGTGCGGTGAAACTGCCGGGCGTTGCGTCATGAGGCGGTGTACCGTGACAGGTCGCGTTCTGTCGCGCCCCCCTCTGTCCTGCCGGACATCTCCCCCTCCAGGGGGGAGATTGGCTGTCGTCTCGGCTTTCGCCAATCTCCAGCGTTGCAGGACTGAGCGAGGCGCCGAAGCTGCCAATCTCCCCACTAGAGGGGGAGATGTCCGGCAGGACAGAGGGGGGCGCTGTCCCGCCGACCTCACCCCGGCAACACCGAAACTTTCAAATCCAGAAACAAAAAACCCGCCTCAAAGGCGGGTCGTCGGGCCGAATCAGCACTATACCGAAATTAGTAGCATAGCTGCCGGCACAAAGCAAGAACAAAATGCGTTGCGAGCGATAAAAACCGAAGTCGGTGTTCAAGGACGATTGCAAAGTCGCGTTCCTTCGCGCGGAGACTTCCGATGACCTCACCCTCCTGGCTCACCGTCACCCAAGGCACAGCACCCCTGCTGGTTTCGATCCCGCATACCGGCATCGATCTCGCCGGCCTCGACAGCCGGCTGGTCTCGCCCTGGCTCGGCCGCCGTGACGCCGACTGGTGGATCGACAAGCTTTATGACTTCGCCGAGAGCCTCGGCGCGACGGTCGTGCATACGGCGATTTCGCGCACCGTTATCGACGTCAACCGCGATCCGTCCGGCGTTTCGCTCTACCCCGGCCAGACGACGACCGGGCTCTGCCCGACAGAGACCTTTGACGGCGATCAGCTCTACCGCAAGGGTGAAGAGCCGGGGCCGTCTGAGATCGACGAGCGCCGCGAGAAGTTCTTCGTACCCTATCATGCCGCCCTGCAGGCTGAGATCGACAGGCTGCACGCTTTGCATGGGAAGGTCGTCGTCTATGACTGCCATTCGATCCGCTCGGTGCTGCCGCGCCTTTTCGAAGGCAAATTGCCGGTCTTCAATCTCGGCACCAATGACGGCAAGAGCGCCGATCCGACGCTGCAAGCGACGGTTGGCCAGATCCTCGCCGAAACCTGCGAGAGTTACGTCGTCAACGGCCGCTTCAAGGGCGGCTGGATCACGCGCCATTTCGGCCAGCCGCAAGCCGGCGTCCACGCGCTGCAGATGGAACTCTCCAACCGCGGCTATATGCGCGAGCCCGAAGGCAAGGGCGAACCGGCTAACTGGCCGGTGCCTTACGAGGCCGAATTCGCGGCGCCGATCCGCGTCACGCTGAAGAAGATCCTGGAAACCGCGATCGCCTGGGCCGAACGCTGACGCGCGGTGCACCTCACTCGAAAGGGACAATCATGACCGATCCTCGCCACAACATCCGTGAAGTGCGCAGCCCGCGCGGCAGCGAGCTCAACGCCCGCACCTGGCTGACGGAAGCGCCGTTGCGCATGCTGATGAACAATCTCGACCCAGACGTCGCCGAAAACCCCAACGAACTGGTCGTCTATGGCGGCATCGGCCGGGCGGCGCGCACCTGGAACGATTTCGACCGCATCGTTGCCTCGCTGAAGACGCTTGGCGACGACGAGACGTTGTTGGTGCAATCGGGCAAGCCGGTCGGCGTGTTCCGCACTCATCCTGACGCCCCGCGTGTGCTGATCGCCAACTCGAATCTCGTGCCGCACTGGGCGACATGGGAGAAATTCAACGAGCTCGATAGAAAGGGCCTGATGATGTACGGCCAGATGACGGCCGGCTCGTGGATCTACATCGGCACGCAAGGCATCGTGCAGGGCACCTACGAGACCTTCGTCGAGGCCGGCCGCCAGCATTATGGCGGCAATCTCAGGGGCAAATGGATCCTGACCGGCGGCCTCGGCGGCATGGGCGGTGCCCAGCCGCTCGCCGCGGTGATGGCCGGCGCCTGCTGCCTGGCCGTCGAATGCGATCCCGATCGCATCGATTTCCGGCTGCGCACCCGCTATGTCGATGAGCGCGCCGACACGCTCGACGAGGCTCTGGAAAAGATCGAGCGCTGGACCAAAGCCGGTGAGGCGAAATCGGTTGGCCTGGTCGGCAACGCCGCCGACATCCTGCCGGAACTGGTGCGGCGCGGCGTGCGCCCCGACATCGTCACCGACCAGACCTCGGCGCATGACCCGCTCAACGGCTATCTGCCCAAGGGCTGGTCGCTGGCCGAGTGGCGCGAGAAACGCACCTCCGACCCGAAGGCCGTCGAAAAAGCTGCCCGCGCGTCGATGCGCGAGCATGTCGAGGCGATGGTGGCGTTCTGGAACGCCGGCGTGCCGACGCTCGACTACGGCAACAACATCCGCCAGGTGGCGAAGGAGGAGGGATTCGAGAATGCTTTTGCCTTCCCGGGTTTCGTGCCGGCTTACATCCGTCCGCTGTTTTGCCGCGGCATCGGCCCGTTCCGCTGGGCAGCGCTTTCCGGCGATCCCGAGGATATCTACAAGACCGACGCCAAGGTGCGCGAGGTGACCCCCGGCAACACCCATCTGCACAACTGGCTCGACATGGCGCGTGAGCGCATCGCCTTCCAGGGCCTGCCGGCGCGCATCTGCTGGGTTGGGCTTGGCGATCGCCACCGGCTCGGCCTCGCCTTCAACGAGATGGTCGCCAGGGGCGAACTGAAAGCGCCGGTGGTCATCGGCCGCGATCACCTCGATTCCGGCTCGGTCGCCTCGCCGAACCGCGAGACGGAGGCGATGAAGGACGGCTCCGATGCCGTCTCCGACTGGCCGTTGCTCAATGCCTTGCTCAACACCGCGTCCGGCGCCACCTGGGTGTCGCTGCACCATGGCGGCGGCGTCGGCATGGGCTTTTCGCAGCATGCCGGCATGGTCATCGTCGCCGACGGCACGCCCGAGGCGGCCAAGCGCCTGGAGCGGGTTCTGTGGAACGATCCGGCGACCGGCGTCATGCGTCACGCCGATGCCGGCTATGACATCGCGATCGAGTGCGCCCGGGAGAACCAGCTCAACCTGCCCGGCATTTTGGGCTGAGCCGCGCCTTGCGCATCCTTCGGGCAGCCGAATACCGGTCGATGCCGTGGAAGAACGGCGGCGGGGTGACGACGGAGATTGCCGTCTCGCCGCCAGGTGCCGGGCTCGACGATTTCGACTGGCGCGTCTCGATGGCGCGCGTCGAGGGCGGCGGGCCGTTCTCCGGCTTCGCCGGCGTCGATCGGACCTTGGCCCTGCTGGAAGGCGAGGGCATGGTCCTCGACATCGCCGGCCGGCTACCGGTCGAAATCACCAAGGCTTCCGCACCGCTTGCCTTTCCGGCCGACGTGCCGACGCAAGCCACGCTGATCGCCGGTCCGATCACCGACCTCAACGTCATGACCCGCCGCGCCCGGGCGATCCACACGGTCGAGCGCCTGCTGATTTCGGCTCCGACGGAGATCCAGGCCGAAGCCGATGAAACACTCATCCTGTGCGTCGACGGCGAACTCAGCGTGGTCGGCGCGGCGCCCATGCAACTTGGCCCGCTCGACGCGCTGTTGCCCGGGACGCAAGTGCCGGAACTGCGCCTCGATCCGGTCCGGCCGGCCATGCTGTTCGTGATCCGCATCGACCGCATTGCCGGCAACGATTAACGTCTGTTTCCAAACATGATCGTGACGCCGGCCAAATATCGCGTAAGCTGGTCGCTGCATCACGAAAAAGCCTGAATCTTCCGCCGATCAGAAGCCGAAACGATGCTCATAGTGCTCGCCTGGAAGTTGTCGAAAGACGGCATCTTGTCGTGGTGCGGAAACAAACTTTCGGCCAAGTGTTGCGATGCAACCAATTGCATTTGGACCGGTTTTAGGGACATTGCCGTGGCGGTGACGCCGCACTGCGTCCCCAACACGGAACCTTAGATGAATATCCAGACCAATCTCGCACAGATCGAAAAGACGAGCGCCAGCTTCCCGGCTGTCACCGACGAGCCGATACGCTCCAATTTCCTGCCGGAAGATCGGCTGCGCGCTGTGGGCGCAGCCCTTGCCAATGGCGATGCCAAGGACTTGTTCGGTCTGACGCCTTTCGATTTTCAGGCGCGCATCCGCGACAGCGCCAGGAAAATTCTCGATGTCTACCGTTCCACCAACGCTGCCCAGGCGAGGGGCGAAACGATCACGCCCGCGGCGCAGTGGCTGCTCGACAACAACTACCTAGTCGAGGAGACCATTTTTCAGGTCAAGCGCGACCTGCCGCGCCGCTTCTACCGTCAGTTGCCGACGCTGAAACTGTCCGACGGATCCAGCGTGCCGCGCGCACTGGCGGTCGCGTGGACCTATGTCGCGCATTCCGACAGTTCCGTCTCGTCGGCCATGTTCAAGGCGATTGTCGAAGGCTTCCAGTCCGTCGAGCCGCTGAAGATCGGCGAATTATGGGCGCTGCCGTCGCTGCTGCGCTTCGTCCTGATCGAGAACCTTCGCCGGATCGCGGTCCGCGTCAATCGCACGCGGGAACTGCGCCAGATCGCCAACGAGGTCGCCGACCGTGTGCTGGCGACGGACGACAGCGCCGACCGGCAGGCGATACTTTCCCACTACAGCGCCCATGCGCAGGACACCACCTTCGCCACCCAGTTGCTCTACCGGCTGCGTGACGGCTCGCAAAATGCCGGCAGGGCGCTGGAATGGCTGGAGGGCGAGCTGGAACGGACCGGCTCCGACGCCGAGGAGATCATCCTCAGCGAGCACCACACGCTGTCCAGCGGCAACGTGACCACCGGCAACATCATCCGCGGCCTGCGCCTGATCAACGACATCGACTGGACGGTGTGGTTCGAGGGCGTCAGCCGCATCGACACCTTGCTGCGCGAACGCACCGATTTCGCCGCGCTCGATTTCTTTTCGCGCGACCAGTACCGGACTGCGATCGAGGAGCTGGCGCGCCGTTCCGATCTCTCCGAATTTCGCGTTGCCGAAAGGGCGATCGAGCTCGCCGGCCATGCTGCCGCTGCACCGGGCTCCGAAACCGGTCCGATCGCTCACACCGACGTCGGCTTCTTTCTGGTCGGCCCGCGCCGGCAGGAGCTCGAGCGGTCGATCGGCTACCGGCCGACCATCGGCAAGACGCTCAACCGGACCTTCCGCAAGACCGGATGGCTGGGCATTGTCGTGCCGGTGTTTGCGCTGACGGTCCTGCTTCTGGTCGTTTCCGGCAATGCGCTTGCCAATCTCGGCCTGTCGGTGCCGTCGATCGTCCTGATGCTGGCCCTGTTCGCGGTGCCGGCCAGCGAAGGCGCGCTCGCGTTCTTCAACACCGTCGTCTCGCTGTTTTTGAAGCCGACGCGTCTCATCGGCTATGATTTCAGGCACGGTGTGCCGCCCGAGGCGCGCACGCTGGTGGTGGTGCCGTCGCTGATCGGCTCGCGCGACGATGTCGAGGAGAACATCCGCAACATCGAGGTGCATCACCTCGCCAACACGGCGGGCGAAGTCTATTTCGCGCTGCTTTCCGACTGGCCGGACTCCAAGACCGAGATCGATACGGCGGATGTCGAAATCCTCGAATTCGCCCGCGCCGAAATCGCCAGGCTGAACGCCCGCTATCCCTCGGAAGGGGCGCCGCGCTTTTATCTGCTGCATCGGCGCCGGCTCTACAACGCGTCGCAAGGCGTCTGGATGGGCTGGGAGCGCAAGCGCGGCAAGCTGCACGAATTGAACCTTCTGCTGCGCGGAGACAGCGACACCACCTTCCTGCCGTTGGAAGTGCCATTGCCGGAGAGCGTCGTCCACGTGATGACGCTGGACGCCGACACCCGCACCACCCGCGACGCCGTCGCTGCGCTGGCCGGCAAGCTTTGCCACCCGCTCAACCGTCCGCATTTCGATGTCGCACGGCGCGAGGTTACGGCAGGTTATTCCATCCTGCAGCCGCGCATCACCGCGTCGCTGACCAGTGGCGACGAGGCGTCGTTCTTTCAGCGTGTCTTTTCCGCCAATCGCGGGCTCGATCCGTACGTCTTTGCCGTGTCGGACCTCTACCAGGACATCTTCGGCGACGGTTCCTTCACCGGCAAGGGTCTTTACCATGTCGACGCCTTCGAGGCGGCGCTGAAGGGTCGCATCGAGGAAAACACCATCCTCAGCCATGATCTGCTCGAAGGCGCCCTGGCGCGCTCGGCCTTGGTCACCGACGTCGAACTGGTCGAGGACTATCCGACCCGCTATTCGGTCGATGCGTCGCGCCACCATCGCTGGGCACGCGGCGACTGGCAGCTTCTGGGCTTCATCCTTGGCCCACGCTCAAACGTGCCGGCGCTGTCGCGCTGGAAGATGGTGGACAATCTGCGCCGCTCGGTGACGCCGATCTTCTGGGTGATGGCCGCGATCGCCGGCTGGACGTTGCTGCCCTTCACGCAGGCCGCGCAATGGCAGGCGCTGCTGATCCTTACGCTGTTCATGGCGCCCACTTTCGACATCGTCAACGCCATCCTGCCGAAGAGCGGCGATCAGACGCCGCGCGGCCATTTCTCGGCACTGGCACGCGACGTTGCCTTCGGCACCGCTCTGGTGGCGCTGAAGATCGTGCTGATGGCGCATCTTGCCTGGATGATGGGCGACGCGATCATCCGCACGCTCTACCGCCTGTTCGTCAGCCGCCAGAACCTGCTCGAATGGCGCACCGCCTCGCAGGCACACAAGGGCGGCGACAACGATCTCGGCTCCTACTACAGCATCATGTACGGCGCGGTGATCATCGGCGTCGTCGGCCTCGCTGTCCCGGTGCTGGCCGATTCCACCGGCGCCTTCGTCGCCTTCTTCTTTGCCTTGTTCTGGATCGGCTCGCCCGCCATCGCCTGCTGGATCAGCCGTTCGGCCGAAACCGAGGACCGCCTGCGCATATCGGCCGCCGACATCCACGCGCTGCGCACCGTGGCGCGGCGTACATGGCACTATTTCGAGACCTTCGTGACGGCCGAGCATCACAATCTGCCGCCGGATAATTTCCAGGAAAGCCCGGCCCCCGTGGTGGCGCCCCGCACCTCGCCGACCAATATCGGCGTCTACCTGCTGTCGGTGATTTCGGCACGCGATTTCGGCTGGATCAGCCTCTCCGACGCCGTCAACCGCATCGACGCGACCATGTCGACCATCGAGAGCATGCCGCGCGATCGCGGCCATCTCTTCAACTGGTATGACACGACGACCCTGAAGCCGCTCTACCCGCTGTACATTTCGGCGGTCGACAGCGGCAATCTCGCCGGCCATCTGGTGGCCGTGGCCGCTGCCTGCGCCGAATGGGCCGAAGCGCCGTCGGTGCATGTGCAGGGCGACTTCGAAGGCATCCTCGATACTGTCACCATCCTCGATGAAAGCCTTGAGGAACTGCCCGACGACCGGCGTCAATTGCGGCCCTTGCGCCAGCGGCTCGCCGACCGTCTCGACGGCATGCGGCGGGCGGTCGAATTGATCAAGGCGCAGCCGGAGATGGCGTCGATCCGTACCATCAACCTGGCCGTCCTGGCCGGCGAGATACGCAAGCTCGCGACAGCCATCCACACCGAGGCCGCGTCGACCCAGAGCGACACCATCGCCGATTGGGCGGCCAGGCTCGAAGCCACCTGCGAGGCGCATGTGCACGACGCGCACAGCGACGAAAACGCGGTCGCGGCATTGCGGGCCAAGCTTCTGACCTTGCGCGAGCGCACGCGCCGCTTCGCCTTCGAGATGGATTTCTCGTTCCTGATGCGGCCCGAACGCAAGCTCTTGTCGATCGGTTACCGGGTCGAGGAGCATCAGCTCGACGAAAGCTGCTACGACCTTTTGGCCTCCGAGGCGCGGCTGACCAGCCTGTTCGCCATCGCCAAGGGCGATTTGCCGACCGAGCACTGGTTCCGGCTCGGCCGGCCGATCGTCGAGATCGGCTTCCAGGGCGCACTGATGTCCTGGTCCGGCTCGATGTTCGAATATCTGATGCCGCCACTGGTGATGAAGGAGCCGCAAGGCAGCATTCTCAACCAGACCAGCAAGCTCATCATCAAGCGCCAGATCCAGTATGGCCGTTCGAAGAACGTTCCCTGGGGGATTTCGGAAGCGGCCTACAACGCCCGCGACCGTGAACTGACCTATCAGTACACCAATTTCGGCGTGCCCGGGCTCGGCCTGAAGCGCGGCCTTGGCCAAAACACGGTGATCGCGCCTTACGCGACCGTGCTCGCAGCGCAGTTCACGCCGCATGAATCCGTCCAGAACCTGGCCAGGCTGAGGCGGCTGGGCGCACTGGGCCGGCACGGTTTTTACGACGCGGTGGATTTCACGCCGCAACGCGTCCCCGAGGGCACCGACCATGCCGTCGTGCTCAACTACATGGCCCACCACTCCGGCATGTCGATTGCGGCAGTTGCCGATGCGATCTTCGAAGGGCGCCTGCGCGACCGCTTCCACAGCGATCCGGTGATCGAGTCGGCCGAATTGCTGCTGCAGGAAAGGGCGCCGCGCGACATCCCGACTGCGACCGTCAGGACCGAGGCCGACGAGCGCTCGAAGGACGAGACCGAGCTGGAAAGCCCGGATACCCGCATCGTGCTCGATCCGCTCAGGGCGCTCCGCTCGACCAGTGTCATGTCCAATGGCCGCTATTCGGTCATGGTGACCGCCACCGGCTCCGGCTACAGCCGCTGGGGCGAGCTTGCCGTCACGCGCTGGCAGCCGGATCCGACCGAGGACCGCCTTGGTTCCTATATTTTCCTGCGCGACGCCAGCAACGGCGACTGGTGGTCGGCCACCGCCGAGCCGAAGCGCGCCGCCGGCGAGCGTGCGCAGACGCTGTTCTCCGACGACAAGGCGAGCTTCGTCAAATCGATTGGATCGCTGCGTTCGGAAGTCGAGTGCATCGTCATCTCGGAAGGCAATGGTGAGGGCCGACGGGTGACGCTCCACAATGATGGCCCCGCCGACCGGCATATCGAAGTAACCTCGTTTGCCGAACTGGTGCTGGGCTCCGAGCCCTCGGATAATGCCCATCCGGCTTTTTCGAAGATGTTCGTGGAAACCGAGATCGCGCCGAACAACGGCGCGATCTTCGCCACCAGGCGCAAGCGCGAAAAGGACGAACCCGACGTCACCATGGTGCATTTCGTCACCGACCCGTCTGGATCGGCGCGAGACGCCGAGGCGGAAACCGACAGGCGCGCCTTCATCGGCCGCGGCCGCACCATCACCGAAGCGGCGGCCTTTGATCCCGGCGCCAAGCTTGGCGGCCATTCCGGCTTCACCCTGGATCCGATCGCATCGCTTCGCCGGCAGGTGCGCGTGCCGGCCAACAAGAAGATTTCGCTGACGTTCTGGACCGTCGTCGGTACCCATCGCGCCGAATTGGATGCCGCCATCGCACGGCTCGACCATCCCGAAAGCTTCGCCCGCCAGGCGATGCTCGCCTGGACGCGCTCGCAGGTACAGACCCGGCACCTTGGCCTCAGCCTGTCCGACGCCGCCAATGTGCAGAAGCTGGCGCGCTATCTGATCTATCCCGATCCGTTCCTGCGCCTTCCGGGCGAATCCATCGTCTCCGGGCTCGGCAGGCAGTCCAGCCTGTGGCCGACCAGCATATCCGGCGATTTTCCGATTTTCCTGGTCAGGATCGCCGATGTCGCCGATCTGGAGATCGTCGCCCAGGCGCTTCGCTTCCAGGAATACATGCGCGCCCGCGGCATGATGATCGACTTTGTCGTCGTCAACGAGCAGGCGTCGTCCTACGTGCAGGACCTGCAGCGCGCGGTGGAGACGCTGTGCGAAAACAGCCGGTTGCGCGGCAAGGAACTCGGACCCCGCCAGCACATCTTCGCGGTGCGCCGCGATCTGATGGAGGAAACGACCTACCGGACCTTGCTCGCCGTCGCTCGGGTGGTGCTGCATACGCGCAACGGCACCATCTTCGACCAGATCGAGCGTGCCGAGGCCGCGGCACTGCAGGCGCGGGACGCCGCCCTCCAGCCGGCAGACCTTGCAGCGCTTCGCGAGCCGTCCTTGCCGGTGCCGACGTCGCAAGTATCTGCCGCCCAGGCACTGATCGAGGGCCGCGTCGACGGCAGCGGGCTCGACCAATGGAACGGTTTCGGCGGCTTCGACGGCGGCGGACGCCACTACGTCGTGCGTCTTGCCGGCCGGCGCACGACGCCGCAGCCGTGGATCAACGTCATCTCCAACCCATCGTTCGGGTTCCACATTTCGGCTGAAGGCGCTGCCTTCACCTGGAGCCGCAACAGCCGCGACTATCAGTTGACGCCATGGTCGAACGATCCGGTCACCAACCGGCCGGGCGAGGGCATCTACATCTACGATCACGCCAGTGGCAGGGCGTTCTCGCCAATGGCTGCCGTGGTGCGTGATCCGACAATGACCTACGAAACCTGGCACGGGCAGGGTTTTTCGACGTTCCGCTCAAAACGCGGGCCGCTGTCGATGGACCTGACCCATGTCGTCGATCCCGTCGATCCGGTGAAGATATCGCGGCTGCGCATCCAGAATTCGGGTTCGGTGCCGATGCGGCTGCGCGTCTACGCCTATGCGGAATGGGTTCTTGGCGGCCATCGCTCGCGCACCGCTGCAAGCATCGTTCCGTCGAGGGATGCCGCAACCGGTGCATTGCTGGCGCAAAATCCCTATGGGCTCGATTTCGGCGAGCGGATCGCCTTTCTGGCCGCCGACGGTGCTGTGCATTCGGTCACCGCCGATCGCGGCGAGTTCATCGGCAGGCAAGGCACGAGCGAGTTTCCGCATGCCGTGCTGAGCGGCGCCGGCCTGTCCGGCCGTGTCGAGGCCGGCGACGATCCCTGCGCGGCCATCGCACGCGACATCGACATCGCTGCCGGCGGCGACGTCACGCTGCTCTGGCTGCTCGGCGACGCGGCCTCGCCCGAGGCGGCCAGCGCGCTGGTGCAGACCCATCGCTCCAGGGATTTCGATCAGCGGCTGGCCGACAACGAGCGCACATGGCGCGGCTTTCTCGACACAATCCAGGTCGAGACGCCGGACAAGGCACTCGACGCTATGGTCAATCACTGGCTGCCCTATCAGAGCCTGGCCTGCCGCATCCGTGCCCGCTCGGCGTTCTATCAGGCGAGCGGTGCCTTCGGCTTCCGCGATCAGTTGCAGGATACCTTGGCTTTGCTGGCGCATGACCCCAAGCTGGCGCGCGATCAGATCCTCAATGCGGCGCGGCGGCAATTCCCCGAAGGCGACGTACAGCATTGGTGGCTGCCGCGCACCGAGGCCGGCGTCCGCACCATGATCTCGGACGACGTGGTCTGGCTGGCCCACGCCACGGCCCGCTATCTGCTGGTGACCGGCGACACCGCGATCCTGAAGGAGCAACTGCCCTTCATCGAAGGGCAGGCGCTGGGCGAAGGCGAGCACGATGCCTTCTTCATCCCGGAAATCTCGAAGAAGACAGCCTCGCTCTACGACCATTGCGCGCGGGCGCTCGATCTTGCCGTCAAGCGCAGCAGCCCAGCCGGGCTGCCGCTGATCCTCGGTGGCGACTGGAACGACGGCATGAACCGCGTCGGCGAGCACGGCAAGGGCGAGAGCGTATGGCTGGGCTGGTTCCTGCTGAAGACGCTGGGCGACTTTGCCGCTGTCGCCAAGGCTGAGCGCGATGCCAAGCGCGTGCAGGCCTGGACGAAGCACGCCGAGGTGCTGAAACGGGCGCTGGAAAGCACCGCCTGGGATGGCGAGTGGTATCGGCGCGGCAGTTTCGACGACGGCACGCCGCTCGGCTCGCGCAAGTCGGACGAGTGCAAGATCGACTCGATCGCCCAGTCCTGGAGCGTGCTTTCGGGCGAGGGCGACCCGGCGCGGTCGGCCACGGCAATGGCGCAGGCGATGAAAGCGCTCGTCGACGACGACCTCAACATCGTCAAACTGTTCACCCCGCCCTTCTCGAAGACGGAAAAGGACCCGGGCTACATCAAGAGCTATCCGCCGGGGGTCCGTGAAAACGGCGGCCAATACACGCACGCGGCAACATGGTTCGTCATTGCGCTCGCCGAAATGGGCCGCACCGACGATGCCTACCGCTGCCTTTCAATGCTCAATCCGGTCTACCATGCGCGCGATGAAGCCGCGGCAGAGCGCTACCGCGTGGAACCTTATGTCGTCGCGGCCGATGTTTATTCCGGGCAAGACAAGGGCGGCCGCGGCGGCTGGACCTGGTATACCGGGTCGGCGGGCTGGCTTTATCGCGCCGCGGTCGAGAGCATTCTCGGCATAGAGCGCCGCGGACAGCGCCTCCAGTTCACGCCGAGGCTTCCTAGCCATTGGGACGGCTATTCGGCAACTCTGAAGATGCTGGGCGCCGAGATCAAGGTACGCGTCGTCCGCGACAAAAAGGCCCGGGCCATCTCACTTGAAGTGAATGGCACGAAGACCAAATCTTCGTCCTTCGAGCCAAAAGCCGGAGATAGCGCCGAGGTGGTCGTCAGAATACCGGCCTAGATTCAAGGGTTTGGAGCGTGGCTTAGCGTTCCCAGGGCACGCACGGGCGCTCCAAGTGCCTCTACCGGTTATATTTGCGTTTGACCTTGCTGAATGCCTGCACACGACTTTAGACGTCGTGCCCAGGGTCTTGCTGATTAAAATTGTGGCAGTGCTTTCGAGCTGCCATGATTTTGCCGCAACGCTGACATTTCACCTTTTATCTCAAACTGTTAGACGATCACGGCAAATTTCGAAGCGTCGTCATCTTTTGTTCGCGGAATGGGAACGGAAGAGCTAGACGAGCATTGTTTTGCGACGCGTCAACCGATACGAGTCAAAAAATGACGCACTGCACCATAAATAATTGGCGGAGTAGCTGAAGTGTCACTTCTGCAAATCTACTGGCGAGCCCTTGGTTATCTCGCTGCCGACAGGAAACGCGTTGCGTTTATCTGCGGGGCGAATGTCGCGCTTGCCATTATCGCCATTCTCGAGCCGATCATGTTCGGCCGGGTGATCGATGCCATTTCGGACCGCGGCTCGGTATTCGCGACGCTCGCAATGTGGGCCGGCCTCGGCGCGTTCAACATCATCGCCTTCGTGCTGGTGGCGCGCGGCGCCGACCGCTTTGCCCACCAGCGGCGCAGCGAGGTTCTTTGCCAGTCGTTCGAGCGCGTGATCACCATGCCGCTTGCCTGGCATCATCAGCGCGGCACCTCCAATTCCCTGCACACGCTCCTGCGCGCGGTCGAGACCTTGTTCAGCCTCTGGCTGGAATTCATGCGGCAGCATCTGTCGACGGCGGTTGCGTTGGTCCTGCTGGTGCCCACCGCGCTCAGCATGGATATCCGCATGTCGATGGTGCTGCTGGCGCTTGGCGCGCTCTATGTCGGCATCGGACGGCTGGTGATGCGGCGCACCAAGGAAGGCCAGGCGGCCGTGGAGCGGCACTACCACAAGGTATTTGCGCATGTGACCGACTCGGTCAGCAACGTCGCCGTCCTGCAGAGCTACAACCGCATCGGCCATGAGACCGAGGCGCTGAAGTGCTACGTCAAGAACCTGCTCGACGCACAGAATCCGGTGCTCGACTGGTGGGCGATGGCCAACGCGCTGCACCGCCTGTCGTCGACGATTTCGATGATGGTGGTGCTCTTGATCGGCGCCTATCTGGTGACGCACGGCCAGTTGCGCATCGGCGACGTCATCGCCTTTACCGGCTTTGCCACGCTGCTGATTGCCCGGCTCGACCAGATGTCGGCCTTCGCCAACCAGATTTCCGAGGCGCGCGCCAAGCTCGAGGAATTCTATCATCTCGAGGACTCTGCATCCGACGCCGCCGAGCCCGATGGGCTGCGCGATCTCGTCAACGTCACCGGTCATGTGCGTTTCGAGAATGTCTGCTTCGAGTTCGGCAATTCCGGGCAGGGCGTCGACGACGCGTCGTTCGAGGTCCAGGCCGGCCAGACCGTCGCCATCGTCGGCCCGACGGGCGCCGGCAAGACGACGCTCATCAACCTTCTGCAGCGCGTCTTCACCCCGTCCAGCGGCCGTATCCTGATCGACGGCATCGACACCCGCACGGTGACCCGCAAGTCGCTGCGCCATTCGATCGCCACCGTCTTCCAGGATGCCGGCCTGCTCAACCGCTCGATCGAGGACAACATCCGCGTCGGCCGCGCGGAGGCGAGCTATGACGAGGTCCATGCCGCGGCCAATGCCGCCGCCGCGCAGGATTTCATCCTGTCAAAGTGCGAGGGCTACGACACGGTCGTCGGCGAACGCGGCGGACAGCTGTCCGGTGGCGAGCGCCAGCGCATCGCGATCGCCCGCGCCGTGCTGAAGGACGCGCCCATCCTGGTTCTCGACGAGGCGACCAGCGCGCTCGACGTCGAGACGGAAGACCGCGTCAAGGACGCCATCGACGAATTGCGGCGCGGCCGCACCACCTTCATCATTGCCCACCGCCTGACCACCGTTCGCGACGCCGATCTGGTCGTGTTCATGGACAAGGGCCGGGTGGTCGAGATGGGCGGGTTCACCGAACTGTCGCTGCGCAACGGTCGCTTCGCCAGCCTGCTGCGCGCCGGCGGCCTGCTCAACGACGAGGAGGTCCGCCGCCTCAGCCGTCCGGTGAACGAAGCCGCCTGAACGCTTTCCCTTCTCCCCTTGTGAGATCCACAGTGGAAGGCGGGCTATCGCAGGTGGAAAGCCGAGGCTTTCGCTCTACGATGTACCCCCACCCCTAACCCCTCCCCACAAGGGGGAGGGAGACTTCCGTTGGCGCTGACCTCGGCAAATTTGCCTGCCTTT
>NZ_JAMYSQ010000049.1:0-17993 GCF_040321995.1 Mesorhizobium sp. M0207
GTCTGCTTGTTCGCCCCGCATGGGTTCGCCACCGGGGGCCCCGGCGCCCCCCCCACCGCGCGGGTGTCCATATTCCCGTCTTCTGGCCCATTTCCGAAGCGGCGCGGGCCACCGGGGGGCGCCGCGCCCGTCTTTAGCCCCCCCGAAGTCTTGGCACCCCCCGAAAACGGCAATTCGAAATTCAGCGGTGCCATCACCGCACGTCCGTTGACAAGCTTGCCGTCGATGAGGTTCATCGGCGGCGAGCCGACGAAGCTTGCCACGTAGGTGTCGCGCGGATTGTTGTAGATCTCGTACGGCGTGCCGGTCTGGACGATGCGGCCATGGTTGAGCACGCCGACCTTGTCACCCATCGACATCGCCTCGATCTGATCGTGCGTCACGAACAGGAAGGTGGCGCCAAGCTGCATCTGCAGGTTCTTCAATTCGGTGCGCAGCGCTTCGCGCAATTTGGCGTCGAGCGCCGACAACGGCTCATCCATCAGGAATACCCTCGGCTTGCGCACGATGGCGCGGCCGATCGAGACGCGCTGCATCTCGCCGCCTGAAAGCCGGTCGGTCTTGCGGTCGAGTAGATGCTCGATCCGCAGCGTCCTGGCGGCGCGGTCGACGCGATCCTTGATCTCGGCATCGGGCAGCCGGCGGATTTTCGGCTTCAGCGGAAATTCGAGGTTTTGGCGTACGGTATAGCGCGGGTAGAGTGAATATTGCTGCAGCACCAGCGCCACGTCGCGCTCCGCCGCGCCCCAATCGGCGACATCGACGCCGTCGATCAAGACCTGACCTTCGCTCGGTTTTTCCAGGCCGGCAATCATGCGCAGCGTCGTCGTCTTGCCGGCGCCGGTCTCGCCGAGCAGGACGAAGAACTCGCCATCGGCGATGTCGAGATCGAGCCCGGTCAAGGCGGTGTGGTTGCCGAATTTCTTCGAGATGTTCTTGAGCTGGATGTGGGCCATCAGAGTCTCACTCCCAGCGATTTGCCGCTCGCCGTGTCGAAGAAATGCGCCTGGCCGGGATCGATTCTGACGAAGACTCTTTCGCCGGGGCCGCCGATGAAGCCGCTCTTGGTGCGCGCACGCAGCATCTTGGAGCCGACCTTGAGGTCGACGATGTCGAAGGAGCCGAGCGGCTCGACGATCTGCGTCTCCACCGGCAAGAACCCTTCGGCTGCTTCGCGGCGGACGAGGACGCCTTCCGGCCGGATGCCGAGCGCGAGTTGGCCGCCGGCATGGCCGTTGAGCTTCGACAGCAAGGCGCGCGGGAATTCGAAACCGGCGGCCGCATCGCCGACGGTGACTGAGGCCGACGAGGCTTTCTCGGTCACCGAAGCGTCGGCGACGTTCATCACCGGGCTGCCTACAAATTGCGCGACGAAAAGGTTCGCCGGATGCGAATAGACCTCGTCCGGCGAGCCAACCTGCTGCAGCACACCTTCATGCATGATGACGATGCGGTCGGCGAGGCTCATCGCCTCGATCTGGTCGTGGGTGACGTAGATGCTGGTCGAGCCCTGCTTGATGTGCAGCCGCTTGATCTCGGCCCGCATCTCCTCGCGCAGCTTGGCATCGAGCGCCCCGATCGGCTCGTCCATCAGCATCGCCTTCGGCCGCCGCACCAAGGCTCGGCCGATCGCCACGCGCTGCATGTCGCCGCCCGACAGCGCCGACGGTTTCTTGGCGAGGAGATCGCTGATCTGCAGCGTCTTGGCGACCGAGCGCACCTCGCTGTCGATCTCGGCCTTGCTCTTGCGCGTCGCCCTGAGCGGAAAGGCGATGTTCTCATAGACGCTCATATGCGGATAGAGCGAGAACGACTGGAAGACCATGGCGATATCGCGATCGGCGGCCTTGAGGTGCTGGACCGGCTTGCCGTCGATGAGGATGTCGCCGCCGTCGATCGTCTCCAGCCCGGCAATCGCCCTGAGCGTCGTCGTCTTCCCGCAGCCCGACTGGCCGAGCAGCACGATGAACTCGTTGTCGTCGATCTTCAGGTTGAGGTCCTTTATGACCTGCACGGCGCCGAAATATTTCTGGACGCCTCGAAGCTCGATCTGGGTCAATGCTGTGCCCCCGGATTTGCCCCTTGCCCGGTGCCGGCCTTCTCCTCCGGCGCGATCTTGGAGGTGATGTTGAAGCCGATCAGGCCGATCAGGATGATGGTCACGCCATAGCTGTGCAGCAGCATGTTCCACGGCTGGCAGAGCGCGATGATACCGAGCACCATCAGCACCTGGCTGCCCGGTTCGAGATATTTCTGGTTGATCTCGCGAAAGCTCATTTGCGGATCGCTCCAAACGACATGCCGCGCAACAGGTGATTACGGAGCAGGAAGGTGAAGATCGCGACCGGCAGCAGGAACAGGAAGGTTCCGGCGGCAATCACCGTCCAGTCCGGCAGGCCGGAACCGACCTGGCTGGGGATGAAGGGCGGTGCTGTCTGGGCACGGCGGCTGGTCATGATCAGTGCGAAGGCATATTCGTTCCACGCCGTGATAAAGCAGAACACGGCGGTGGCGGCGATGCCGGTGGCGGCCTCGGGCAGCACGATCTTGAAGAAGGCCTCCATGCGCGTATAGCCGTCGACGAGGGCCGCCTCCTCATACTCCTTGGGGATCTCGTCCATGAAGCCTTTCATCAGCCACACCGAGAAGGACAGGTTGAAGGCGGTGTAAAGGATGATCAGGCCGATATGGGAATCGTTGAGGCCGACCGCCCGGTACATCAGGAACATCGGAATGGCGACGACCACCGGCGGCAGCATGCGTGTCGACAGGATGAAGAACAGTAGGTCCGCCTCGCCTTTTACCTTGAAGCGCGAGAACCCATAGGCGGTGAAGGTGCCCATGCCGACGGCCAGGACGGTCGAGGTTATGGCAACGATCAGTGAGTTCATGAAACGGCTCGGATAGCCCGACCACTGCACCTGGCCCTTGCCGTCGCGCACGATCTTTTCGCCCCCATTGAAGACGACGCGCTCCCACCACGGCGCAGCCGCGTACTCCTCCGGCGACGGCGGGCTGCGCAGCTGCGAACGCTTGGTAAACAACTTGACGAAGGGCGATATCTCCGGCTGGAAAACCACCGTCGGCGGAATGGTGGTGGCGAGGTTGCGCGGCTTGAACGCCGTCGAGGCGATCCAGTAGATCGGCGCCAGGAAGATGATCGTCACCAGCAGGACAGCGACGATGGCGACCCGGTTGAAGGTGATTTCGGAAGAAGTGCGGACTGCGGCCATCTCAGCGCTCCTTCACCTTGTTGAGGTATTTGACATAGATGTTGGTGATCGCCAGCACCATGATCAGCACGATGTAGGCGAGCGCGCAGGAACGCCCGGTCTGCCATTCCTGGAACGCCATCTTGTAGAGCCGTATCGAGATCAGCTCGGCCGTCGGCTGGCTGGTCAGGATGTAGGCGAGGTCGAAGGTCTTGAACGCCTCCATGGTGCGGAAGATGACCGCGATCATCAGGATCGGCGCAACCAGCGGCAGCGTTATGCGGAAGAAGGTGTAGAACGGTCCGGCCCTGTCGATCGCGGCTGCCTCGTAGAGATGCTTGGGCACGGCCGACAGGCCGGCCAGCGACAACAGCATGACGAAGGGCGACCACATCCAGATGTCGGTCAGCGCGACCGCATAGAGCGCCATTTTCGGATTCGACAGCCATTCGAAGGTGCCGAGGCCCAGCGCATAATTGATGATGCCGAAGGACGGATCGTAGAGCAGCTTCCAGAACAGGCCGACGACGGCCATCGACAGCATCATCGGCAACAACAGGAGCGTCGTCAGCAGGCCCTTGAGCGGAATGTCGCGATTGAGCAGCATGGCCACGCCGAAGCCGACGAGCAGCTGGCCGGCGACCGAGATGATGACGTATTTTGCGGTGATGGCGAAGTTGGACCAGACATAGGGATCGCTGAGCAGGTCGCGATAGTTTTGCAGCCCGACGAAATTCGCCGCCGCGCTGGTCGAGGCGCGGAAATCGGTGAACGAATAGCCCAGCGAATAGATCAGCGGGAAGATGTTGAAGACGATCAGAAACAGGATCGTCGGGATGATGAAGAGATTGCGGATCGAAATGTCGCTTAGACCGCGAGCGGCGGCCCGCGAGGACCTGTCCAGCGTGGTGATCATCGTGGTCGCCAAGACTCTGCTCCCGGTTCAAAAATCAGAAAAAGAAACGGAGGAGGCACGAACGCCCCCTCCGTGAAACTTCATACTTATTGGCCGCGGCCGTATTTCTTGAAGGTCGCGTTCCAGTCGGCTGCCAGTGCGTCCAGCGTCTCCTTGGCGGTGCCTTCGCCGCCGATCATGTAAGGATAGATGCGCTGGTTAAGCTGCTGCAGCAGTTCCGCGTATTCCGGAACCGCCCAGAAGTCCTTGACCTTGAACATGGTCTCGTAGAACGCCTTGTTGTAGGGCGTGGCGTTCTGGAATTCGGGCGACTTGAGCACGGCGGCACTGCAGGTGTAGCCGCCAAGCGCTGCCCATTTCTTCTGGGTCTCATCCTTGATGAACCATTCCAGGAACTTCGTCGCCTCTTCCTGCTTCTGCGAGTAGGAAACGATGGAGATGCCCTGACCGCCGAGTGCGGCGAACTGGTCGCCGTTCGGGCCGGGAGGATTGGCGAAGAAACCGGTGTTCTTGGCGTTCGGGTTCGACGCCTCGTTGATCAACGAGGGGAAGAACGCGAAGTAGTTCATGCTCATCGCGGCCAGGTTTTCAGTGATCGCCTGGTTGTCCTCGACGAAGAACGACTTGGCCCAGCCCGGAGGCGTGAACTTGTAGAGTTCCTTGTAGGCGTCGAGCGCCGCGATCGCCTTGTCGGAGTTGATGAAGCCATCGACCTTG
Source organism: Mesorhizobium sp. M0207 (assembly GCF_040321995.1). Lineage (NCBI taxonomy): Bacteria > Pseudomonadati > Pseudomonadota > Alphaproteobacteria > Hyphomicrobiales > Phyllobacteriaceae > Mesorhizobium > Mesorhizobium sp. M0207. The sequence continues at coordinate 4,846 of NZ_JAMYSQ010000049.1, forward strand.
TAGGTCTTATAGTCACCCAGCTCGCCGCCGAAGGAGAACAGCGCGTTTTCGAAGCCCATCGCCATCGCGTCATAAGAATTGTCGGTGTAGATGGCGATGCCGTATCGCTTCTGATCCGGCCTGTAGAAGAATTCGGCGATGTCGCGTAGCGCCTTGAAGTCCTTCGGCACGTCGAGGTCGTAGCCATACTTGGCCTTGAAGGCTTCCTTTTCCTTCGGGTCTTCGAACCAGTCCTTGCGATAGGACCAGCCGACGGCGTCGCCTTCGAGCGGAATGGCCCAGTACTTGCCGCTGCCGCCCGGATATTCGGCATAGTATTTCACCGTGGCCGGTGCCATCACTTCACCGACCTTGTGCTTGTTGAAGAAGTCGGTCAGGTCGACATAGTGGCCCCCGGTCGAGCCAGCACCAAGCCATTGCGAGTCGCCGACGACCATATCGTAGGCGTCGCCATGGGCGTTGAACTCGGTGAAGGCCTTGGTCTGGAAGTCGGGCCACGGTGTGGTTTCCACCGTGATCTTGACGCCGGTTTCCTTCTCGTACTCGTTGCCGAGTTCCTGCAGGTAATTGGCCGGATCCCATTCCGCCCAGAAGATTGTAAGTTCCTTTTCCTGCGCGTAGCCGGCCGTTCCGCAGGCGAGCACTAGGCCGATACCAGCAAGCAAGCTGGTCATTGTCTTGCGCATAATGATTTCCTCCCTTGTGCGCATTCTACCGTTCATGAGAACCGGCATCGAGGCCGGCCCTGGTAGTCCTCCCGTGACGGCACCGTTTCGGTCTGTGAGCCTCCTCGCTCGACCGAAACGGATCTCAGCCTTCACCTTTGATCCGCTTTATTTGTCCTGATCTGGTATTACCAATTTAAGAGGAACGTCAAGCCCTTTCTTGGACGGTGGCGGACACGCAGACAAGTTGGCTTCTGCGATATCTGCCTGTTTTCCCTGAATTTTCCTACTCCTTGATACATGAATGCCTTACTTGGGCCGCTGCATCGCCAGTAGCATGAATAGCCAGGTTGAAAATCTGGTCGAACCAGATTGGCGTCATCTCACGGCGGTCGTCGGCGCGATCCCATCTCCTTCAATCATCGATTCGGTCATAGCCGCGCGCACAAGAGCGCCGGCCGCCCATTGCGCAACCGACATCATACTGCGGCTATCCAATCCCCATATATCTTTCAATACGATCAGCATCTCAACACCGAAGATCAATGACAGCGCCTGCGCGAGCCGCTTGAATTCGCGCGGCGGCAACCGGCCTTTGAGTGGCGCGATCGCATCTTTCAAAAGATCGACGCGATGGCCGCGGGTGAAGGCAGGTTCGCCGTCAAGCGTGCCTGCCTGTCGCTGCGCCCACTGGTCGAGCGACAGTTTCAGCGCCGCCTTGAACGTCGCTTCGAAGACCTCGATGCGCGGCATGGCGGTCTCGAACAGCTCGGCGACCCGGCGCTCGGGATCGGCAGAGCTCGATTTCCACGTAAGGATCGGCCCAAGCCCCTCATCGACCACCGCCTGCACCAACGCCGCCTGGCTCGGAAAATACCGATAGGCGGTGGCGCGCGAGACCTCCGCTGCCTCCGCCACCTCGCTGACGGAGGGCGTGGCGCCCGCCTGCATCAGCATTGTCGCCGTCTCCAGCATGAGACGCCTGGTGCGCGCGCGGGCCCCGCGCTCTACCTGGGGGTTCGGCCCTTGGCTGGCATCGTCGTCCATTGCCGCTTGTTGACGTGAGACATTCATGTCAATACGATACGCGTGTCTCAAAAAATTGCAATGGCCCTTGGCGCCGTCGAACGGCCGGGCAAAAAGGGGCGGCTGCGCCGAACACGCCCAAGACCGGGGAAACGCGATGAAGCGCATCTATGTGGTGGGCACCGCCGACACCAAGGGCGAGGAACTCGCATTTCTGGCCGATGCGGTCGCGGCTACCGGCGCTTCGATTGCCCGTGTCGACATCGGAACACGCGGCGCGACCGTGCCGGTCGATGTTTCGGCGGACGAGGTCGCCAGCCACCATTCCGAGGGTCGCAATGCCGTGCTCGGCGTCGACGATCGCGGCACCGCGGTGGCGGCGATGGCTGCCGCCTTTGCCCGGTTTGTCCAGTCGCGCAACGATATTGCCGGGATTATTGGCATTGGCGGCGGTGGCGGCACCTCGATCATCACCGCAGGCATGCGCACGCTGCCGCTCGGTCTGCCCAAGATCATGGTTTCGACGTTGGCCTCGGGTGACACCGCGCCTTACGTCGACGTCTCTGACATCGTCATGATGCCGTCGGTGACCGACATGGCCGGCCTCAACCGGCTTTCGCGTGTCGTGCTGCACAATGCCGCCCAGGCGATATCAGGCATGGCGACAAAGCCGGCGCCGCCGCCCGACGGCAAACCGTCCGTCGGCCTCACCATGTTCGGCGTCACCACGCCATGCGTGACCGCGATCGCCGATGAGCTTCGTTCGACTTATGACTGCATGGTCTTTCATGCCACCGGCACCGGCGGCCGCACCATGGAAAAATTGGCCGACAGCGGCCTGTTGTCCGGCGTCATCGACATCACAACGACCGAAGTCTGCGACTTGCTGTTTGGCGGCGTGCTGCCGGCGACCGAAGATCGCTTTGGCGCCATCGCCCGCACCGGGCTGCCTTATGTCGGCTCGGTCGGCGCTCTCGACATGGTCAATTTCTGGGCGCCGCCGACAATTCCGGAACGCTATCGCGGCCGGCTGTTCTATGAGCACAATCCAAACGTCACACTGATGCGCACCACTGCCGACGAAAGCAGAACGATCGGCGAATGGATCGGTACAAGGCTGAGCCTCTGCCAGGGTCCGGTTCGTTTCCTCATTCCGGAGAAAGGCGTGTCGGCGCTCGACATTGAAGGCGGCGCCTTCTTCGACCCTGAAGCCGATGCCGCTTTGTTCGAGGCGATCGAGCGTACCATCAAACCCGCCAAAACGCGGCGCGTGCTGCGTTTGCCGCTTCATATCAACGACCCCGAATTCGCCTGGGCTGCCACAACGGCCTTCCTCGACATCGCCAGACAGTGAGACACCAAGACATGGCCGCCATACCGCGCAAGAAAATCCTGGAGAAATTCCGCAAGATGATCGCGGACGGCGTGCCGATCGTCGGCGGCGGTGCCGGCACCGGCCTGTCGGCCAAGGCAGAGGAAGCCGGCGGCATCGACCTGATCATCATCTACAATTCGGGCCGCTACCGCATGGCCGGGCGCGGCTCGGCCGCCGGCCTGCTCGCCTATGGCAACGCCAACGAGATCGTCAAGGAAATGGCCTACGAAGTGCTGCCGGTAGTGAAGAAGACGCCGGTGCTGGCCGGCGTCAACGGCACCGATCCCTTCGTCATCATGCCGCTGCTTTTGGCCGAGTTGAAGACGATGGGTTTTTCCGGTGTGCAGAACTTTCCGACTATCGGCCTGTTCGACGGCCAGATGCGGCAGAGTTTTGAAGAAACCGGCATGGGCTTCGGGCTCGAGGTCGACATGATCGCCGAGGCTCACAAACTCGACCTGTTGACCACGCCCTATGTCTTCAACGCAGACGAGGCGCGCGCCATGACAACAGCTGGCGCCGACATCGTCGTCGCCCATATGGGGGTGACCACCGGCGGCTCGATTGGCGCGACATCGGCTAAATCGCTGGACGACTGTGTGAGCGAGATCGACGCCATCGCCAAAGCGGCACGCTCAGTGCGCGAGGATATGATCCTGCTTTGCCATGGCGGGCCGATCTCGATGCCGGACGACGCCAGATATGTTCTCGAGCGCTGCAAGGGCCTGCACGGGTTCTATGGCGCCAGTTCGATGGAGCGGCTGCCGGCGGAAGCCTCAATCGCCAGGCAGACGGCGGATTTCAAGGCGGTCACGTTCGGCGCTGCGTAGAGACCAGCAAACAGAAGGGTGGAACGATGACGGAGAACAGCAAGGTATTCGTATATCCAAAAGACGTCAGCGCCTTCGGCTTCGACTGGGGCAGGCTGTCGCTGACGGTCGCTCCCGAAGTGAACGGCGCAAAGCGATTTTCCGGTGGTGTCGTCGACCTACCGTCAGGCAAAGGCCATACGCGTCATAACCATCCGGGTGCGGAGGAGATCATCTTTGTCATCTCAGGCAATGGCGAGCAGATGGTCGAAGACGAGAAAGGCAACCCGGTCGTCGAGAAAGTCGGCCCCGGCTGCACCATCTATGTGCCGGAAAGCCGCTTCCACTCGACGCTCAATACCGGCGATGCGGCCATGCAGCTTTTCGTCGTCTATTCGCCGGCAGGGCCGGAACTGGCATTGCGGGAGTTGCCGGATTTCAGGTTGATCCCGCCGGGCAGATAATGTCACAGGCTGAGGCCAATCTTCATCGCACGAGCGACCCTTGCTAGGTTGTTAGTATCGCTTCCCAGAGCGAGCCTATCCGGCAAAGTGGGGACATCGCGCTCTGATCGGAAAGCATCCGGCGAAGGTAAGCGCGCCACCCAGTAGGACAAACAGTTTTCCGCTGCCTCCGGACCAAGCTGCCAGAGTACAAATCGAACAGCATTTTCAGGGAACATGAAGCCCGGAACTTCAGAACATGCGACCTGTTCGGCTAGTTTGCGCGGAACGTCGAAACGTTCGAAGAGCGGCAGGACAGTCGTTTGGATGTTGGCAACGATGTTCGCGATTTCAGCCTGGCGGGTATGCGGGTTTGCGATGTTCCATGTCCGCCGTCCCACTCCTTTATTGCCTTGCTGTAGACCGACGCATGCACGACGAGTTCGACGTACTCGCCGCCGACGTTCAGATAGTTTGATTGAAAGGAGATTTTGAATGCCCAGTCGCCGGCCCGACGACTCGCATGAGGACCGGTTTTCGCAAAGCGGAACGCAATCGGTTCGAACTCCATGGAGATCTGCTCGCACCCGTCGATAAAGACCTGCTTGGGCAGTTCGCGTTCCATATCGGCAAATGCTCGCTGGTGTGACCAATTGTTTGCTCGAACGAGGTAATCTCAAGAACGGGCTAGGTACCAGCGCCTAAGCCGCCCCCGCCCCTGTTCCAGCCCCGGCCCCGATCGCCGAACATGACGTAGCCGGCATCGGTCACCGCCACCGTATCCTCCAGCTTGATGAAGCCGCGCGTCGGGTGGAGCATGGTCGTCTCGACCGAAAGCACCATGTTCTTCTCCAGCGGCTTTGCGGCATAGGTGCCTTCATATGTCACCGGATGGTTGGTCATCAGGAACGGCGCTTCATGCGTGATCAGCCCCATGCCATGCGCGAAAAAATCAGTATAGGCCGCAACCTTGGATTTCTTCAGAACGCCTTCGGCATGAGAAATCATGTCACCGCCCAGCGTGCCCGCCTTGACCTTGGAGAAGGCCGCCTGCTGCACTGTCTCGATCTCGGCCAGCAGATCCTCGAGTTCGGCGTCAGGGTCGCCCAGCACGCCCATGCGGCAAAGATCGCCGATATAGCCGTGGTAGTTGCCGCCGGAATCGATCGACATCACTTCGCCCCGTTTCCACGCCTGCGGCGAGGCTGCGCGGTTGTGGCTGGAGCCTAGCGTCAACAGGCAATATTCGAAATGCGCGCCGCGATTGGTCTCCTCGCGCCTGAGATGTTCGATGATCTCGCTCTTTGTCGTGCCTTCGCGTGCCCAGCCGATGGTCGCCAGCATGGAATCGGTGATCAGCTCCGAAGCGATGCGCAGCTTTTCCAGCTCCGCCTCGGTTTTGATTGCCCGCATGCGCTCCAGCATATCAGTCGCATCGATCAGCTTGGCATCCGGCAGCGCGTTGCGGATCAGCATATAGGCGTCGGACGGCAGGAAGGCGGGCTCGATGCCGATGCGGGCATTGCCCTTGGTGATCTTTCGCAAATGCTCGACCGCCAGATTGGCGGCATCGAGCGTACCCCAGCAGGCGGCATGCAGTGTCGGCGTCCAGAATGGATGATTCTGGTGCTCGCCGCCTTCCATGCGGTTGCCGATGTAGGCGGCATGCTCCGGCCCACCTTTCTCATAGACGACGAAAGGCAGATAACGGCTGTGGCCGATTGCATCCATGGCGGCGAAGAAGATGAACTTGTAGCCGCCAAGCAGATATTGCGTGTTGTGCTTGGAGGTGGCGAGCAGCACGTCGATGCCGGCCTCCTCCATCAGCCCGTCCACCCTGGCCTGGTCGAACGGCACGCTGCCGACGGCATTCTTGCCTGGGGCAATGTTCATGTCTCTCTCCCTGAAATCCCTTAGCCGGCCGCTCGCCGGCACCGGCTTTTCCGGCTCTGAACCTCGGCTATGCTTAAATCTGCATCATTTTGCCCGATCTGGTCCAGCCAGAACGGGCGAACCAGCCCCAAAAGCTGCTCCACCTGCTGCACTTTACCCCAGCCTGGTCCTGCTAGAACCGCGCGTCGAACCGTTTTCTGTACAACTGGTCCAGCGGACGGAAATTTCAAAGCCACGTAGAGATGCGCCAATTCCGTCTTTGGCGAAACCCCGCACAAGGCCCATAATCAGCTTTGCAGGATGCTTACGAGCGTCCGAGGGGTACGGCGGACCCGGCTGGGTCCGCGGAGAGGACGGAGTTCGATCATGCCAGAGTTCACCATTTCCAGACGTACAATGCTGGCCGGTTCGGCGTTGCTGTTGGCCTCCACCGCCATGCCGACGATCGGCTCGGCGCAGACGCCGAGAAAGGGCGGACGACTGGTTGTCGCCGCCGATTCCGAGCCGCGCAATCTCAATCCGGCGATTGTCGCCTCGAACGGCGTCTTCTTCATCTCGAGCAAGATCGTGGAAACCTTGGCCGAGGCCTCCTTCAGCGGCAAGGACGGGCTCGATCCGCGGCTGGCGCTCAGCTGGGAAGGTGCCGCCGACGGCCTGTCGCTGACGTTCAAACTGCGCGAGGGCGTCAAATGGCATGATGGGAAGCCATTCACCTCAGCCGATGTCGCCTTCTCGGCGCTGCAAGTCTGGAAGCCGCTGCAGAATCTCGGCCGCACCGTGTTCAAGGATCTGGAGGCCGTCGACACGCCGGACGAAACCACCGCCGTGTTCAAATTCGCCAAGCCGACACCGTTCCAGCTGATCCGCAACGCCTTGCCGGCGCTGAGCAGCGTGGTGCCCAAGCACATCTACGAGACCGGAAAGATCGAGGACAACCCGGCCAACAACGCCCCGGTCGGCACCGGACCGTTCAAATTTGCCGAACACAAGCCCGGCGAATATTACCGGCTGGAGAAGAACACCGACTATTGGGGCAAGGACGAGCCCTATCTCGACGAGATCATCTATCAGGTGCTGCCGGACCGCACGTCGGCGGCCAGCGCCCTGGAAGCCGAAGAGATCCAGCTCGCCGCCTTCTCCGCCGTGCCCCTGGCCGATCTCGACCGCATCTCCAAAGTGCCCGGTCTCAAGGTGATCACCAAGGGTTATGAAGGGCTGACCTACCAGCTCGTCGTTGAGATCAATCATCGCCGCAAGGAGCTGGCCGACCTGAAAGTACGCCAGGCGATCGCTCACGCCATCGACAAGGATTTCGTCGTCAAGACGGTATTCCTTGGCTATGCCGCCACCGCCACTGGCCCGGTGCCGAAAAACGACCCGCAATTCTACACCGCCGACGTGCCGACCTACGCTTTCGACGTCGCCAAGGCCAACGCCTTGCTTGACGAGGCCGGCTACAGCCGGGGCGATGACGGCAAGCGCTTTTCATTGAGATTGCTGCCGGCGCCTTACTTCAACGAAACCAAGCAGTTCGGCGACTATCTGCGCCAGGCGCTCGCCGTCATTGGCATCGACGCCCAGTTGGTCAACAACGACTCTGCCGCGCACATCAAGGCGGTTTACACCGACCACGCCTTCGACCTTGCGGTCGGGCCGCCGGTGTTCCGCGGCGATCCAGCGATCTCGACCACCATCCTGGTGCAGAGCGGTATTCCCGACGGCGTGCCCTTCTCCAACCAGGGTGGCTACAAGAATGCCGATCTCGACGCCCTGATCGCCAAGGCATCGGAGACGCTCGACACCGCCGCCCGCACCGAACTCTACAAGGAGTTCCAGAGAAAAGTTGCCGCCGACCTGCCGCTGATCAACGTCGCCGAATGGAGTTTCATCAGCGTCGCCCGCGATACGGTCAACAACATCGCTAACAACCCGCGCTGGGCAGTATCGAACTGGGCGGACACTTGGCTCGCGGGGTAAGGAAGTCTCTCCAGACTTGCGTGCCGCTTGTGTGGGTGCTCAGCTTCAGCGATGAGAGCTTTTTCGCGCCCCCCTCTGTCCTGCCCTCTTTGCCACCACTTGGCATCTCCCCCACGAGGGGGGAGATCGGCTGTCATTGTCGCTTTCGCCAATCTCCAGCGTTGCAAGACGGCCGGCAACGCCGAAACTGCCAATCTCCCTCCTTGTGGGGGAGATGTCCGGCAGGACAGAGGGGGGCGCCGTAGAGGGCGGCACCGAAGACTTGGCTCTCCTATCGGCGTTGCGCCATGACCCGCGCCGTCATCCTCCTTCGCCGCCGTCTCGTCGGCAGCATCTTCGTGCTACTGATTGTCGTCATCGGCACGTTCCTGTTGCTCGAAGCCGCTCCCGGCGACGCGGTCGATGCCTACATCGTCTCGACCGGCGGCGACGCCGGCATGATCGAGCTGTTGCGTCACCGCTGGGGGCTCGACCAGTCGGAGCTGACGCGGCTCGCCAATTATCTTTGGGCGCTGCTGCATCTCGATCTCGGCCAATCGGTCACCTTTTCGCGGCCGATCCGCGATGTCATCCTCGAACGCCTGCCCAACACGCTGCTGTTGATGGGCAGCGCCACCGCGCTCTCCTTCGGCCTCGGCTCGGCGCTCGGCATCTATGCCGGCGCCAGACCCGGCAGCTTCCGCGATCGCTTCCTGTCCATCGGTTCGCTGGCGCTCTATGCCGTGCCGGGCTTCTGGCTCGGGCTTGTGCTGATCATTGTCTTCGCCGTCGACCTGCGCTGGTTTCCGATCGGCGGCATCGAGAGTATCGCCTCGGCCAAGAGCGGCCTCGATCGCGCCGCCGACATCGCCCGCCATCTCGTCCTGCCGGTTTCGGCGCTCGGCTTCATTTATCTCGCGCTCTATCTGCGCATGATGCGCGCCGGCATGGCCGAGGTGTGGCGGCAGGACTTTGTGCTGGCCGCCCGTGCCAGGGGACTTTCCCGCCGTCGCATCGTGCTCGCTCACGTCGCCCGTAACGCGCTGTTGCCGCTGGTCACCATGTTCGGCCTGCAGTCGGCGCAAATGCTGGGCGGCAGCGTCGTCATCGAGAGCGTCTTTTCCGTCCCCGGCCTCGGCCGGCTGGCGCAGGAAGCGGTGGCCGCGCGGGATACCCCACTACTGCTCGGCATTATTCTCACCAGCGCTGTCCTGGTCGTCATCATCAACCTTCTCGTCGACATCGCCTACGCCTTCCTCGATCCGCGCGTCGGCGCCAGTGAGGCCGGCGCGTGAGCCCGCTTCGCCGCTTTCTCCGGACCCCGGAAGCGATCGCCGGCGCGGTCATCCTGGCGGCGCTGTTTGCCGTGGCGCTTGCCGCACCTTTGTTCTTTCCCGGCGATCCGCAGGCGATTGCCGGGCCGGCGTTGCTGCCGCCGTTCCAGGACTGGTCGTTGCCACTCGGCACCGACCGCCTCGGCCGCAACGTGCTTGCCGAGCTTTTCCACGGCGCCCGCACCTCGCTGGCGGTCGGGCTGGCAGCAGCCGCCGCCGCCCTTGCCGTCGGTGCCGTGATCGGCACGTTGGCCGGCTTTGCCGGCGGTCTTGTCGACGAGATGCTGATGCGCATCACCGACGCTTTCCAGACCGTCCCAGCCTTTCTGCTGGCTTTGGCTTTCGTCAGCATCGTCGGGCCGTCGCTCGGCGTCATCGTCGCTGCGATCGCGCTGGGCGCCTGGACCGGACCGGCACGCGTGGCGCGCGCCGAAGTGCTGTCGATCCGCGAGCGCGATTTTGTTGCCGGCGCCCGCGTCATCGGCATGCATCCGCTGGAGATCGCCTTTCGCGAGGTGCTCCCCAATGCGCTGCCGCCGGTAATGGCTTTGTCGTCGGTGATCGTCGCCGCGGCGATTCTCACCGAAGCGGCATTGTCCTTCCTCGGCCTTGGCGACCCCAACCGCGTAACCTGGGGCGGCATGATCGCCGAAGGCCGCGCCGTGCTGCGCACCGCGCCCTTCCTGTCGATCATTCCGGGCGTAGCGCTCGTGCTGACCGTGCTCGGCGTCTATCTCACCGGCGAAGGCGTCGTCGAGACCACGGCGATGAGGAGGAGCCTGTCGTGACGGCGCTTGCTTCGATTCGCAGTCTGACGGTGACCTATCGCCGCGACGGCGCCGAGGTGGCGGCGCTAAAGAATGTCAGCCTCGACATCCCCGCCGGCGAGCGCTTTGCCATCATCGGCGAGAGCGGTTCCGGCAAGAGCACGCTGGCGCTAGCCATTGCCGGGCTGCTGCCGGCCACTGCCAAGATCGAAGGCCGTATCGATTGGCTCTTGCGCCCGCCACCAATGTTTGGTGCCAAGGCACCTGCCGGTCTTCGCGACCATGCTCCAATCGGTGGCCGTGACATCGGCTTTATTTTCCAGGACCCATCCGCAAGTCTCGATCCGGTGATGCCAATAGGCAAGCAGATCGCGGAAGTCGCCTACACCCATCTCGGCCTCAGTTGGCGAGACGCCTATGCCAAGGCAAAAACCCTGCTCGAACGGGTCCGTCTGCCCGACCCCGATGTCGCTTTGCGTGCCTTTCCACATCAGCTCTCCGGCGGCCAGAAGCAGCGCGTGGCGATCGCCGCAGCGATTGCGGCCGGGCCGAAACTGCTGATCGCCGACGAGGCGACCAGTGCGCTGGACACCATCGTGCAGGCCGAGATTGTCGGGCTGATCCGGCGACTGGTGGCCGAGGACGGTATGACGCTGCTGTTCATCAGCCACGACATTGCGCTGGCCGCTGAGCTTGCAGAGCGCATAGCGGTGTTCCGGCATGGCGAGCTGCTCGAGCTCGATTCGACAGCCCAAATCGTCAATGCCCCGCGGCACGCATACACTCGTGTGCTGCTTGACGCTCATCTCGGCCTCGACGCCGAGCCGCTGTTGCGGCGAACATGACCGACCCACTGCTCGCCGTTTCCGGCCTGACCAAACGATACAGTCGCGGCGGCATGACCATCGCCGCGGTCGACGACGTCTCCTTCCACATCGACCCCGGCGAGACGCTGGCGCTGGCCGGACCTTCCGGCAGCGGCAAGTCGACGATAGCTCGTCTAGTGCTCCGGCTCATCGAATTCGATACCGGCCGTATCGAATTTGAAGGCAGCGATTTCCTGTCGCTGAACGGCGCTGCCTTGCGCGGCCGGCGCACTCGTCTTCAGATGGTGTTTCAGGATCCGCTCGCCGCCTTGAACCCACGCGCCACAGTCGCGCGTGTGCTCGACGACCCCTTGCGCATCCATCACATTGCCTCTGGCCCCGAGCGCCCGCGCCGTATTGCAGCTCTGCTGGAACGCGTCGGCCTCAGCCCCGGTCTCGCCGGCCGCGCCATTCACGAAATTTCCGGCGGCCAACGCCAGCGCGTTGCAATCGCCCGGGCCATCGCCACGAAACCGTCGCTGGTCGTGCTCGACGAGGCCGTGTCGGCGCTCGACGTTTCGGTTCGCGCGCAGATCCTGCGGCTGCTGCTCGACCTTCAACGCGAGGAGCGCATCGCCTATCTGTTCATTTCGCACGATCTCGGCGTCGTCCGTGCCATCGCCCACCGCATCGCCATTCTGGACGGCGGGCGGATTGCCGAGCGCGGCGATGCCCGCACCGTCATCGACGCGCCGCAATCCGCGATCGGCAAGGCGCTGGTGGCGGCAGCGCCAAGACTTTCGAGGATCGAACAGGACGCATCATGACCGACGCCGAAGCCAGAGCCGAAAAACTGTCGCGCGAACTCGATTCCGCCTTCCGCAACCGTGCCGATCTCTATCGTCTGTTGCTCGACGAGCTGACCGCGGAAGTTGGCGCGGAAAAGGCTGAGGCGATCATGATCCGCACCATCGAACGGCGAGGCAGGGAGGTTGCGGCGGCGGCCTTCGCCGATTTCGGCCCCAACGACGCACCGGCGATTGGCGAGGCGTTCCTGGCCGTCAGCCCGGATGGCGGCCGCATGTATCCGACCGATGTCGAACGCGGCCCGGACCGCATCGCCTTCAGAGTCAGGCGCTGCCCGCTGAAGGACGCCTGGGTCGAAGCCGGCATCGACGACGAGAAGCTCGCCACGCTCTGCCGCATCGCCGGCGCCTTCGATCGCGGCCTGTTCGAGGCCACCGGAGTGCGCTTCGACAACGTCACCTGGACGGCGGGCCACGGTTCCGGCTGCTGCCACATCGCCTTGACCAACCGCGATGCCGGTTAGAGCTGCAGCTCGAGCCATGTCGGCGAAGAAGTAGAGTTCCGTTCCGTTGGGCAGCACGGAGCCAAACACCCCGGCGCCATAAGGCAAGCGGGGATTTTGATGTGTGCATTGCAAGGAATTCGTGCGGACAGTATCTGCCTCGGTGTCCCGCTGTGTCGGCTTCGTTGCTAAGTGTCCGGGTTGCTAAGTGTCCGGCCGGAGACGTCTTTGTGGGTTCATGGTTGTGGCCTCGAGCCACGGCAATCAAATCAATCCGAGATTCTGTCGGATTGCGGCATCCTTGTTCGTCTTCTGTAGGGGAGTTCCTGGAGGTGAACTATGAGCGAATTGCCGGTGGTCAAAACGCGACGCAAAGGCAAGACCCTTACGCAGAGCATGCTGATCCCAACCGAGAAAATGGTCGCTGACGAACTCCGGGCTGCAGGACCTGGGCACTTTTCGGACCTTGCAGAGTTACGACGTAAGCTCGCGGCAAAATACGGAGCAGACGCCTGCTGCCCAGTGACTGTGCGGCGGCACCTGGTGCATATCAGTCAAGACGGCAGCGCGCCCTTTTGGCGCGTCGCAAATCCCGATCGGCCATTCGCCCGACGTATGAGAGGTGGATCGGAGCACATACGCGAAAAATTGGCCGCTAAAGTGTACGCATCCGGTGAAGACCGCAGACGTGCGCATCCGGCAGCCAGGAGAACCTGAGCACCGGAGTGCTGGGGTCAAGCTTTCTTTGGGGAGACGCGATGATAT
>NZ_JAMYSQ010000050.1:0-17663 GCF_040321995.1 Mesorhizobium sp. M0207
ACGGATAAGGTGTTCCACGGACGGCTCCCTTGTTTGAGATCTCAACGAACTCATTCTGGCACATCCGATGCCGTCGGGCGCCGTCCACCCCATCATGCCGTGATAGTGATGCAGTGCGCCGGCGGTGCAGAACCGAACGCTCATCATCCCGTTCTGGGTAACGGGGCTATCCCGATCGGTGGTAGATCACACTAATCCTGATCCGCCGCGCCCTTCGGCAGAGGTGACGGCATGGATCCTAGGGTACTCCGCGACGTCGCTTCGCGACTGCTACGCCCTAGGATGACGAAGGACGAGCGCTTCAGCGAACCTCCCTACCAATCGCTGAGCTTGGTGTCGGGGCCGTATTCCTGGCCCTCGATGTCCTTCACCACGGCCTGGCCGCAGCGCATGGTCTTGGCTTCCTGGTCATAGGCATAGGTCGGCGAGCCGAACAGGTGCCAGCCCTTGTTCAACGCCGCCGTCACCTTGTGGCAGAAGCTGGAATCGTCCGGACCGGACAGAAAACGGTAGAGTTTCATTCTTCAATCCTGTCGTCAGTTGCGTTAGTCATGCGCGAACAGCGGCGGCCTTCGCTAGCAGTTTTTCGGCCTGCGCCAGATGCAGCCGCTCGACCATCTTGCCGTTCAGCGCAACTACCGCCCTACCGGTATTTTGGGCGAGCGCGAAGGCATCCTTGACCGCGCGCGCTTCGGCTATTGCTTCGGGCGACGGTGCAAAGGCGCGGTTCGCGGCTTCGATCTGAGCCGGATGGATCAGCGACTTGCCGTCAAAACCCATGGCGGCCGCTTCCGTGCACTCGCGCGCAAACCCGTCCATATCGCGAAAATCATTGAAGACGCCATCGAGCAGGTCGAGGCCGCCGGCGCGCGCGGCGAGCACCATCTGCATCAGCCATGGAACGAGATAACGCCGGTCGGGCGTGGCGAGAATGCCGGTGTCCTTGACCAGGTCGTTCGTTCCGGCAACGAAACAAGCCAGGCGAGAGCCCGGATCGCGGCCGAGCTCGGCAATCGGCCCGATGTTGAGCAGCGCCTTGGGCGTCTCGATCATCGCCCATAGCTTGACTTCGTCGGCGATAAAATTGTCGTCGAGCACGTCGCCGGCCTCGAGAATGTCGCGCGACGTGTCGACCTTGGGCAGCAGGATGGCGTCGGGCGAGCATTTTGCCGCGGCCAGCAGGTCGGCGCCGCCCCACTCGCTCGACAGCGCATTGATGCGCACGACCATCTCGCAGCGCCGGTTGGAATGGCCGGCGAAAATCGCCACCAGCTTTTCGCGCGCGGAAGGCTTGTCGGCCGGGGCGACGGCGTCCTCGAGATCGATGACGACGGTATCGCAGGCCAGCGATTGGATCTTGGCCAGCGCCTTGTCGTTCGAAGCCGGGACGTAAAGCACCGAGCGGCGCGGGCGGTAGCTTTCGGTGGTCATCTCCGATCTATGCCGTCTGCAGCCGGCCGAGGCAAGCCGTGCATAAAAACTGCACGCAACTTCGGAAAATCTCCTCGTCTCCGCCCCGCTTGCCACCCGACCGGATGCGACAAGGGCGGCATGCAAGAGCAAACGAACTCCCGTTGGTCCCTGCCGTACCGGCTTCGCCGCGAAAGCTGGTGGCTCGTCGATCCGCCCCGGACTTCGGTAAACCTCCTCCCTTTCGTCCGGAAATCCCCGCCCACCGGCCGCATCAAAGCCGCCGAGAAAGCCCGATCATGATAGTATTCCTCCCGGCGGCGCCGAGCTATTGCAACCGCTTCGGCGTTGCCGTCCTGCTCGTCGCGCTGGCCGATTTTTTCTTCTATGGCCAACCGGCGGGCATCACGCTTTTCCTGTTCGGCGTTGCGATTGCCGCGGCGAGCATGGCTCTCCATCCTCTCGGCTCCTTCAACGATGGCAAATTCTGGTTCAAGCCGGTTACGCTGCTCATGGCGCTGCTGCCGCTTGTGGAAAATGTCAGCGCACTGTCCGTCTCGATCGCGCTGGCGGGGCTGGCCATCTTCGCGCTTTCACTGGCCGGACGGTTGCGGCGCGGCCTTGCCCGTATTGCCGGCCAACTCTCGCTGTTCCTGGTTGCAACGCCATTTCGGCTCGTTCTTGATTTCTTCCGCTGGCGCATGGCGGCGCGGCGGCTTGGCCGGCGGCGCGTGCGCCTTGCGGCGATCGCCGTCTGGGTCATGCCGCTGGGCCTCGGCGCAGTGTTCCTCGCGCTGTTCGGCGCCGCCAATCCCGTCATCGAATACTGGTTTTCGCTGATTGATCTCTTCGCCCTGCTCAACCTCGTGCAGTTGCCGCGTCTTGCCTTCTGGCTATTCGCGCTCGCCGGCGTATGGGCCTTTCTGCGGCCGCGCCTGCCGCGGCTTCTCCGGCATATTCCCCGGTTGGGAACGCCTGCCAGCACACCGACGAGGCCAGCCATAAGTCCCACGATCGAAGACATCGTCTTCGGCAAGGCCGCTATCCTCCGCGCGCTCGTCGTCTTCAACATCCTGTTCGCGGTGCAGAGCGCACTCGACGCCACCTATCTGTGGGGCGGCATCGCGCTTCCCGACGGGCTGACCTATGCCGCCTACGCGCATCGCGGCGCCTATCCGCTGATCGTCACGGCGCTGCTGGCCGCCGGCTTCGTGCTGGCGGCGCTGCGGCCGGGAAGCGCGACCTCCGGCGATCCGCTCATCCGCCGGCTGGTTTATGCCTGGGTGGCGCAGAACATCCTCCTGGTGATCTCGTCGATCCTGCGGCTCGATCTCTATATCGGTATCTATGCGCTGACCTATTGGCGTGTCGCTGCGTTCGTCTGGATGTGGCTGGTGGCGGTGGGCCTTGTCCTGATCATGGCCCGCATCGCGCGCGAAAAGTCCAACGAATGGCTGCTTGCCGCCAATCTTCTGACGCTATCGGCGACGCTCTATGCTTGCTCGTTCATCAACTTTGCCGCGCTGATCGCCATCTACAATGTCGACCATTGCTTCGAAATGACCGGCCAAGGCACCCAGCTCGACGTCTGGTACTTGCGCTCGCTCGGGCCCGGCGCCTTGCCGGCGCTCGATCGCTTCGTCCAGCACCAGAGCAGGACGGTTTCCGCGGAGGATGCCTCCATCCGCGAACTCGCCGGCTGGTATGCACAGGACGAAGCACGCTTCCGCGCCGGCCAGGAAAACTGGCAGGGCTGGAGCTTTCGTGACTGGCGGCTCAACCGCGCCCTCGACAGGCGTGACCCGTTCGTGGTTCCTCCGATGTCCGAACCCTTCATGCCGGGCCGCTGATTTGATGCCGCACCACATACTGGTCGCCGACGACGACCCGCACATTCGCGAAATCATCTGCTTCGCGCTGGAGAAGGCCGGCATGAAAACGCTGGCGGTGCCGGACGGCGCGGCTGCCTTGCAGGCGATCGAACGCCGTGCGCCCGATCTCGTCGTGCTCGACATCGGCATGCCGGAAATGGACGGGCTGGAAGTGTGCCGGCGGCTGCGCCACACATCTGACCTGCCGGTGCTGTTCCTGTCCGCGCGGGATGAAGAGATCGATCGCGTCCTCGGGCTGGAGATGGGCGGCGATGATTATGTCATCAAGCCGTTCAGCCCGCGCGAGCTGGTCGCCCGCGTCAACGTCATTCTGCGCCGCGCGCGGCCCACGCCGGAACCAGCCGACGACCGGCAATTCTCGCATGGCAGACTGTTGCTGGTGCCGGCAAGCCATACAGCCAGCTTCGACGGCAAGCCGCTGGCGCTGACGTCGATCGAATTCGCGATCCTGAAAGGCTTTTTGGCGCGGCCGGCGTATGTGCTTGGCCGCGACATGGTGATGGCCAACGCCTATGCGGCCAATATCCATGTCGCAGACCGCACCGTCGACAGCCATATCCGCAATATCCGCGCCAAGCTGGCGGCCGTCGGCTGCGTCGATGCGATCGAGACCGTGCACGGCGTCGGTTTTCGGCTGGGTAAATGCGGGAGTTGAGCGCCCAAAAATGGGTTGGCAGCAAATGGCGGCCTCGCCTCGCCACGGTCGTCATCGCCATCCTGATCATGGTGATGGCGCTGCCGCTGGCCGGCCTGTTTTTCTTCCGGCTCTACGAGAACCAGCTGATCAGGCAGACCGAGGCCGAGCTGATCGCCCAAGGCGCCGCCCTTGGCGCGATCTATGCGCAAGAGGTCCGTGAGGCCGGCCTTGCCCCGGAAAAGCTCGGCGCACCCGTGCCTTCACCCAACACCAGCGATCGGGCTTCTCCCTACCAGCCGATGGAACCGCGCCTCGATCTTGCGTCCGACAGGATCCTGCCGACCCGGCCCGCGGCCACCGCGGCCAGCGCCGATCCCGCCTTCGCTGCAATCGGCGCACGCCTGTCGGACATTCTTGCCGAGACGCAGAAGACCACGCTCGCCGGCTTCCGGCTGCTCGATCCCAGAGGCGTGGTCATCGCCGGCCGTGAGGAGGCCGGCCTGTCGCTCGCGGCTGTCGACGAGGTTCGCGCAGCGCTTGCCGGCCGCTACGCCAGCGCGCTCAGGCTGCGGGTTCCCGACCAGCCGTCGCCGCCGCTCTATTCGGTCAGCCGCGGCACCAAGGTTCGCGTCTTCGTCGCCATGCCGGTTGCGGTCTCCGGCAAGGTCGCCGGCGTCGTCTATCTGTCGCGGACGCCGAACAACATCGTCAAGCATCTCTATGGCGAGCGCGGCAAGGTGGCGCTGGCGGCAATCGCCATCCTCGGCGGCGCGCTGCTGATCGGGCTGGTCTTCCTGCGCGCCGTCAGCCGTCCGATCTATGCGCTGATGGAACGCACGAAACGCATCGCCGCCGGCGACCGCGCGGCGATCAGGCCGCTCGATCACCACGGCACGCGCGAAATGGGTGAACTCTCTGCTGCTTTCCTCGACATGGCCGAAAAGCTGCACGCACGCTCCGACGGCATCCAGACCTTTGCCACCCACGTCTCGCACGAGCTCAAATCGCCGCTGACGGCGATCCAGGGGGCCGCCGAACTGCTGCGCGATTCGGGCAGCGCGATGGACGAGGCCGAGCGGCGGCGTTTTTCGGACAATATCGTCACCGATGCCGGCCGGCTCAACCTTCTGGTGCGCCGCCTGCTCGACCTGGCGCGCGCCGAAAATCTCGAACCGAGCGGCGAAAACACGTCGCTCACTGCTGCACTGGCGCTGCTGCCGGCCGACGACAGGCTGGCGGTGCGCGTCGAGGCGGGCACCGAGATCGGGCTGCGCATATCGGCCGAAAACGCTGCGATCGTGCTGGCCAATCTCATCGACAATTCGGCGCGGCACGGCGCGACGCTGGTATCGGTCACAGCCGCAAAAGCGGACGGCAAGGCCACTATCGTGGTCGCTGACGACGGCGCCGGCATTTCGCCCAGCAACCGAGGCCGCATCTTCGAGCCGTTCTTCACCACGCGCCGCGATTCCGGCGGCACCGGCATGGGCCTCGGCATCGTGCTGGCCCTCCTGAAAGCGCATGATGGCACGATCCGGCTGGTTGACTCGGCGAGCGGCACGCGCTTCGAGATCATCCTGCCGGCGGCGTGACTCGGCGATTCAGACCGGAAGGGCGAAAAGGTGCATTACGACATCGTCATCATCGGCGGAGCCATCGTCGGCTCGTCGGTTGCCTATTACCTGCGCAAGGAAGGGTTTTCGGGCTCGATCGCGCTTGTCGAGCGCGACCCGCAATTTTCCCGCGCCGCGACCACGCTGTCCTGCGCCTCAATCCGCCAGCAGTTCTCGATCCCGGAAAACATCCGGCTGTCGCAATTCACGCTGAAACTGTTCCGGCGGCTCAGGGAAGAGTTTGGCGCGGACGCCGATATCGGCTTTCGCGAAGGCGGCTACCTCATCCTTGCCGGCGAGAACGGGCTGCCGATCCTGCGGGCCAACCACGAGGCGCAGATGGCCGAGGGCGCCGACATCGTGCTCGAGGATGCCGAGGCGCTCGTCCGCCGCTTTCCGTGGCTGTCGGTCGAGGGCATTTCCGCCGGCGCCTATGGCCGCAGCGGCGAAGGCTGGTTCGACGCGCATGCGATGCTGATGCTGTTCCGCAAGGCACTGCGAAGCAAGAACATTGATTTCATCACAGCGTCGGTGACCGGTATCGAGCGGCAGGGGAAGCGCGTCGCCGGTGTGACCCTCGACAATGGCGAGCGGCTCGAGGCCGGCACCGTCGTTAACGCCGCCGGGCCGAATGCCGGCAAGGTGGCAGCAATGGCCAGGCTGGCGCTGCCGGTGGAGCCGCGCAAGCGCAATGTCTTCGTCTTCGAGGCGCGCGAAAAATATGACGACATGCCGCTGCTGGTCGACCCGAGCGGCATCTATGTCCGGCCGGAGGGCTCGGTCTACATCACCGGCGGCGCCGAGCCGGAAGAGGGCGAAGGACCGGCCGACCCCGCCGACTTCGACCCCGACTGGCCGCTGTTCGAAGAGGTGATCTGGCCGGTGCTGGCGACCCGCATTCCGGCCTTCGAGGCGATCAAGCCGACGCGCGCCTGGGTCGGCCATTACGACTACAATACGCTCGACCAGAACGCGGTGATCGGCCCGCACCCGGAGGTCGGCAATTTCCTCTTCGCCAACGGGTTTTCCGGTCACGGCTTGCAGCAGGCTCCGGCGGTCGGCAAGGCGCTGGCCGAACTGATAGTACATGGCGGCTATCGCACGGTGGATTGCTCGGCGTTCGGGTACAGCCGGATCGCCGACGGGCGGCCGTTTCGGGAATTGAATGTAATTTAACGCTGGCGCGAAGGGATGCTACCGTTGCTTGGTGGATTGAGCCGCCACCAAGCCGCCCGTACCAAGATACGCCTGAAGCCAGCCCAGCACCCGGGCCCAGCCTTCGGCATGCTTCGTTGCGGCAGCAGCGAGGCCGGCGAAGCCGCCATGGCAGATGGTGACGCGTGTGCCGCCGGCGATCGGCTCCAGCAGCCAGGCGACTTTGGTTTCGCGGCGGCCAAGCGTCGGATGGTCCCAGTCGTATCTCCGCGTCTGCACGATCCGGCGCGGCTCTTCGATCTCCAGGAATTCGCCGCTGGCGGGCAGGTGTCTGCCGGCCGCCGTCTCGACGGTGACGCTCCAGCGGCCGCCGACGCGGAGGTCGGCCGCCCATCCGGTCATCCGGTAGGTCCTGGCGGACCCCCACCAGCGCTCGACCTCGTGTGTAACGAGCGCGTCAAATATCCGCTCGGGCGGCGCGCGAACATCGGCGCTCGCCATGACGGTCTCGCCATTGGTCATGCTGTGCACCGCGGAACCGTGCATCACCTGTCCTCCAGAAGGTTTCGCTATCGAAACGACCTCAAGCTTTCGACGCCGGGCGCGACAGGCCTTTGCCGGTTTCGAGCAGGCTCTTCAGGCTGGACAGGATGAGCGGCCAGCCGTTCGCCACATGGCCAAGCAGCTTGTGCGGTCCATCGGCTTCGTGTGTGATGGCGAGCTTCATCATCTCGCCCTCCTGCTCGAGGGCGAAGGTGCAGCGTGTGTAGCCGTCCGCCTTGACCTCGGGCATGAACTCGTTGCGCCATTTGAGCACGATGCGCTTGGGTGGATCGATCTCGAGGACCTCGCCGCTGTCGGTGACGCGGCCGTCGGTGTAAACCATCTTCCACGCCGAACCTTGTTTCCAGTCGCTTAGCATCTGAGCGCCGAGGAAATATTGCCGCTGGAACTCCGGCTCGGTCAGTGCTTGCCAGAGTTTTTCGGGCGAGGTGCGGATGTAGGTGACATAAACGAAAATGTTGCTCATCAGTCTTCCCTTTCGAGACGTTTCTTCAAATCGCCGAGGGCGCCCAGTCGCCCCCGCTCGAATTTGCCGATCCAGCGTTCGGCGATCTCGTTGATGGGAACGGGATTCAGATAATGTTGCTTCTCGCGTCCCTTGCGGATGGTGGCGACGAGGTTTGCTTCTTCCAGGATCGCCAGATGCTTGGTCACCGCCTGGCGCGTCATGTCCATCTCACCGCACAGCGCGTTCAGCGTCTGTCCGTTCCTGGCATGAAGGCTGTCCAGCAATCGCCGGCGTGTCGGGTCGGCCAAGGCGCGAAAGACGGCATCCATGCTCATGACTCTAATATGCAACCATTTGGTTGCATGTCAAGGGGCAGAACCCTAGCCAAGAATGCGCGGGTTGAGGTCGCTGGGAGTGGATTTCAGCGTTTGCGGCCGAACCAGAATGCGTTAGGCATGCGCTCCATGCCGATACGCTCATAGAAGCCGACGGCGTCGGGCATGGAGATCAGGCTGATGGCAACGGAAGGTCCGAGTTGCCGGCGTGCGTCATCCATCAGGCCCTTTCCGATACCCAGCCCTTGCGCCGATGCAGAAACAGCGAGCTCGGAGATATAGCAGACCCAGGAAAAGTCGGTGATGCCGCGAGCGACACCAACCAGCGGCTTGCCCGGTGCATCGATCCGCGCGGTGAGCACCAGGTCGGCACTCGTGAGCATCGCCTTCAAACGGGCATGATCATCGACGGGCCGTGTCTCGCCGAGGCCGGATTCCACCAGAACGCGGCGGAACTCGGCGATGCCGAGGCCCGGTTCGCTGGCGTAAAGGATCGTGGATCGCGTTGTCATGTCGACAAAAGTGCACCATGGGCTGGTGGTTTTGAAGCCGTTTTGTACCGATTTTGTGTTTCGATCGACGACGGAAGTCCAAAAACAGCCGCCTTTTATTTGCCCGCGGCATTGTGTAAACCGGGCGCCAGCAATTCCCCGCAACGAGAAGAAGACGGGCAAGAACCATGGAAAAATTCACCAAGCTCACCGGTGTCGCCGCGCCGATGCCGATTGTCAATGTCGACACCGACATGATCATCCCCAAGGATTATCTCAAGACGATCAAGCGCACCGGACTCGGCACCGGCCTGTTCGCCGAAATGCGTTACAAGGACGACGGCTCGGAAAACCCGGACTTCGTGCTCAACAAGCCGGCCTACCGCAAGGCGCAGATCCTGGTCGCCGGCGACAATTTCGGCTGCGGCTCGAGCCGGGAACATGCGCCGTGGGCGCTGCTCGATTTCGGCATCCGCTGCGTCATCTCGACCTCGTTCGCCGACATTTTCTACAATAACTGCTTCAAGAACGGCATCTTGCCGATCACCGTCAGCCCGGAAAACCTGGAGAAGCTGATGGACGATGCCTCGCGCGGTTCCAACGCGACGCTGTCGGTCGATCTCGAAGCCAAGGAAATCCGCGGGCCGGACGGCGGCGTGGTCAAGTTCGACCTCGACGAATTCAAGCGCCACTGCCTCTTGAACGGCCTCGACGATATCGGCCTGACCATGGAGAAGGCCGGCGCCATCGCTTCGTTCGAGAAGAAGAACGCCGAGCTGCGGCCCTGGGCATAGGCTCTAAAGCCGCGCCGACGGTCAGCCTCTACGCCAAGTGTCCGGGGAGGGATGTGATGACACGCTTGCTTGTTGCCGCTGCCTGCGGACTGCCGCTGATGCTGCTGCCCCCGGCGAGCGTCTATGCCCAGACGCAGACGCCCGCCACGGAAGCGCCAGCGGCAGATCAAGGCGCCAGCGACACAGCCGCCGCCGACGATGACAAGCAGGCGCCGATCCCGTTCGAGGGCGGCCAGCTGACCATCGCCCAGGAGGAAGAATACGGGGAACGGGTACTCGCCTTCGACGGCAAGGAACTGGCGCGCAATTACGACGTCTTCTTCGACAAGATCGTCGAGGTCGGCGGCGTCAAGGTGGCGCTGGTCGATGTCGGCGACGGCGGCAACCAGTGCGGCCCGGCCAAGGTGATCGTGTGGAAGCCGGAGGGCGGTGCGATCCAGACGACCACGGTCGAGCAGGATGAATGCGGCGCGCCGCCGGCCGCGATCTCCGACAGCGCCGTCTATTTCGTACCCTATCTGCTGCCGGGCGATTCCAAGCCGGCGCTGCAATGGTCGCCGACGGACGGACTGACGACGTCCGGTAATCTGACCTACATGCCGGAGCCGGGCACCGACTGGAAAGACATCGATCCGTCGAAATACGACAACATCATTGATGCCTTTCACAACGAGGCCGTCTACAGGCTAGCCGAGACGCTGCTCGGCAAGGACATGCCCGACATGGCGACCAGCCTGCTGGTCGGCGGCGGCACGGAAAAAACCGCGTCGGGTGCCTTCTTTGCCAGCGGCTGCGTGCCGCATGATTGCGGTGGCAATGACGGCTTCATGGCGGTCGACCCGGTCAAGCACAAGCTGTATTTCGCCCGCCGCGGCGACAAGCCCGAGCCGGACGCGTGGCCGGCGGTGAGTACATGGCCGGCCGACGTCAAGGAAGCGCTGGACAAGGCGCTGGGGTCGCCGAATTAGAAATCGTTCTGCCGCGATCCTTCGCGCGCCCCTCTGTCCTGCCGGACATCTCCCCCACTTGGGGGGAGATCGGCCGTCACCGCCGCTTTCGCCAAACCGCCTACGCTGCAAAAAAGGAGGACACCATGCGAAAACTGATCTCCACCGGTTCGCCCTTCGAGAAGACCGCCGGCTATTCGCGCGCCGTGGTGCAGGGCGACTGGTGTTTCGTGTCCGGAACGACCGGCTACGATTATGCGACCATGTCGATGCCGGAGACCGTGGAGGCACAAACGCGCAATTGCCTGACGACGATCGCCAAGGCGCTCGGGGACGGCGGCTTCGAGACGGCCGATGTGGTGCGGGCGCATTACTATATCACCGATGCGGCTTTCGTGGATGTGGTGTTCCCGATCCTCGGCGAGGCCTTTGGCGAGATCAGGCCGGCGGCAACGATGATCGTGTGCCAGCTCAACAAGCCGGAGATGAAGATCGAGATCGAGGTGACGGCGCTGCGGCGCACAGCCTGATGCCTGTCACGGTTGCGACAACGACACGGTTAGCACGAGGATCGGCCCATGGTGAAGGTCAGGCGCATCGTTGCAAACATAGACACGCAGGATATCGCGGCGGCAAAACCCTTCTATCAGGATGTGCTCGGCCTCGATCTCAAGATGGATATGGGCTGGATCGCTACCTACGGCTCGCAAGAGACGATGTCCGTGCAGGTCAGTTTCATGGCCGAAGGGGGATCAGGAACGCCGGTGCCGGACATCTCTATCGAAGTCGACGACGTCGATGCCGCGCTTGAAAGCATGAGGACGGCCGGCTTTGCCATCGAATACGGTCCGGCGGACGAACCCTGGGGCGTGCGGCGCTTCTTCGTACGCGACCCGTTCGGCAGGCTGGTCAATATCCTTTCGCATCTCTAGGCATTTTGTCTTGAGCATCGGATTTTCCCAAAACCGGTTTCCACTTTTGGGTCCGATGCTCTGAACCGCAGGCTTGCGCGCCGGCCGCTTGGCGTTTAGCAAGGCCGCGGCTCACGACACAATCAGGACGGTTCCCCATGGCTTCGAAAAATCTTCTCCTGCTTGCCGGCGACGGCATCGGCCCCGAGGCGATGGCCGAGGTGAAGAAGCTGATTTCCGCCATGAACGACAGGCTCGGCAGCGATTTCGTCACCGATGAGGGCCTTGTCGGCGGCTGCGCCTACGACGCGCATGGCGCGGCGATTTCCGATGCCGACATGGCCAAGGCAATGGCGTCGGACGCGGTGCTGTTCGGCGCCGTCGGCGGACCGAAATGGGATGCGGTGCCTTACGAGGTGCGCCCGGAGGCGGGTCTGCTGCGGCTGCGCAAGGACATGGAGCTGTTTGCCAATCTCAGGCCGGCAATCTGCTATCCGGCGCTGGCGGCGTCCTCCTCGCTGAAGCAGGAGGTGGTCGAGGGGCTCGATATCCTGATCGTGCGCGAGCTCACCGGCGGCGTCTATTTCGGCGAGCCGAAGCAGATCATCGACCTCGGCAACGGCCAGAAGCGCGGCATCGACACCCAAATATACGATACGTTCGAGATCGAGCGCATTTCGGGCGCTGCCTTCGAATTGGCGCGCACGCGCAAGAATCACGTCACCTCGATGGAAAAGCGCAATGTGATGAAGTCGGGCGTGCTGTGGAACGAGGTCGTCACCCAGACGCACAAGGCCAGGTATGCCGACGTCAAGCTCGATCACATGTTGGCCGATGCTGGCGGCATGCAGCTGGTGCGCTGGCCGAAGCAGTTCGACGTCATCGTCACCGACAATCTGTTCGGCGACATGCTGTCCGACATCGCCGCCATGCTGACCGGCTCGATCGGCATGCTGCCGTCGGCCTCGCTCGGCGCGCCGGATGCGAAGACAAAAAAGCGCAAGGCGCTCTACGAGCCGGTGCACGGCTCGGCGCCCGACATCGCTGGCAAGGGCATCGCCAATCCGATCGCCATGATCGCCTCCTTCGCCATGTGCATGCGCTATTCCTTCGGCATGGTTGAAGAGGCCGACCGGCTGGAAGGCGCGATCGCCGCCGTGCTCGATCAGGGCTTGCGCACCAGGGATATTCATTCACCGGGGATGACCGAGGTCGGCACCGCTGAGATGGGCGACGCGATCATCGCCAAATTTTTGGGGTGATCCCGTGTCGGTCGACGTCCGCTGGGCGACGACCGGGGATGCGGCGGCACTCGCCGCCATGCTTTGCGAAATGGCGGTGCATTACCGGCAGCCGCCACTCGACGCCAGCCAAGCTTTGTCGGCGGCACAGAAATGGCTTGGCGACGAAGGTCCGGCCTATCCGCATTTTGCGCTCGCCTTCGTCGATGGTGAAGTTTGCGAGCTGGCCTCGGTTGCGATCGCGCATCCCGGCATCGATCTCGAGCGGCTGCTGTTCCTCAAGGACCTATTCGTACGCAATGATGCCCGCAATGGCGGTGTCGGTCGAGCACTGATGGCATTCCTCGCCGGCCATTGCCTGCGCGAAGGCATCGGCCGCATCGACCTGACCACGAAGGACTGGAACGAAGGCGCGCTGCGCTTCTATGCCCAATTTGGTGCCGAGCGTCACGAGCAGAAGGTCTTTCTCAGGCTATCCGGCGAGGCGCTGCTGGCGATCGCAGGTGGTTCCTCGACGCGATCTTGGAAGCCCTAAATTTGGAGATTGACCGAAACATCTCCCCTTTCGTCATCCTGGGGCGAAGCAAGGAGCGAAGCGACGCGGCGCAGACCCCAGGATCCATGCCGTTACCCGGCGGCAGTGCTCGGCCGACCAGAACCGAGCGCTTCTTCGTGGTGGATATGAGCGCCATTCTGAACCGCTGCGTTCCTCGGCTTATGTCGCGTCATGGATCCCAGGGTCTGCACTCCGCTTCGCGTCGCTCCGCCCCAGGATGACGCAGGCGTGGCGGCCGGCGACCCAATCGTGGAGGTACTAAACCCTGACACCTACCGGCACCGGACCCCACTGGTTTTCGCGCGGCTGCGTCGGGATCAGCGCAAAGACCAGGATGATCAGGCTGCCGAAGGTCGGGACCAGGAAAAGCAGAAAGAGCCATCCCGTCAGGCCGGTATCGTGCAGGCGACGCACGTTCAGCCCGAACCATGGCAGGGCTGTCGCCAGCAGGAAGAGACCGGAAAGGCCGACCGTCACTGCCGGCAATTCACTGTTGTCGAGATTGCCCATGGCGTCGTCGATAAAGACGCCGAGTCCCATGACCACGATCAGCGCGATCGTCCAGAACAGACAATAGCCCCAATACTCCTTGCGGCGGGCACGGCCGGCGAAGTTGAAGTAATTCTCGGTCAGACCCCGCCAGAAGTAGTTCCACAGGCCAGCCGATTCGGCCGGACTTTGTTCAGCGGAACGGCCGAAATGTTGCGGCTGACGTGCCGCGGGCGCATTGCCGGCCTGAGTTGGGGCGGCGGTTGCAGTGGAGGCGTCGGCGGGCGCGCTGGCAGGTTGGGAGCGGATCGAAAAAACATCGCGTGCCCGTCCGCCAGCCGGCTGGAATTCGACGGTCGTACCTCCGGCAACCGATGCTTCGCGGCTCAAATCTTCGCGCGCCAAAGTGTAGCGGTTGCCGTCGGCTCCGGTGATGAAGCCGAAACCCTGGTCTTCGTCGTAATGAAGAACTTCGCCGCGCATGTCCTGCCCACCCCCATTTCCCCGCCCCAGACTGTGCAAAGTTCCGGCAGACCGCAAGGGGCGTGCGGAAATGGAGAGTGGTGGCTATTTACCCCGGCCGTTTCTTCGATTTCTTGTGTTTCGCAGGTCCGCCTTCGAACTTCGCCTTGGCCGGTTTCCCGGCCCAGGGCTTCGCCTCGAATGCCGGGCGCTGGTCGGCCGGTGCGCGCTTCTCGAATTTGGGCGTGTTCTGATCGAAGGTGCGCTTGCCGCGGTGCGGCTTCTTGTCGGGTCGTGGTTCCTGGTAGCCGGCCCGCGACAAATCCGGCGTGCCATCCAGCCGCTTGACCGCAATGTTGCCCTGCAGCTTGCGGTCGGGGCCGATCGCAGCGAGGAAACGCTCGGCCCAGTCCGCCGCGATCTGCACGAAGGTTTCCTCCGGCTGCATCTTGATGGCGCCGATCTCGCGCTTGGAAATGCCGCCTGTCCGGCACAGCATCGGGATCAGCCAGCGTGGCTCGGCATTCTGCCGGCGTCCGACCGACAGCGAGAACCAGACGCTGTCGCCGAAATCGTCGCGGCGGCTCGGTGCCTCATCCCGCCGCGCAAATTTTTCGGCCGACGGCGTGAACGGTGCCACGTCGAGAAGATCCTCCGGCGCCGAGTGGCTGGAGCGACACATCCGCACGAAGGCGGCGGCAACCTGTTCGGGCCCGTGCTGATCGAGAAGCACCTCGACGAAGCCGCGCTCCTCATCCTTCATAGGCTCGCTGAAGACCGGATCAGCGAGAATGCGCTCATCGTCGCGCCGCATCACGTCGTCGGCCGACGGCGGGCTTGCCCATGTCGCCGCAAGGCCGGCACTTTGCAGCAGCCGTTCGGTGCGCCGGCGGGCATTGTTGGGCACGATCAGCGCGCTGACGCCCTTGCGTCCCGCACGACCCGTGCGTCCGCTTCGGTGCAGGAGCGTCTCCGGGTTGGTCGGCAGGTCGGCATGGATCACCAGCTCGAGATTGGGCAGGTCGATGCCGCGTGCCGCGACGTCGGTGGCGATGCAGACCTTGGCGCGGCCGTCGCGCATCGCCTGCAGCGCGTGGCTGCGCTCGTTCTGGCTAAGCTCGCCGGACAGCGCCACGACGGAAAAGTTGCGATTGTTGAAGCGCGCCATCAGATGGTTGACGGCGGCGCGGGTGTTGCAGAACACCAATGCATTCTTGGCCTCGTAGTAGCGAAGCACGTTGATGATGGCGTTTTCGCGGTCCGCCTGGGCGACGCTCAGCGCCCGGTATTCGATGTCGAGATGCTGCTTTTCCTCGCCGGAGGCCGAGATGCGCACAGCATCGCGCTGGTAGCCCTTGGCCAGCGTGGCGATGGAGCGCGGCACGGTCGCGGAAAACATCAGCGTGCGGCGATCGGCGGGTGCGGCATCGAGGATGAATTCCAGATCCTCGCGAAAGCCGAGATCGAGCATCTCGTCGGCCTCGTCGAGCACCACTGCCTTGAGCGCCGACATGTCGAGCGAATTGCGGGTGATGTGATCGCGCAGGCGGCCGGGCGTGCCCACGACGATATGGGCGCCGCGCTCCAGCACGCGCCGTTCGGTGCGCATGTCCATGCCGCCGACGCAGGACGCCACCGTGGCGCCGGTCAGTTCGTAGAGCCATTCCAGCTCGCGCGTTACCTGCAGGGCCAACTCCCGCGTCGGCGCCACGGCCAGCGCCAGGGGTGCCGCCGCGTGGGAAAAGCGCTCCGCGCCATCGAGAAGGGTCGGCGCCAAAGCCAGACCGAAGGCGACGGTCTTGCCGGAGCCGGTCTGGGCCGAAACCAGCGCATCGGCCTGGCCAAGCTCGAGAACGGCGTTCTGCACCGGCGTCAGCTCGACATAGCCGCGTTTTTCCAGCGCCTTTGCTAGCGCGGGAACAATAGCTTCGAAGTTGGACATCTTGCTCTTTCGAAATTCGGATTCTGAATACCCGGCGACGGGTCAAATGTCGGCATGCGCCACAGACGGGCGCCACGAGCCAGACGATGCTCGTTCGTACTTGGTGCCGCCGTCATTGTACAGGGCGGGCGGGTCGGCCTGCTTGCGATTGACTCTAGACGTAAACCGCGTAAAAGCCGGCACCGAACGGGATAGTTTTCGATGCGCGGCCTTTTGATGGCGCTTTCTGCCTTCGACATCCCCGGCCCCAATGCGAACCATTGGGCCGGGCGCGTCGCTGCGTCTCCTCGTTCCAGCAAAATCACGTTCTTGCCCAAAAAAACCGGCAAAACGACCACCAAAACGGTCTGATTCCCTTGGCCTAACCACCCCTCCCGGGTCCGGCCCGGGGGTTGAAACCCGCATCGGCCGGCGGGTTTTCTCCAGAAACCGAGCGGAGAGGGACAGGAGATTTCGATGAGTTTCAAGGTTGCGATCGTCGGCGCCACGGGCAATGTGGGCCGGGAAATGCTCAACATACTGGAGGAACGCGGCTTTCCGGTGAGCGAGGTGGTGGCGCTGGCCTCGCGGCGCAGCCAGGGCACGGAAGTGTCGTTCGGCGACCGCACGCTGAAGGTCAGGGCGCTCGACCAATATGATTTTTCCGACACCGACATCTGCATCATGTCGGCCGGCGGCAACGTGTCCAAGGAATGGTCGCCGAAGATCGGCAAGCAGGGCTGCGTCGTCATCGACAATTCGTCGGCCTTCCGCTACGATCAGGACGTGCCGCTGATCGTTCCGGAAGTGAACCCGGATGCGATCTCGCTGTTCACGCGCAAGAACATCATTGCCAACCCGAACTGCTCGACGGCGCAGCTGGTCGTGGCGCTGAAGCCGCTGCATGACGCGGCCACCATCAAGCGCGTCGTCGTCGCCACCTACCAGTCGGTCTCCGGCGCCGGCAAGGAAGGCATGGACGAATTGTTCACGCAGACGCGCGCGGTGTTCGTCGCCGACCAGGTCGACGTCAGGAAGTTCACCAAGCGCATCGCCTTCAACGTCATCCCGCATATCGACGTCTTCCTCGACGACGGCTTCACCAAGGAAGAGTGGAAGATGGTGGCCGAGACCAAGAAGATGCTCGACCCGAAGATCAAGCTGACGGCGACCTGCGTGCGGGTGCCGGTGTTCATCGGCCATTCGGAAGCGGTCAACATCGAGTTCGAGAAGCCGATCACCGCCGAAGAGGCGCGCGAGATCCTGCGCGAGGCGCCGGGCTGCCAGGTCATCGACAAGCGCGAGGACGGCGGCTACATCACGCCGCTGGAATCGGCCGGCGAGGACGCCACCTTCATCTCGCGCATCCGCGAGGACTCGACCATCGATAACGGCCTGTCGATGTGGATCGTCTCCGACAATCTGCGCAAGGGCGCGGCACTCAATGCGGTGCAGATCGCCGAACTGCTGGTCGAGCGCGGGCTGATCCAGCCGAAGAAGAAGGCGGCATAGTTCGCTCACGGCCGTATCGCCGCTAGCGCGGCTGGCCTCCGCGGGGGCGCCGGACGACCGGCGGCCTGCGGTCGCAGGCTTGGCCTTCGGCGGTTGTTTCGCTCACGGCCGTATCGCCGCTACGCGATAGTGTGCTGAAGGTTCTGCAAAGAGTTTTGGATGGAGAACGGCGCCTGCTCTGAGGGCGAGCGGCCATGGCACGGTGGTGACGTTGCGATCACCGATTCCCGTGGAAGGGGAAGTGCCATGACCAATCGAGACGTTAGACTGAGCAGAGGCGAGTTG
>NZ_JAMYSQ010000051.1:0-16914 GCF_040321995.1 Mesorhizobium sp. M0207
AGCCAACACCCGCCGCCTTCACTGCATCGCGTTCGGCTCGAAGAGCGATTTGATGCGCGTGCAGATAATGAAGCCCGAGTTCGTCTAGGAGCGCCTTTTCAACGATTTCGTGCGTTAGCAGAAATGGGGCAAGCCGGACCTTGGCCGATTTCCAATCCATAGTGCGAGGCATATGGCGATCGATATAAATGGTCCTGCCATCTTTGCTGTAGCCAGCAATGTAGGGGATATCGAAATCATGAACGATCTTCACCCGACGATGCAGCGCCCGCACAGCGTCACTCAGTACATCATCGTCCAAGTCTTCGGAAACGTGGCGGACTTCATCTTCAAGCTTCATTTTTCCCAGACTGAGACCAGCGGCGCTTTGCTCCCATAGACCGGATCCTTCCGTGGACGGCCAACTGGGTGACCGGTGCCGGCCGGAAGAACTGCCATGTCGCCGGCCTTCAAGGACAATGTACGGCCCCTGTTGCCCCCGAACCGAACCTTGCCGGTTCCGCGCGCAACCCCAAGCACTTCATTTTTGCGGGAATGGTAATGGACGTAGTGGTAGATGCCGTCCCGCCAGCCGCTACTCCAGCCATTGGACTCGAAAAGCTCTTCCAGCACGGCTGCGGAGTCAACCTCAATGTCAAAGGCATAGGCCCGACGTCCATCCGCAAGGTGCTTTCTGCCGGCGAATCGGGCTCTCCCGGGACTGCGTTGCAGGCAGGCAGCGGGTCTGCGCCCGCTGCTGCCACATGGATGTCATCTCTATGGCTGCGGATTTCGTAAGGCGGGTTTCTCAAGCACGAGCACATGACTACCAAGAGGCGATGTGTGAGTGCTCTTGACCTGGAACCCCTCGTCAGAAAGCGTTTCGATGAATTCGCCATCCGTTCCAGGCGGAACGCGGGCAACGACGTTTGAGGTGCGCCTCACAATATTGGAAAGCACCCTTCGCGCCTTGCCTGGGCCGATGTTGCGCTGCATGTGCTGATAGACGGCCAGCAGCAGGACGATATCGTATTTCGGTAGAAGGATATTGCCGAGGCGCCGGCTGCCAAGATTCAGGCGATCGAACCTGGCATGTACCGGGGAGCCACTCAACAACATCTTTGCGGTCTCGATGTGCGGCTTGGCAATGTCGATCCCGTGGATCGAGCTGGGTTTCAGCTTGGATATCTCATAGGCGACAACACCCATATTGCAGCCAACATCGAGAATGGATTTTCCGGCGTAGTCGACCTTTGCGGAGAATAGCCCGTCAAGTCTGTCGTCCCACGTTCCGGCAAAACCCCTTTTGAATCTTGACCACCACAAATCATCAGCTCCTTTGAGAAGAGCCCCCTTGAGCGCCTCCTACCACGAGAGAATTAACGGTCGATACCCGTTCAACTGGAATTGATGACATTGACGAACCAAGGCAGGGACGTGTGCGGCCGCCTCACAACCCCATCACCTTGAGTGCCGCGGGAACCGCATAGCGGCTGCCATCATAGCGCATCCAGTAGGTCCGCTTCGCAGGCTTGCCAGGATGGGACTGGCATTCGCCATTGTGGTCGGGGGAGGGATTATCGGTATTCGACCGCTCAATCGCGGTGATATCGTGATAGCCATGATGGCGCGCCGGGCTTATCGCCAGGCTGACCTGGCTGGAATGAAAGTATCCGGCGCAACTACCATCGCTATCGCCGCCAGAGCCGGCCACGACGAGGCCGTCGAGCACCACGCGTAGCGTATCGCCGGTGAGAGCGTATAGCCGCAGGTCGGTTTCAGTGAAGGGAGCGGTCAGCGAATGGTGCGCCATTTCGATGCGCAGGCCGAATGCGCTGACATTGGGGGCCAGTGCATAGCGGCTGGTGTCGAATTCCACCTTCTCGATGACAATCGCGTCATCGGTCATCAGACCGGGCTGGAGCAGGCGCTGGCGCACGCGCAGCGTATTCCTGTCGACGACCAGAAGCTCGATATCGCCGACATGCAGGTGGTCGCTGTTAGCGCTGTCAATCAGCGGCACTGCGACCAACAGCAGGTCGACATGGGCGGGCCAAATCTTGCAGACCAGGCCAAATGGCGCTTCGCTCTCCGTGAACGTTGAGGTGATGCTAGTATGAGGTTCAAGCGTGAACGAGTTGCCGTCGGCGCTCTTTCGGGCGTTGGGATAGGCCTGCTGCACCAGCGCGGCGGCATCCCTGCAATCGCCCGCCGCGGCCTTGGCGGGCGACAGGCTGGCAAGGGCGGCGCCGAGCAACAGGACAGGCAACACTATTCGCATGGAGTTCTCGCGTCGCAGGGCCGGGTTCGGCCAGGGCCCTTCTACGCGAGATTGGTGGCGGAGCACAGGGCAGGGAAGTGACGGATAGCTCCACCCGCTGCATCAGGACCATAGGTATCCTGGAAAGTCGTAAAGTCCGAGCACCCTTAGGGACCGTGATCATGAGAACGCCGCCCGAGCGGCCAATTTTTGCCAATGCTGTTCGAGCTACCTGAAACAGATACTGACAATGTGATCTCGATTGCCTTGTCGCGCTCCGATTAGATAAAGAAGCGCTCCGAGAAGAAGCCTCTACAAAACCGGACCTCGCCGGTCCGTCAAGCGCACCTTCTAGGGCCCCCTGAGCCGGGCGCGTTCGCTGTCGGCGGTATCAAAGCAGAACCAATGCCGCGCCTGCTTCGGCTTTCCGAAACCGCAGCGTGTCTTTCCTTGAGACTTGGCAGCACGGCGCGTTCAACGGAACCGTGCTGCCTTCAATGTACAGCCAGTTATCCAATCAGCCGGCGGGCTTGTAAACGCGGCAGCCTTTTTGGCGGCTGCGAGCGCCGCCTTCATGTCGAGTTCTTCCAGGACAACTAGCTCGTTTATCCAGCCGCTTGCCCGGACCGCCAGTGCTAGGTCCATCCCATTGGCCTGGTCCGGAACCTCAGCATTGATGACAATATCATAGGCGCCGCGAGTAAACATCATACCGCATACCTTGCCACCAACGCTTTCCAAAACCGCCTTGATTGCAGCTTCTCGGTCTGAGCCTTGCATCAATCCCTTGTAGGAATGGGGCGGACAGTTTCCCAGGATTGTCACTTTCATGGGTATTCCTCCCGATCTTGTACTAGTTTCGTTATTGGTCGTTTGACCAACACGGAGCTATGGCGGACGGTTGGTCAGCCGTAACCCTGCATCGCAACGCTTTTGCTCCCATCCAAAGCTGGCAGCGGGAAAGGTTCGACTTGCCCTGCGGTCTTGTCCAGATACTGCATCAAGGCCGTCACGAGGTGGTAGAAAATGCTCGCGGGCACCTCCGTCGCCAGGGACCTTCCGCGCTCGTCGATTCTGTCGATCCACAAGCCTAGCGGTGCGGGATCGATATGCCATTTGAAGAGGCGGGCGACACGAGCTTCGATCTCAGGTTTCAGATCAGGCCCGCCGATGCCGTCCAGGGCGACGGCCGCCTTGACGGCTTCGCATTGCGGCCAGCTGCGGGAGAGCCGGTCGAAGGGAATTCCCTGCCGCGACACGGCTGCATAAGCCAGGCCCGTGGCCCGGTTCAATCCGCTGGCGATCGCCGACGAATAGAGCTTCCTTGCATAGGCTGCCAAGTCTTTCTGCCCGCTTGCCCGCGCGAAATCGATGAGGAGCGAGGCCCATTCGAAATGGTGCCCTGGTTCGGTCCACTGTCCCTCCTCTCCCGACAACGGTAGCCAATCGACATCGAAATGTTCCCCAAGCGTCCAGCTCTCCTGATCGAAGAAATGGCACCGGAAGAGATCGACGACACGTGCCGCCCGACGGAGATATGCACGCTCGCCGGTGACGCGATGCCAGGCAAGGAAGGATTCCAGCATGTGCATGTGCGGGTTCGAGAACCGCACCCCCTTCCAGCCGGGGGTCTCGAGGAAGCCGTTCAGACTGACGTCCTCGAGATGGG
This sequence comes from Mesorhizobium sp. M0207, assembly GCF_040321995.1. Taxonomy (NCBI): domain Bacteria; kingdom Pseudomonadati; phylum Pseudomonadota; class Alphaproteobacteria; order Hyphomicrobiales; family Phyllobacteriaceae; genus Mesorhizobium; species Mesorhizobium sp. M0207. Next base: position 3,909 of record NZ_JAMYSQ010000051.1, read on the forward strand.
TGTCGATGAAATGGAAGGTCTCTTGTGCCAGCTGCAGGGCATCCTGATGGCCGCATCGGTGAGCATGGGCAAGCGCCAGGAGCACGCAGGAATGGTCGTAGGCGTCCTCCGTCGGGTCAGCCACGCTGCCATTGGAATTAAGGATGCGCACCCAGCCACCGCGTTCGGTGCGGCCGTGTTTGGCGATAAACTCGATGCCGTGGTCGATGAGTTTGTCGGCCGGTCCAACCCAGCCGCGTTCTTTGGCCACCGCGAACGCGTAAATCTGGCGAGCCATCGTCCGCATGCGCTTGGGTTTGCCCAACGACCTTGCATCGAAACCGAGCGCCTCGTGGAAGCCGCCATACGCATCGTCAACACCTGCAGTGGACCACAGCGGCAAGGTTTCGTTGAAGAGCCAGTGCTCGACCCGCTTGCGCCATGACCCGCTGATGATGAGCCGGTCATCCGACCCTGTGAACTTCGTTTCAAGGCGTCCGCTCTTCTCGAGTTGTTCGACGACTTTCTTCACGTTCTGGCTGTGGCTGACAGGAGCGACGAATACCGCGTCCGGTGTCGTGACCACCGCCACATGCTTCATTCCAATGACTGTCAGCAGTCTGCCCTTGCTTCTGAGATAGGAGTTGCCGCAATCCATGGCGACAACGTCGCCCATTACGACATTGCCGTCGCGGTCCGTCGGGCTGGCTTCCAGCAGCGATTGCCACGATCCAAGGTCGTTCCAGCGGAAGGAAGCCGTAACCATCGCAATACCGCGTGCATGCTCCATGACTGCGTAGTCGATCGACGTCGACGGGACAGCCGAATAGAAGCCATGGGGCAGGTAGATGCCCAAGACGTCCGTCCGTGCAGCCTTATGGGCCCGTTCCGCGGTGTCCCAGATGTCTGGCCGGAACTCGAGAAATGCCTTCCGCATCGTGTCGGCACGAAACAGGAAGATGCCGGCGTTCCAGTAGAATCTTCCCGAAGCCACATATTTGCGGGCCGTCTCGGCATTGGGCTTTTCGACAAAATGTGAAACGGCGGCCCCGCCGTCACCATTTGCCGTAACCTCGATGTAGCCGTACCCGGTTTCAGGATGGGTCGGCCTGATGCCGAATACGACAATGCTTCCTGAATCGGCGGCAGGCATGCCAGCCTCGACGGTTTGCCAGAACTGCATTTCGGTCGATATCTGATGGTCGGAGGGCACCACGAGCACAAGCGCGTCACCGCCATATTCGGAGATCGTCTGCAACGTGGCTATGGCCACCGCAGCGGCGGTATTGCGGCCGACGGGCTCGAAAATCGGTCTGCCCCCGTTCAGGCCGAGCGGACCGATGTCCGAGATAACGCGGTCGGCATGCCGTTCGGAGGCTATCAGATAGATCGGCGTCTCGCCGTCCGAGCGCGCCTTGAGGCGTCGGACAGTCTTCGCAAGCATCGAGCCGTCGCCCGAAAGGTCGTGGAATTGCTTGGGATTGTCTTCGCGCGACAGCGGCCACAGCCGCGAGCCGACGCCCCCGCTCATCACAAAACTGACGATCCGCTCCGGCATGATCCAGTCCCCTCAAATTTCTGGTTGTAGGCTCCGACCTCTGGATTGCGGCGCAGCACGGCATCGACAGCCCCGAACATCTCGCGACGAAGCCGAATGCGTTCGGCCTGGCTTGTCCGACTGTGTCCTGGGTCACGCATTTTGCTCGGCTCTTGCGCAGACAGACGTAGCACGCTGCCGGGCGGGAGGCTCCTTCATGAATTGGGGTAGCCCTAACGCCCCGATTGGCACCCCCTAGTCCAATAGGAGCATGCCTGTCGGCGACCGAAAGGATGTCTCGTGCGTGCTGCTCGGGCTGACGACAAGGGTGGGCTGGGCTGCAACATGCCGGTGACCGCGTTCAAGTTCCGGTTCCGCGAGAATGGCGACGAAAGGCATTTCGGAGGCTGGCTCGCCTCTCAAGGCTTTCAAGGAGTCAGCGAAACGTCGTCTGTTCAGAGAAGGAATGACGGATTAGGCCGCGCTCTCATTGGACCGACGCAAACGGCGAGTACCCGAACGCACGCCCGCGAGATCGATACCTCACGCGGAACTGGCGTTCAACCGCCGATGGCAGATCTCGCCGGAATGAGAGATGTCATTCGTGGACAGGACGAGAGCGGCTGCCGCCCAGGCTGCCAAAGGCGCAGGCCCATAGGTCTAGAATTGGCGGCGTCTATCTTTCGTGAAGTTGCAGGCACGCCTAGGCCGAAATACTCCCAAAGCGAGGTGAACCAAGCGCTTTTCTGGAGTCGGAGAACGTCAACAAGGGACGCTGACCGGCAACTCCCGGCGTGCCAAGTCGATTTTCCGGAACGGCCGCGAAGGCGGCAAGCGGATCGTCTGCGGCTCCGCGCGCAGCGGCGTGTTGAGGTCGGCCGAACGGAGATCGTTTTGCTGACGCTCCTCGTCGGCGTCATGGTCGGGTCGAAATCGAACAGAAGGTCGCCAGCCTTCACGCTCTGTCCATCGCGCACGTGGGTAGCGCGGACAACGCCCCTCTCTAAAGGCTGGTGCGCCCGCTTGGCACGATCTTGCCGGTCGCGTTTGCGACGATATTGATGCTGCCAAGACGCACATCACGGAGCCGGTAAGTGTTGTTCATGACCGGTGGCGCTTTCTAGACGCTACTGTCCCTATGCCAGCGCTCTCGCTCCAGACGTTTCAGATCGGCCGCCACCATTTCCGCCACGAGGTCGCTGAACGTCGTCTTAGGCGACCAGCCGAGCTTTGAGCGGGCTTTCGCCGGATTTCCCATCAGGAGATCGACCTCCGTTGGACGGAAATGGCGTGGGTCGATTCGGACGAGGATTTCTCCTGTCTTGCCATCCCGGCCGATCTCGTTCACCCCCTTACCTTCCCAGACGATGACGCGGCCGACTGCCCGAAAGGCACGCTCTACGAACTCTCGAACCGAGTGGGTTTCGCCCGTGGCGAGGACGAAGTCGTCTGGCTCGGCGTGCTGAAGAATCCGCCACATGCCCTCCACATAGTCGCGAGCATGCCCCCAGTCGCGTTTCGCATCCAGATTTCCAAGATAGAGGGCGGACTGAAAGCCTCGCTCGATACCTGCAACCGCACGTGTGATCTTGCGGGTCACAAACGTCTCGCCGCGCGTGGGGCCTTCATGATTAAACAGTATGCCATTGGAAGCGAACATTCCGTACGCTTCACGGTAGTTGATCGTGATCCAATAGGCATAGAGTTTGGCCGCCGCATAGGGAGAGCGCGGGTAGAACGGCGTCTTCTCCGTCTGGGGCACCTCTTGGACTTTGCCGAACAGCTCGGAGGTTGATGCCTGATAAAAGCGCACCCGCTCTCCCATCTTCAGGATGCGGATGGCTTCAAGCAGCCTGAGTGTGCCAAGGGCATCGGCGTTGCCGGTATATTCAGGCGTCTCGAAGCTTACCTGGACATGGCTTTGGGCCGCCAGATTGTAGATTTCGGTAGGGCGCGTCTCCTGAACGATGCGAATGAGATTGGTCGCATCGGTCAGGTCGGCGTAGTGGAGAAAAAAGCGTGCGTCCGGTTCGTGCGGATCGACGTAGATGTCGTCGATGCGTTCGGTATTGAAGGAGGAGGATCTGCGTTTCAGTCCGTGGACAGTATAGCCGTTCTCCAGCAGCAGTCTGGCAAGGTAGGCACCGTCCTGACCGGTCACACCAGTTATGAGCGCAATGCGATCTGTCATCGGGTCCCATCCAATCCTTGAGGGCTGTGGTGGCCTCGTCGACCGACGGTCTGCCCCACACTCCTCTAACGAAAGGCGAAAGTGCCTTGTTCTGCCAGAGTGTCTTTGTGGCAGGCACGCCAGCAAAAGAGGTAATCCCCACCGCTCAATGCCCGTCACAGCTACTTCCCGTGCGTCCCTTTCTGCTTGGCTAGCCTCTTCAGCCTATGCTCCTATGGCATGGACGTAGCCGCCCTGCCGCGAGCCGTCACTTCACAAGCGCTTGCGCCACCGCTTCTCCGGGAGCTGCATGCCGGCCATGCTGCCGTCGGCAATGCCGAACATGTGGGTCGGCTGATCAGTGCGGCGCGGGCGATGCCGCCGAGAAACGGGTCTCGGGTCACCTGGCAAGCGTGGCGTCAGGTTGTTGCCGACGATCCCGCCACCGACGGCGGCTTGTCGAAAGTTCTCGTAAGGCTTGCTATCGCGTCAGCAAAAATGACAACTCGTGGCCCGCAGGAGAAACATGGAACAGGGTGTAACCCTGGCCCTTTATCGCTTCCACTGTTCGGTAGGTTTGCTCCACGGGAGTGCGGTGCCACCAGTGGTGAAACTCGACGAGAATCTGTCTCGGTAAGACATCAGATCCAAGCACCTCTGGAAGGACGTCGTGCTCTGCCCCCTCGACGTCGAGTTTCAGCACATCGACAGTTGCCAGTCCGAGCATATCCAGGATAGTAGAATAACGCCTCACGTTGCAGACAATGCTCTTGCCTGTAACCAACTTCGTGGAAAAATTGCTGCGTGTGTCATCTTCGGACACAGCAAACGTTTGCTCCCCGTCGAAATTAGATATTCCCAAGGGGTAGATCCGCACAGTGGGGGGTAATTCCTGAGCGGCAATCCAGTCAAGACTGGCCGGAGTCGGATCAAACCCAAAGACCTTTGCACCGAATACTTTGCTGACTTCCAGATCAAATGAAATATCGTCCCCTAAGCCAAAGGAAAGAACAATAGGGGAGGAAGCAGCTAGAAGAGGCTCGACCGCAACGACCCAACCTCCATATGCGGAGCCGAGTTTTTGTGTAGGAATAGAGCATTCGGGCCGGAGAAGATGATCGAATCCTAAGGCCGCTCTTACAACTCGCTTACAATACCGGAGCCCATCTGGATTGTACATCAATGGTTGCCTTTGGCTTATTCTTAGTAGCTGTTCCGCTTGACTGCGCCGTCCTCACTGTGTCCGCCGTCCTCACTGTGTCCAAAATAGACAACAGCGCCAGATGGGGTTCAGTCTGGCCTAACGCGGAGCGGCTATCGACCTGTGAATTTTATATCGATTCCCTCCCGCGACCAGAGTGTCATTGTGGCAGGCGCTCCAACAAAAGGAGGTAATCCCGTCGCTCGGCGTTCGTAACAGATGCTGCGGAGCATCGCCTTGGGCTCGGCCAACGTCGTCGCCCTACCGCGTAGGAAGTAGGAGCCGCCCGCTGCGAGCGCCGGCTCACGAGTCGCCTCGTCCCCGGGGCCGTGCCGGCTACTGCGGAGCCAAAGAAGTGGCAATCCTGTTCGTTGCGGAGCTGAACGCAGGAAGGGCCGGCAGTTCGAATCGGTCTTGGCGGGTTGCAACGAAATTGACCTTGGGTTCGCCGAGCGAAGAGATCGGGCTTGTCGAACAGCGCGGCGCGCGCAGTGTGCTGGCTACCTCAAAATGGCAGAGGTAGTAGGGCCAGTGGAAGCCGTAGAGCGGCCTTATCCAGCTTGCCGGATGCCTAATCCGCTTCATTGAGGTAATCCGCCGCTGTTGCGAACACCTTTCAGCATGATTGTTGTTGTCCGGCCAAGATGACGCTTCAGCGCGGCGATGCACGTCATGTCGTTGGCGGCTTCACACCAGTTCCTATTGCAGAAGCCCTTTGGCAAGTTCTCGCAACGCCTGGAACGCAACAACAAGGTATGAGGCCAGAAAGCTGCACAGATAGAAGCTTGATGGGGCGCCGCGCTCCCACCGGAGAACCAGGGCGCCGAGTTCAAGGCTCGGGTGCGTTTGTGCTATCCATACCAGGGCGGCGGCCAAGGCGAGGCTACCCAGAGCATTGGTCGGGTAATGCAGCCCCAAGTAGACTCGCGCAAGCTCTACCACCAAGGTGCAGGCCAGGGCGAGGAGTCCGAGTTCGAAGCGAACGAGAAGAATGGCGATCGCTAGACCCGCGAACAGAACCGCTCGCTCGCTGGGGAACCCGGGGGTGCCGGCGAACGGCGCTGAGCGCAGAACGGCAGCGTCGCCCAAAACGTCCGGGATATGAAGTCGAAGTGCGGAGTCAAAAATCGGCTTTGGCGTCGTCGGCAGAGCGCCCTGCAGGAAATACGCGACGAGCGCCGCGAGGACAGCTGCGCAGACGCCGCTCACCAGCCTTGCCCTCGACTCCGGACCGTCATGGGCGAACCAGCAATACCAAAGCAAGGACACAACTATAGCGCCCTCGGTTGTTGGGTAGACGGCACCGAAAGCGAGCCGGTTGGCGAAGGGCTGAGTGCTCGCTACGGTGTTGACGGCCGTTGCGAGGGGCCTGTCGATCCAATCCGGGTTAAGGGCCAGGAAAGTCGTACCCACAAAGAGGAGGCAAAGCGCGGCGGCATGCGTCAGGCAATGGAAATCGGACATCAGTTCGGCCATCTCAACTCTAAGGTTCGGGCGGCGGAACATCTGAAGTCCCGCTAACTAGGCGGTTGCAGAAACCTCGCGGCGCAGGGAGGCTGCAGAGCGGCCGAAGAAGGCAAGATCCTGCTCCCGGCGCAGTGTGTCGCAAAGCCGCCCGATCGGAAGCTCGATGTCGTCATAGCCGAGCACCTCGTCCCGCTTCACGTCGCGCAGCAGCCGGCAGCCCTCGGCGAGCCCGATCGGCACAAGCCGCTCGGCGTGCACCGTTCGCGCGTTCTCGCAGAGCCCGTAGGTCATGTAATGTCCAAGGCCATCGAGGATCTCTCCGGCACTAAGGTCCCGCTTGGCGGCGGCCACCACATCAACGGTCGGCGCGCCCAGGGGCGCAATCGCAGCATCGCGGAATATTGCGGCCCTGGCGACCGTGGAGGGCACCTCGAAATGACACAGATGATAGGGCCAATAGAAACAGTAGAGCGGTCCGGGGCCCATCTTGTAGAGTGAGAGATAGTTCTTCTCGACAGCATCCTCTGTGGTGCCAAGAACGAAGATGCCGGGGTTGGGCATGGCGCCGACACAATAATCAACTATCCCCGGCCCCTCGAGGAGCTGATTGAGCGGATACCACCCGACCGCCCCCTGGATCGGGGTACCAGGCTCGACCACAGGCCCGTACATGCCGCGCTTCGCCACCCGCATGCCTGTGGCGTTGGCGACGATGGCGTTCTCGAACGAGATCTTCGTGCCGTCCGCGAAGGAGGTGACCATTGGGGCCTTCATCCCCCACTTCTTGGCAAAACCCTCCTGAGTCGTCGGATTTCGGTAGGGATCGTGCAGGCCCTTGATGTTCCCGCAAAGCACCGGACGTATGCCCAGGCCCCTGACCCAACGGTAGAGGTTCATGATAACGCCGGGCTGATCGCCCTCCACATTGGTGAGGACCACTCCTGCCCGGTCGGCATACACTTTCAGGATCGGTCCGATCGTGCCGTCGAGTTCGGCGTTCATCAGAGCAACATGCTTGCCGTGCCGGATCGCCCGCATTGTGACGTGAGCAGCGAACTCGATCGCGCCTGTCGCCTCGACGACGACGTCGATGTCGTCGGCCTCGCAAATGTGCATCGGGTCGGCCGTGATCGAGCGGCGACCGCGCGCCACGAGATCCTCAAGCGCTTTGGTGCTGGTCGCCTCGGTCACGTCGTCTTCACCTGCGGCGGCATAGGCATCTCGCGCCTTTTCCACGTGCCTGTTGGAAATCGCCACGAGCTCCATGCCTGGGACATATCGCAGCATCTGCAGCGCGATGCCTTGGGCCATGAAGCCGGCCCCCACCATACCCACGCGAATTGGCCGCCCCTGAGCCTGGAGCCTCTCCAACTCCCTGTCGACAATGAACATTTACGTCTCCCCTGTGCTGCTCCCGAAAGGTCGGGTGGCGAAAGGTTAGCGGTCATAATCGGGCCAGCTTCGGTCCTTTTCAGAAATCAGCGCCGGCGCATCCACCGGCCACTTCACTGCGAAAGCAGGATCGTTCCAGCGAACACCACGCTCGGCCGCCGGTGTGTAGAATTCGGAGACGAGATATGTCGCCTCGGAGTGGTCCTCCATGGTGAGAAAGGCGTTCGCGCAGCCCTTCGGGATGACCAGCATCCGTTGGTTCGCCGCTGACAGTTCCACCGTGAGGTGCTGCTTATAGGTGGGCGATCGGGAACGCAGGTCGATCAGCACGTCGTACAGGCTGCCCCGGATGCAGCGAAGCATCTTGTCCTCGCACTGGGGAGCCAGCTGGTAATGGAAGCCGCGCAGTGTATGCTTGTGCCTGTTGTATGAAATATTCACCTGCACGACACGATCCGGAAGCCCCTGCTCGGCAAACTCCCGCGAACACCAGCCGCGTGCGAAAAAGCCCCGCTCGTCTTCGAATTTCTGCAGTTCCACCAGGGTGGCGCCTGGAATATCGGTCTTTGTGAAAAGCATCGTAGATCCATTGGTCAAATGAGTGTCACGTCGGGTTGCATCTCCGACGACCTCTGCTCAGGGTGGCTCGCGCCGGCGGTCCTCTTGTGCGATCGAAGGACGGCCATCAGACTTGCGCCGGATGCAAGAGGCGCGAGCCGTGGACTTCATAGCCGATAGGCACATAGGCTAGGTGTGAGAGTGCGCGTCTTACACTTTCCCGGCGTTCCGGCTTGACCGCGAACATAAGGAATCCGCCGCCGCCGGCGCCGCACAGCTTGCCGCCTTCCGCACCTGCGTCCCTGGCGAGGTCGTAGTGGCCATTGATCGCCGCGTTGCTCACGCGGGACGCCAAACTCCGCTTCATCTCCCACCCTGCGTGAAGGACGGCACCGAAGCGTTCTACGTCGATGACGGGCTCCGCAAAGATCTCCTGAAGCATGAAGGCATCGTCCCGCATCCGCCTGAGCGTATCGAGATTGCTTGACGTTTTCGCCTTCTGCTCTGCCAGCACGGAACTGGCCGGCCGCTGATGCGACGTCCAGAACATCATCAGGTTGCTGAAGAGATGTTCGATGGCGCCATTGCGCACCCGCTGCGGCTCGACCGTTACCGCGCCGCCCGGCTGGAAGCGGAACAGGTTCATGCCCCCGAACGCGGCGGCATACTGGTCCTGCTTGCCAATCGGCTCCTCGAGGATGTCCATCTCGATGTGACATGCCTCTTCGGCCAGTTGGCCAGGGGTGACACGTTCTCCCCGGAATGCATGCAGGGCGTTGAGCAGTCCCACCGTGAACGAGCTCGACCCCCCCATGCCCGTCGAGGCAGGCATGTCTCCGACCGTCGAGATGTAAATCGGCGGTTCGATCTCCAGGAAACGCAGGCATTCGCGAGCGATGTTGTTCTTGATCTCGCCTATGGTGTTTACCTGCTCCGTCTGTGAATAGTTCAAGCGGATGGGTTCATTAAAGATCTCGCTGTGACGCTTGACGGTGACATAGATGTACTTGTCCACTGCCGCGCTGAAGACCGCGCCGCAATCGAGATTGTAGAAATCGGGCAGATCGGTACCGCCGCCAGCAAAACTGACGCGCAAAGGAGTGCGCGTCAGGACGAGAGACGGTAGACGCTGTGCAGCGCGATCGATGATGGTCGGAAGGTCCAGTCCTGACCGGCGCTCCACCGCTTTGGTCCCGTCTAGCTGTTCCATATTTTGCCCCCTCGAAAATCGACGGAATGAAAATTAGGCAACACGCGGCTGTGCGGTTCGCCAGCGCAGCTGACCATCGAGCATCCCCGCCTTGAGCAAATGATCGAGCCAGCGCAGCCGCGTGAAGCGCTTGTCGGTAAAGTCTTCAAATCTAAGTGCGATCGAGCGGAACGCCTCGCAAAGGTCGTGTGCTCCCTTTCGCGCTGTCCACTGAAACTCGAAATCCGGGAAAGTCCGTGAGAACTTGCTGAAGTCCGCCTTGTAGGTCCTTTGATCCGCGCCCAGCTTCGGTGTCATTGTGAGCTGCGCGCCAGCGACGGCCTCAACGGCGATCTCCGCTATCTCGCGCACCTGAAGATTTAGGCTTTCAACACCCATGTTGAACGCCTCATTGTGGATGTCCTGTAGTGGCGCCTCCAGCATCAATTTGAAATAGCGCGCGACATCCTGGACATGAACCACGGGCCGCCATGGCGTGCCATCGCTATGCACTTCGACACGTCCAGTGGTGAAGGCGCTGCCCACGAAATTGTTCAGCACGGTGTCGAAGCGCATTCGCGGCGACAGACCATAGACGGTGCCGTTGCGGCAATAGACGGGCGAGAACCCGTCGTCCGCCAGCGCGCGCAGCGCTTCTTCGGCAACAACCTTCGATCTTGCGTATTCTGTTTGCGGCGCCAGCGGGGCGGTTTCGTCGACGACGGCGGCTTCCGACATGCCATACATGATGCAAGAGGAGGAAAATAGGAACCGCCGGATGCCCGCCGCCTTGGCCATCGTGGCCAGACGAACTGTTCCTTCCGCATTGATCTGCCTCGTCCAATCCGCGTTGAGATTTCCGATCGGGTCGTTCGAGAGTGCCGCCAGATGGATCACCGCGTCAAAGCCCTGCAGATCCGGGGGTTCGATGGCGCGTAGATCCTTTGTGATCTCGGGCACACTGGTATTGTCGGCTCCCAGGGTGCACGCACGAAAATATCCCATATCCAGCCCGACCACCTCATAGCCCGCCGCCTGCAACACGGGCACCATGACAGAACCGAGATATCCATTGTGTCCGGTGACGAGAACGCGTGTTGGTTCATTCATGTCTGCCCTCGCTCCGCTTCGAAAGGAGTTGACGGGTGAGGTCCAGAAGCGAGCATCGCTCGCTTACTTGCGCATATAGGCAGTCCGCGGCTTCGGCCGCTTGACGGTCACGATCGTCATCGCCGACAAAGAGTGTGCGTGTGAGGTCGAGATCAAAGTCGCGCTGTGCCTGATACAGCATACCGGGTTTGGGCTTGCGGCAGTCGCAGCCGTCGTCCCAGCCGTGTGGGCAGTGGTAGATCTCCGCGATCTTGCCGCCGACGGCTTCGCACTCGGCGCACATGCGCTGGTGAAGCGCCTCGAGATCAGCGGCGGTCATCGCTCCGCGCGCTATCCCTGCCTGGTTGGAGATGATGATTATGCGGTAGCCAGCCTCGTTCAGAAGGGCCAACGCCTGCTTTGCACCCGGAACCCACTCCCACTGGTCCCATGAACACACATATTGAGCCCGTGGCGGTCTGCAGTTGAGTACGCCGTCCCTGTCTACGAGCATGGTTTTTTCGCGGCTCATAAAGCGCTCCGTCGCGGGTAGACGCTCGATCGAGCCCACGCTGTAATAGCGGTGCTCGCTCACGAAGCCGGCGAGGCGATGCTGCGTCGCGAGCGGCGTGTAGATGGCCTCCTCGAAGAGGGTGTCCTCGTCGGGCAGGAGTTCGAGGGCGAGATCGGTTAGTATGGCATAGCTGATCTCGACTCCCTGCAGCCCGGGCGTGGTGCGGAGCCGGTCGAAGACGGTCACATTGTCGTTCGCATCAAGGATCACGCTGCCGCGTGAATAGCCGTCCTTGTTGCTGTAGACCGTAATCATTCCAGGCTTGCCGGCCGCACAGAAGCGTTGCCACAGCCGCTCCATGCGCATCGGCCAGTAATTGTCGCAATACAGCAGCAGGAAGCACGGATCTATGAGGTGACGGGCATTGGATACCCGGCTGCTGGTGAGGTCGTCGGGACGGGTGACGGCATATTCGATACTGACCCCGAACCTGCTGCCGTCGCCGAAATGGTCCATCACCACATGGGGCAAATACCCGAGTAGAAGAAGAACCCTTTCGAACCCCTCCTGCCGCAGCTGTTCGATCTGGTATTCCAAAAAAGGGCGGCCGAGCACCGGCACCATTGGTTTCGGGCGATCGAGTGTGATCGGCCGCATGCGCGTGCCACGCCCGCCGGCCAGGATGACCGCCTGACGCGGCCGGCTGTAGCCGCGGCCTTCGACATCTGCCTTTTGCAGGCAGGGCGAGCTCGGCAGGACAATATTCATTGACCGCGCTCCGGTCGGTCGGCGATGAGGTATCGCGTGATGGCATGACAGATCGCGGCGTGGACGTCCTCGACGAGTTCGTAGGTGCCTTTTTCGGACCGCACCCATACTGGCTGATCGACGAGCTCTTTAAGCGTGCCGCCGTCAAAACCGACAATGCCGATGGTGGCTACCTTCCTTTCGCGAGCGAGTTCGACTGCCCGCACGAGATTAAGCGAGTTCCCGCTGGCTGAAATCACTATGAGCACGTCACCCGGCTTGGCGAAGTTCTCCATCTGGCCGGCAAAGATACGCTCGTAGCCTTCGTCATTGCCGAGTGCCGTCATCCAGGAGACGTTGTCTGTCAGGCCTATGACCCGGATTGGCTGCCTTCCCGAGCGTTTCGTGGCCTTACCGAGGTCATTGACCCAGTGGGAGGCGGTCGCTGCGCTGCCGCCGTTGCCGGCGACGAAGACTGTGCCGCCCGCATCGCGTACGGCGCGCAGCAACTGTATCGCCTCCTGCACGGCGTCCGTATCGATCTGCGCCAATGCGATGCAAAGCGATGCCAGATAATCCTGCGTGAATTCTTTAGGCTGCAACCAGAGGGCATCATCCCGCGAAGATTTGCGACATGCCGTCACTCCCTGATCGATCGCGAGCTCTGTCATGCCACCCTCGATTGCTGCAATGGTGAGCGATCATCACAGCGTGCGAGCACTTCGAGTTCAATTGCTATTCCGAACGGGAAGCTGGCGGGCGGCGCTCATCGGAGGTACTTAAAAGGAATATCCCTTGTTCTCCGTACAGCTGACACGTCGGCACATGGCCATATCGGCGTCAAGATCGTCACGGTGTCGCCCGACAACAATGGCGTAGGCAAACCCGCGGTGATGGGGCTTTACCTCCTGCTCGACGGCGCGACGGGCCGCTCCTTCCATGCGCTCTTTCGGCAGCACGGAGAGAACAAGTTGATAGATGGGTAACGCTTTGAACCGGATACCCGACGAGACGCTCCAGTTCGCCGATCCGAGCCAATGCCTTCGAAAGCTCGTCAAGCGTAAGCGCGATTTTCCCTGCACGTTGACGCCGGCGCTTTCGACGGATGGCCTTCGAATTGGGAACGGTATCTGGTCTGATCAGACTGCTGTTGCTTTGGCGAA
>NZ_JAMYSQ010000052.1:0-15513 GCF_040321995.1 Mesorhizobium sp. M0207
CCGGTAAAAGTACGCCGTTACCACGCCCCACGCTCAAATTTCCACGCCCCAGGTTCACCCCGCGGCCCCAAAGGCCCACTTCACTAACGCGGTCAGCCCGGGCGCCGGGCGCCGCCCCGCCCGCCACTCCTTTCGCGTCGAAGGGAGGCTGCGTAACGCGAAGAGTGCGAAAACCTCTTTCCTGAGGGCCGCAAACCGGCCTTCAGGAAACGGGTTTTCTCCCGTTTCTGGCCCGCCGCCAATTGGCGCCGGGTGAAAAGACAAGAAGCCGCCGACAGGCGGCGGGCAACAAGACAGGGCCGCCAAGGTGGCCCGAGATGCAAGGCGAGCCGCGGCGAGGCTCGTCCCGAGAATTGAGCTAAGGAGCGACGATGGCCCAGACCCAGACTTTCAATGGCCGCAGACGCGTACGCAAGTTTTTCGGAAAGATCCCGGAAGTTGCGGAGATGCCGAACCTGATCGAGGTTCAGAAGGCATCCTATGACCAGTTCCTGATGGTGGAGGAGCCCAAGGGTGGGCGTCCTGACGAGGGACTGCAGGCAGTTTTCAAGTCGGTCTTCCCGATTTCCGATTTTTCCGGCTCCTCGATGCTGGAATTTGTGAAGTATGAGTTCGAGGGACCGAAATTCGACGTTGACGAATGCCGTCAGCGCGACCTGACCTATGCGGCGCCGCTCAAGGTGACGCTGCGCCTCATCGTGTTCGATATCGACGAGGATACCGGCGCCAAGTCGATCAAGGACATCAAGGAGCAGGACGTCTACATGGGCGACATGCCGCTCATGACCTTGAACGGCACCTTCATCGTCAACGGCACCGAGCGCGTCATCGTCTCGCAGATGCACCGTTCGCCAGGCGTCTTCTTCGACCATGACAAGGGCAAGTCGCACTCGTCCGGCAAGCTCCTGTTTGCCGCGCGCGTCATTCCCTATCGCGGTTCGTGGCTCGACATCGAGTTCGATAGCAAGGACGTCGTGCATGCCCGCATCGATCGCCGCCGCAAGATCCCGGTGACGTCGCTGCTGATGGCGCTCGGCATGGACGGCGAAGAGATCCTGTCGACCTTCTACAACAAGATCACCTACAAGCGCGCCGGCGACCATTGGCGCATCCCGTTCAACGTCGACCGTTTCCGCGGCCTCAAGGCCGTTGGTGACCTGGTCGACGCCGACACCGGCGAAGTCGTCGTCGAGGCCGGCAAGAAGATCACCGCCCGCCAGGCCAGGGCGCTTGGCGAAAAGGGTCTCAAGGCGATCAAGGCGACCGACGAGGATCTGCTCGGCAACTACCTTGCCGAGGATATTGTCAACTACGGGACCGGCGAGATCTTCCTCGAAGCCGGTGACGAGATCGACGAAAAGACGCTGAAAGTGCTGCTTGGCACCGGTGACGATGAGATCAAGGTCCTCGACATCGACCACGTCAACGTCGGCGCCTACATCCGCAACACGCTCAACGTCGACAAGAACGAGAGCCGCCAGGACGCGCTGTTCGACATCTACCGCGTCATGCGCCCCGGCGAGCCGCCGACGCTGGAAACCGCTGAGGCCATGTTCAACTCGCTGTTCTTCGACAGCGAGCGCTATGATCTGTCGGCCGTTGGCCGCGTCAAGATGAACATGCGCCTCGAGCTCAAGGCCGAGGATACCGTGCGCGTGCTGCGCAAGGACGACATCCTGGCCGTGGTCAAGACGCTCGTCGAACTGCGCGACGGCAAGGGCGAGATTGACGACATCGACAATCTCGGCAACCGCCGCGTGCGTTCGGTCGGCGAGCTGATGGAGAACCAGTACCGCGTCGGCCTGCTGCGCATGGAGCGCGCGATCAAGGAACGCATGTCCTCGATCGAGATCGACACGGTGATGCCGCAGGACCTGATCAACGCCAAGCCGGCGGCTGCCGCCGTGCGCGAGTTCTTCGGTTCCTCGCAGCTGTCGCAGTTCATGGATCAGACCAACCCGCTTTCGGAGATCACCCACAAGCGCCGTCTTTCGGCGCTTGGACCGGGCGGTCTGACCCGCGAGCGTGCCGGTTTCGAAGTGCGCGACGTGCACCCGACGCATTACGGCCGCATCTGCCCGATCGAGACGCCGGAAGGCCCGAACATCGGCCTGATCAACTCGCTTGCGACCTTCGCGCGAGTCAACAAATACGGCTTCATCGAGAGCCCGTACCGCAAGATCGTCAACGGCAAGCTGACCAATGAGGTCGTTTACCTCTCGGCTATGGAAGAGGCCAAGCACCACGTCGCGCAGGCCAATGCCGAGCTCGACAAGAATGGTCATTTCGTCGACGAATTCGTCATTTGCCGCAACGCCGGCGAAGTGATGATGGCGCCGCGCGAAAACGTCGATCTGATGGACGTGTCGCCGAAGCAGATGGTGTCGGTGGCCGCGGCCCTGATCCCGTTCCTCGAGAACGATGACGCCAACCGTGCGCTGATGGGCTCGAACATGCAGCGTCAGGCCGTGCCGCTGGTGCGCGCCGAAGCGCCGTTCGTCGGCACCGGCATGGAGCCGATCGTCGCCCGTGACTCGGGCGCCGCCATCGGCGCCCGCCGCGGCGGCATCGTCGACCAGGTGGACGCGACGCGTATCGTCATCCGCGCCACGGAAGATCTCGATCCCGGCAAGTCCGGCGTCGACATCTACCGGCTAATGAAGTTCCAGCGTTCGAACCAGAACACCTGCATCAACCAGCGTCCGCTGGTGCGCATGGGCGACCGGGTCAACAAGGGCGACATCATCGCCGACGGCCCGTCGACCGAGCTCGGCGATCTGGCCCTCGGCCGTAACGTGCTGGTCGCGTTCATGCCGTGGAACGGCTACAACTACGAGGATTCCATCCTCCTGTCCGAGCGCATCGTCGCCGACGACGTCTTCACCTCGATCCACATCGAGGAGTTCGAAGTCATGGCCCGCGACACCAAGCTGGGGCCGGAGGAGATCACGCGCGACATTCCCAACGTCTCGGAAGAAGCGCTGAAGAACCTCGATGAGGCCGGCATCGTCTACATCGGTGCGGAAGTGCAGCCGGGCGACATCCTGGTCGGCAAGATCACGCCGAAGGGCGAAAGCCCGATGACGCCGGAAGAAAAGCTGCTGCGCGCCATCTTCGGTGAAAAGGCCTCGGACGTGCGCGACACCTCGATGCGCATGCCTCCGGGAACCTTCGGCACCGTCGTCGAAGTGCGTGTCTTCAACCGCCACGGCGTCGAGAAGGACGAGCGCGCCATGGCGATCGAGCGCGAGGAGATCGAACGCCTCGCCAAGGACCGCGACGACGAGCAGGCGATCCTCGACCGCAACGTCTATTCGCGTCTTTCCGACGTTCTCGTCGGCAAGGAAGCGATTGCCGGGCCGAAGGGCTTCAAGAAGGGCTCGAAGCTGTCGAAGGACACGCTCGACGAGTATCCGCGTTCGCAGTGGTGGCAGTTTGCCGTGGAGAACGAAAAGCTCCAGAGCGAACTGGAAGCCCTGCGTGGCCAGTACGACGATTCCAAGAAGGCGCTCGAGCAGCGCTTCATGGACAAGGTCGAGAAGGTGCAGCGCGGCGACGAGATGCCTCCGGGCGTCATGAAGATGGTCAAGGTCTTCGTGGCCGTGAAGCGCAAGATGCAGCCCGGCGACAAGATGGCCGGCCGACACGGCAACAAGGGTGTCGTGTCGCGGATCGTTCCGGTCGAGGACATGCCTTTCCTCGAGGACGGCACGCATGCCGACATCGTGCTCAACCCGCTGGGTGTGCCGTCGCGCATGAATGTCGGCCAGATTCTGGAGACGCACCTGGGCTGGGCCTGCGCCGGAATGGGCAGGAAGATCGGCGATCTGATCGATGCGTACAAGACAGCGGGCGACATCAAGCCGCTGCGCAAGACGCTCGAGAGCTTCATGCCGGCCAACGACCGCAACGAGCCGGTCCGCGAATATGACGACGAGAGCATCGTTCGCCTCAGCGAGCAGATGCGCCGCGGCGTCTCCATCGCGACACCGGTGTTCGACGGCGCGCATGAGGCCGACATCAACATCATGCTGGAGCAGGCGGGCCTGCACACCAGCGGTCAGTCGCAGCTCTATGACGGGCGCACTGGCGAGCCGTTCGATCGCAAAGTGACGATGGGTTACATATATATGCTCAAGCTTCACCACCTTGTGGACGACAAGATCCACGCGCGTTCGATCGGTCCGTACTCGCTCGTTACCCAGCAGCCGCTGGGCGGCAAGGCGCAGTTCGGTGGCCAGCGCTTCGGCGAGATGGAGGTCTGGGCGCTCGAAGCGTACGGCGCCGCCTACACGCTGCAGGAGATGCTGACGGTGAAGTCGGATGACGTCGCCGGACGCACCAAGGTCTACGAGGCGATCGTCAGAGGCGACGACACCTTCGAGGCCGGCATTCCCGAGAGCTTCAATGTTCTCGTCAAGGAAATGCGGTCTCTCGGCCTCAATGTCGAGCTGGAGAACACCAAGCTCGACGACAACCCGATCCGGCTGCCCGACGCGGCCGAGTAAGCAAGACGTCCGGCCGCGGTCTTCCCGCGACCGGACGCACCAAATTCTCGGCCGATGGCCGATCAAGTCGGCGGGCGTTTGGCCCGCGCTAGATGCAAGGGGTTTTCGAGGACCCCGAAAAGGAGAACGGCATGAACCAAGAGGTCATGAATCTCTTCAATCCCCAGGCGCCTGCGCAGGTGTTCGATTCCATCCGGATCTCGCTTGCCAGCCCTGAGAAGATTCTGTCCTGGTCGTTCGGCGAGATCAAGAAGCCGGAGACCATCAACTATCGCACCTTCAAGCCGGAGCGTGACGGCCTGTTCTGCGCGCGCATTTTTGGCCCGATCAAGGACTATGAATGCCTGTGCGGCAAGTACAAGCGCATGAAATACAAGGGCGTCATCTGCGAAAAGTGCGGCGTCGAAGTCACGCTGTCGCGCGTCCGCCGCGAGCGCATGGGCCATATCGAGCTGGCGGCACCGGTCGCCCACATCTGGTTCCTGAAGTCGCTGCCGTCGCGCATCGGCACGCTGCTCGACATGACGCTGAAGGACATCGAGCGGGTCCTCTACTTCGAGAACTACATCGTTACCGAACCCGGCCTCACCGCGCTGAAGGAGCACCAGCTGCTCAGCGAGGAAGAGTACATGATGGCCGTCGACGAGTATGGCGAGGATTCGTTCACCGCCATGATCGGCGCCGAGGCGATCCACGACCTTCTGGCCGGCATGGACCTCGAGAAGATCGCCGGCGATCTGCGTTCTGAGCTGGCTTCGACCACCTCCGAGCTCAAGCGGAAGCAGTACCTGAAGCGGCTCAAGGTCGTCGAGAACTTCATGGAGTCCGGCAACCGTCCGGAATGGATGATCATGAAGGTGGTTCCGGTGATCCCGCCGGACCTGCGCCCGCTTGTCCCGCTGGACGGCGGCCGTTTCGCCACGTCGGATCTGAACGACCTCTATCGCCGCGTCATCAACCGCAACAACCGCTTGAAGCGGCTGATCGAGCTGCGCGCGCCCGGCATCATCGTGCGCAATGAAAAGCGCATGCTGCAGGAAGCCGTCGATGCGCTGTTCGACAACGGCCGCCGCGGCCGCGTCATCACCGGCGCCAACAAGCGTCCGCTGAAGTCGCTGTCCGACATGCTGAAGGGCAAGCAGGGGCGGTTCCGCCAGAACCTGCTCGGCAAGCGCGTCGACTATTCCGGCCGCTCGGTCATCGTCACCGGTCCGGAGCTCAAGCTCCACCAGTGCGGCCTGCCGAAGAAGATGGCGCTCGAACTGTTCAAGCCCTTCATCTACGCCCGTCTCGACGCCAAGGGCTACTCCTCGACCGTCAAGCAGGCGAAGAAGCTGGTCGAGAAGGAGCGTCCGGAGGTCTGGGATATCCTCGACGAGGTCATCCGCGAGCATCCGGTGCTGCTGAACCGCGCACCGACGCTGCACCGCCTTGGTATCCAGGCGTTCGAGCCGATCCTGATCGAAGGCAAGGCGATCCAGCTTCACCCGCTGGTCTGCACGGCCTTCAACGCCGATTTCGACGGCGACCAGATGGCGGTCCACGTGCCGCTGTCGCTGGAAGCGCAGCTTGAAGCCCGCGTGCTGATGATGTCGACCAACAACATCCTGCACCCGGCTTCGGGCGCGCCGATCATCGTGCCGTCGCAGGACATGGTTCTCGGTCTCTACTACCTTTCGATCGTCAATCAGAACGAGCCGGGCGAGGGCATGGTGTTTGCCGACATGGGCGAACTCCAGCACGCGCTCGAGACCAAGGCGGTGACGCTGCATGCCAAGATCAAGGGGCGCTTCCGCACGGTCGACGCCGACGGCAAGGTCGTGTCGAAGATCTACGACACCACGCCTGGCCGCATGATCATCGGCGAGCTGCTGCCGAAGAACCACAACGTGCCCTACGAGACCGCCAACCAGGAGATGACCAAGAAGAACATCTCCAAGATGATCGACACCGTCTACCGCCATTGCGGTCAGAAGGAGACGGTCATTTTCTGCGATCGCATCATGGCTCTCGGCTTCAGCCACGCCTGCCGTGCCGGCATTTCGTTCGGCAAGGACGACATGCTGATCCCGGACGCCAAGATCAAGCTGGTCTCCGACACCGAGGCTTTGGCCAAGGAGTACGAGCAGCAGTACAATGACGGTCTGATCACCCAGGGCGAGAAGTACAACAAGGTCGTCGACGCCTGGGCCAAGTGCTCGGAAAAGGTCGCCGACGAAATGATGGCCCGCATCAAGGCGGTCGAGTTTGAGGACAACGGCCGTCAGAAGCCGATGAACTCGATCTACATGATGTCGCACTCCGGTGCGCGCGGCTCGCCCACCCAGATGCGCCAGCTCGCCGGCATGCGCGGCCTGATGGCCAAGCCTAGCGGTGAAATCATCGAGACGCCGATCATCTCGAACTTCAAGGAAGGCCTCACCGTGCTCGAGTACTTCAACTCGACCCACGGCGCCCGCAAGGGGCTGGCCGACACCGCCTTGAAGACGGCGAACTCGGGTTACCTGACGCGTCGTCTCGTCGACGTGGCGCAGGACTGCATCGTCAACTCGCTCGACTGCGGCACCGACAAGGGCCTCACCATGCAGCCGATCGTCGATGCCGGTCAGGTCGTCGCCTCGGTTGGTCAGCGCGTTCTCGGCCGCACCTCGCTCGACGACATCACCCACCCGGTCACCGGCGAGGTTCTGGTCAAGGCCGGAACGCTGATGGACGAGCGTGACGTGGAACTGATCGAAAAGGCCGGCGTGCAGTCGGTTCGCATCCGTTCGGCGCTGACCTGCGAGGTCAGGGTCGGCGTCTGCGCGGTCTGCTACGGACGCGATCTGGCCCGCGGCACTCCCGTCAACCAGGGCGAGGCTGTCGGCGTTATCGCGGCGCAGTCGATCGGCGAGCCGGGCACCCAGCTCACCATGCGTACCTTCCACATGGGCGGCACGGCGCAGGTGGTGGATTCCTCGTTCCTTGAAGCCTCGTACGAGGGCAAGGTCGAGATCCGCAACCGCAACGTGGTGCGCAACTCCGACGGCCAGCTGATGGTCATGGGCCGCAACATGGCGGTGCTGATCCTCGACGAAGCCGGCAAGGAACGCGCCACGCACCGCGTCACCTACGGTTCGCGTATCTTCGTCGACGATGGCGACAAGGTGAAGCGCGGCCAGCGCATTGCCGAGTGGGATCCTTATACCCGCCCGATCCTCACCGAAATCGAGGGCAGGGTGGCATTCGAGGATCTGGTCGATGGCATTTCCGTTCAGGAAACCGCCGACGAATCGACCGGCATCACCAAGCGCGAGGTCATCGACTGGCGTTCGACGCCACGCGGCAACGACCTCAAGCCGGCGATCGTCGTCCAGGATGCTAAGGGCAAGGTCGGCAAGCTGTCGAAAGGCGGCGACGCCCGCTTCCTGCTCTCGGTCGAGGCCATTCTTTCGGTCGAGCCGGGCGCACAGGTTCGTCCCGGCGACGTGCTGGCGCGTATCCCGATGGAAAGCGCCAAGACCAAGGACATCACCGGCGGTCTGCCGCGTGTTGCCGAACTGTTCGAGGCACGCCGTCCGAAGGACCACGCCATCATCGCCGAGATCGATGGCACGATCCGCTTCGGCCGCGACTACAAGAACAAGCGCCGCATCATCATCGAGCCGCATGACTCGACGCTTGAGCCAGTCGAATACCTGATCCCGAAGGGCAAGCCGTTCCATCTCCAGGACGGCGACGTCATCGAGAAGGGCGACTACATCCTCGACGGCAATCCGGCGCCGCACGACATCCTGGCGATCAAGGGCGTGGAGGCGCTTGCCTCCTACCTCGTCAACGAAATCCAGGAGGTCTACCGACTGCAGGGCGTGTCGATCAACGACAAGCACATCGAGGTGATCGTTCGCCAGATGCTGCAGAAGGTCGAGATCACCACGCAGGGCGATTCGACCTACATTCCGGGCGACCACGTCGATGTGATCGAGCTGGAAGAGGTCAATGAGCGCCTGGTCGAGGAAGGCAAGAAGCCGGCCGAAGGCCAGCCGGTGCTGCTCGGCATCACCAAGGCCTCGCTGCAGACGCCGTCCTTCATCTCCGCCGCCTCCTTCCAGGAGACGACGAGGGTGCTGACCGAAGCTGCGGTTGCGGGCAAGACCGACATGCTGCAGGGGCTGAAGGAAAACGTCATCGTCGGCCGGCTGATCCCGGCCGGTACCGGCGGTACGATGAGCCAGATCCGGCGCATCGCCACCTCGCGCGACGAGTTGATCATCGACGAGCGCCGCAAGGCGTCCGGCGTCGAGGTCGCCGAGCCGATGCTGACCGACATGGTTAACGCCGCGCAGTAAGCGCACAAGCAAGAGAAGATAGAAAAGGGGCCCAAGTGGCCCCTTTTCGCGTTGTGGTTCCCCAATCGGATCGGAGGAGAACGATGAGCAGGAAGATCTGGGCTTCTGTCGACGACTACATTGTCGAAGCTCTTTTCGAGGCGGATCCCGCCCTCGATGCCGTTCTGGCGGCCAACCATGATCAGGGCCTGCCGCCTATCGACGTTTCCCCGGCACAAGGCAAGCTGCTCTCACTTCTTGCGCGAATGCAGGGAGCGAGGAAGGTACTCGAAATCGGCACGTTGGGCGGTTATTCGACAATCTGGATGGCGCGAGCATTGCCGATGGACGGCAAGGTCGTGACGCTCGAGCTTGATCCGCACCACGCCAGTGTCGCGCGGTCGAACTTTGAACGAGCAGGGGTGTCTGACCGTGTGGAACTGCGAGTCGGACCGGCGCTTCAATCGCTTGCGGCCTTAGGCGCCGAGAATGCCGGGCCGTTCGACTTCATCTTCATCGACGCCGACAAGCCGAACAACCCGCACTATCTGTCCTGGGCCATGCGTCTTTCGAGGCCGGGGACCGTCATCGTCTGCGACAATGTCATCCGTGACGGCGCGGTGGTGAATGAAGATGGTCGCGATGCCAATGTCGAAGGGGCACGCGCGGCGTTCTCGTTCATCGGCAGCGACAAACGTCTGGAAGGCACCGCGATCCAGACTGTTGGCGCCAAGGGCTATGACGGCTTTGCAATAGCGATCGTTAATTGAATTTGTGCGGTGCGCCGGCCGGACCTGCGATCCGGCGGCGCCCACTGATCAATCGAAAAACGCCTCCACCACATTGCGCTTGCCGAGCATGAAGGCGTCGGCGACGTGCTGCAGGGGCGCGAGATCGACGTCGGAGGTGCCGGCGCGCACGATCTCGGCGAAGCGCTTGTAGAGCATCGGATATTCGGCTTCCGGCTCCTCGTGAACGACGCGGCCATCGATGGCAAGCTTTGAGCCGCCGCCAGAAAGCACCATCGATCCTGCCTCGGTATCGGCCAGGATGTCCCAGCTTTGCGGGCCGGTCTGACGCCAATCGAGTTCCATCGTCACCGGCAGACCGTTCGACGTGCGGAAGGCGATATGGGCGGCGATGGGGGCCGCGCGGTTTTCGGGGAAATCGAGTTCTGCCGAGCTGATGAACATCGGCGGCAGGATGTGGGTAGCGATCGACAGGGCGTTGATGCCGGGATCGAACACGCCAAAGCCGCCGGGAGCCCAGATCCATTCCTGATTCGGATGCCAGCGGCGCACGTCTTCTTTCCAATTGATGGCGGCCGACCTGATCGTTGTCGATCCAAGGAATGCGCGCGCAGCTTCGACAGCCGGCGCATAGCGTGAATGCCAGCTGGCGAACAGGCAGACGCCGTTCGCTGTCGCCAGCGCCTTCAGGTCTTCGACCTCGCTGACCGTGGCGCCGGGCGGCTTTTCCAGGAAAACATGCTTTTTCGCCGCCAGCGCCAAGCGCGCGGCGTCGTAACGAAACTGCGGCGGCATGCACAGCGACACCGCCTCGAGCTCCGGCGTTGCGTCGAGCATCGCCTCGATCGTCGGGAAGTTCGGGATGTCCTCGACTTTGCCATGGCGGCTGGCTGCAGCAACCAGGCGATAATCTTGGTCCTTCGCCAGCGCCGGCAGATGCTGGTCACGGACGATCTTCCCCACGCCGACGATGCCGAGCTTGATGGGATTAGAGGACATGGGAGCTCCGCAGGTTGAGTGTGCTTGGTTTTGCCAGAGGTCGCTTCTTAGCAGAGAACTTGTGCCGGGCAAGTCGCCGGGCTTTGTCGCCGGCCCGTGAGATCGACCGCGATTCAGATCTCTTCAGATCGGCACATCGAACGTCACGATCGACACTTCGCCTTCGAGCGCGCCCTGATAGGCGGACAGATGCGGCTCCTCGTCCGGCACGCCGTCCAGGTCGCCGATCTGATCGAGCTCTGCCTCGGCATAACCTTCGGCGGCAAGCGATTCGAGAGCGCGGCGCACCGCCGAATCGTCGTCCGGTGCGACCAGCATCACATGCACGCCTTCCGGCTTGCCGCCTTTGCGCTTCCACACCCGGCCGGTAATAATGGTGACCGGGCGCTCCTCATTGTCATTCACGGGTTCGTACCTCCGGGCGAGGGGGGTTGGGCTGTTCATGCCGCCTTTTCGCACGAAGCACGGCCTGGAAACAGGCGCAAGCCGGTCACTTTCTGGCTTCCTCTTGAAAAACGGCGCAAGAAAATTACATGCGCTTTTCGCATGGCTGCCAAGCCTCGGGTTCAGCGCAATATTTGCCGCTCCGGGGTTGACGGACAGTGGCCATACGAGTAGAAGCCGCCCAGTCAGAACCGATGTGAGGCTCTTGCTTCCGAAGCGACACGCTTTGGAGTTTGCCTCAAACAGGGTTCGTTTTACGAGCGAAAAGACATTTCCGGCGTGCATGAAGCGGATTCCGCTTCCTCTGCCATTTGTTCGGGCAAGACCGCGAGGCGCGGTTTGTGGCTCGAATTTGCGTATGGAAATGACGCTTTGAGCGGCCCTGACCGGGCGAGACACGGAATTGAGAGACAAGAGGGTTTAATGCCTACCGTCAACCAGCTGATCCGCAAGCCGCGCATTGCGCCGGTGAAGCGCAACAAGGTCCCGGCCATGCAGCAGAACCCGCAGAAACGGGGCGTCTGCACGCGCGTCTACACCACGACGCCGAAGAAGCCGAACTCGGCGCTGCGCAAGGTGGCCAAGATCCGCCTGACCAATGGTTTTGAAGTGATCGGTTACATCCCCGGCGAAGGCCACAACCTTCAGGAGCACTCGGTGGTGATGATCCGCGGCGGCCGCGTCAAGGATCTTCCGGGCGTCCGTTACCACATCATCCGCGGCGTGCTCGACACGCAAGGCGTGAAGAACCGCAAGCAGCGCCGTTCGAAATACGGCGCCAAGCGTCCGAAGTGACCGAAGCGTAGCCAAGGTCGTTCCGGGCGGCGTCAAGCGACGATCCGGGATCCAGGCCACCGCGTAGAATTGAGGCAGAGAAAAAATGTCCCGTCGTCACAGTGCAGAAAAGCGTGAGATCAATCCGGACCCGAAGTTCGGCGATCTGATCGTCACCAAGTTCATGAACGCCGTCATGTATGACGGCAAGAAGTCGGTTGCCGAGACCATCGTCTACGGCGCGCTCGACCAGGTTCAGTCCAAGACCAAGCAGGAGCCGGTCACCGTCTTCCATCAGGCGCTCGACAATGTCGCGCCGCATGTGGAAGTGCGTTCGCGCCGCGTCGGCGGCGCCACCTACCAGGTTCCGGTCGACGTGCGCCCCGAGCGCCGTCAGGCATTGGCCATCCGCTGGCTGATTGCCGCCGCCCGCAACCGCAACGAGACCACGATGGTCGACCGCCTCTCCGGCGAGCTGATGGACGCGGCCAACAACCGCGGCACCGCCGTCAAGAAGCGTGAAGACACCCACAAGATGGCAGAAGCCAACCGCGCTTTCGCGCACTACCGCTGGTAAAGCGCGAACGAGACTGAAGAGGCACCTCCCATGGCCCGCGAATATAAAATCGAAGACTACCGCAATTTCGGTATCATGGCGCATATCGACGCCGGCAAGACGACGACCACCGAGCGCGTCCTCTATTACACGGGCAAGTCGCACAAGATCGGCGAAGTCCACGACGGCGCTGCCACCATGGATTGGATGGAGCAGGAGCAGGAGCGCGGCATCACCATCACGTCGGCCGCGACCACGACCTTCTGGAAGGGTCGCGACGGCAAGATGCACCGCTTCAACATCATCGACACCCCCGGCCACGTCGACTTCACCATTGAAGTCGAGCGTTCGCTGCGCGTGCTCGACGGCGCCATTGCGCTGCTCGATGCCAATGCCGGTGTCGAGCCGCAGACGGAGACCGTCTGGCGCCAGGCCGACAAGTATCGCGTGCCGCGCATGATCTTCTGCAACAAGATGGACAAGATCGGCGCCGACTTCTACCGCTCGGTCGAGATGATCGGATCGCGCCTCGGTGCGCATGCCGTCGTCATGCAGCTGCCGATCGGCGCCGAGACCGAGTTCAAGGGTGTCGTCGACCTCGTCGAGATGAACGCGCTGGTCTGGCGCGACGAGACGCTGGGCGCTGCCTGGGACATCGTCGAGATCCCTGCCGACCTCAAGGCTCGTGCCGAAGAATACCGCGAGAAGATGATCGAGGCCGCCGTCGAAATGGACGAGACGGCGCTCGAGAATTACCTCGAAGGCAAGATGCCGAGCAACGACGAGATCCGTGCGCTCATCCGCAAGGGCACGATCGCGGTGAAGTTCTATCCGATGTTCTGCGGCTCGGCCTTCAAGAACAAGGGCGTGCAGCCGCTGCTCGACGCCGTCGTCGAATATCTGCCGTCGCCGGCCGATGTCCCGGCCATCAAGGGCGTCGACGCCAAGACCGACGCCGAGATCGAGCGTCATGCCGACGACAACGAGCCGCTGTCGATGCTTGCCTTCAAGATCATGAACGACCCGTTCGTCGGTTCGCTCACCTTTGCCCGCATCTATTCGGGCAAGCTCACCAAGGGCATCTCGGTCGACAACACCGTGAAGGGCAAGAAAGAGCGCATCGGCCGCATGCTGCAGATGCATGCGAATTCGCGCGCCGACGTCGAAGAGGCGTTTGCCGGCGACATCGTCGCCCTCGCTGGCCTCAAGGACACCACCACCGGCGACACGCTCAGTGATCCGCTGCATCCGGTCATCCTCGAGCGCATGGAATTCCCCGATCCGGTCATCCAGATCGCCATCGAGCCGAAGACCAAGAACGACCAGGAAAAGATGGGTCTCGCCCTTCACCGCCTGGCCGCCGAGGATCCGTCCTTCCGCGTCAAGACTGACGAGGAATCGGGCCAGACGATCATTTCCGGCATGGGCGAGCTTCACCTCGACATCATCGTCGACCGCATGCGCCGCGAGTTCAAGGTCGAGGCCAATGTCGGCGCGCCGCAGGTGGCCTACCGCGAGACGATCACCCGCAAGCACGAGCAGGACTACACGCACAAGAAGCAGACCGGCGGTACCGGCCAGTTCGCCCGCGTCAAGATCCTGTTCGAGCCGAATCCGGAAAGCAGCGAATTCGAGTTCGAAACCAAGATCGTCGGCGGCGCTGTGCCGAAGGAATACATCCCCGGTGTCGAAAAGGGCATCAACAGCGTCATGACCTCGGGCCCGTTCGCCGGCTTCCCGATGATCGGCGTCAAGGCGACGCTGATCGATGGCGCCTACCACGACGTGGACTCGTCGGTTCTGGCCTTCGAAATCGCCGGCCGCGCCTGCTTCCGTGAAGCAGCCCCCAAGCTTGGCGTGCAGTTGCTCGAGCCGATCATGAAGGTCGAAGTGGTGACGCCGGAAGATTATGTCGGCAGCGTAATCGGCGACCTGAACGGCCGTCGCGGCCAGATCCAGGGCCAGGAAGCCCGTGGCGTAGCTGTGGTCATCAACGCGATGGTGCCGCTCGCCAACATGTTCAAATACGTGGACAACCTTCGCTCGATGAGCCAGGGCCGCGCGGCCTACACGATGCAGTTCGACCACTACGAGCCGGTCCCGACCGCGGTCGCCCAGGAAGTCCAGAAGAAATACGCGTAACTCGAAACGAGTTGCATCAGTAACTTAATTCAAGGCCCGCACGGGCTGGCAGGAATGGAGAGATCACATGGCAAAAGGTAAATTCGAGCGCACTAAGCCTCATGTGAACATTGGCACGATTGGTCACGTCGACCATGGCAAGACGTCGCTGACGGCGGCGATCACCAAGTATTTTGGCGAATACAAGCGCTACGACCAGATCGACGCTGCGCCCGAAGAGAAGGCGCGCGGCATCACCATTTCGACGGCGCACGTCGAATACGAGACCGCCAACCGCCACTATGCCCATGTCGACTGCCCCGGCCACGCCGACTATGTGAAGAACATGATCACCGGTGCCGCGCAGATGGACGGCGCGATCCTGGTGGTGTCGGCCGCCGACGGCCCGATGCCGCAGACCCGCGAGCACATCCTTTTGGCCCGCCAGGTCGGCGTGCCCTCGATCGTGGTGTTCTTGAACAAGGTCGACCAGGTCGACGACGCCGAGCTGCTCGAGCTGGTCGAGCTCGAGGTGCGTGAGCTTTTGACCAAGAACGAGTTCCCCGGCGACGACATTCCGATCGTCAAGGGTTCGGCGCTTGCCGCCCTTGAAGACAGCGACAAGAAGATTGGCGAGGACGCCATCCGCGAATTGATGGCTGCGGTCGATGCCTACATCCCGACGCCGGTGCGTCCGCTCGACAAGCCGTTCCTGATGCCGATCGAGGACGTGTTCTCGATCTCGGGCCGTGGCACGGTGGTGACCGGCCGCGTCGAGCGCGGCGTCGTCAAGGTCGGCGAGGAGCTGGAGATCGTCGGCATCCGTCCGACCACCAAGACGACCTGCACGGGCGTCGAGATGTTCCGCAAGCTGCTCGACCAGGGCCAGGCCGGCGACAACATCGGCGCGCTACTGCGCGGTGTCGACCGTGAAGGCGTCGAGCGCGGCCAGGTCCTGGCCAAGCCCGGCACCGTCAAGCCGCACAAGAAGTTCGTTGCCGAAGCCTACATCCTGACCAAGGACGAGGGCGGCCGCCACACGCCGTTCTTCACCA
>NZ_JAMYSQ010000053.1:0-9737 GCF_040321995.1 Mesorhizobium sp. M0207
AAGATCGCAGAAGGTGTCGTACTGGTGATGGCCCGCGTCGATGAAAGGCAGGCCGGCGCCGCGCATACGGTGCTCCGGAGTTTCGCGGAGATGCCTTCCGGGCCGATGAAGAGGAGCGCTTTGCCAAGTTCAAGCCGGCTCCGCGTCCGATCTGGTGCCCGATGAAGTTTGTTTCGCGAAACGGCAATTCAAACCGGAGGCGCCCGACGAAAGCTTGGCAAACCAACACTTTGGAAGCATGCGGGCTACTTGCCGTCGTGTTGTCCTTTATTCTTACCGTTCTGTTGGTTGGTCTCATCCTTGGCTGAACCCATGCCCTTGCCACCGGCGACACTATGCCCGGCAATTGGCGAAGGTTGTGGCCAGTTCGAAGGATTAAACCATTCGTGCTAAGCGTTAATAGCTTGTAGCCATAGGAGAGGACGCCAACGTGGACAAACGGGCTGAAGGAGACGCGGAGAAATTGGCTCGAGGCGAGTTCGAGCTCAGAGCCGAACGATATGGTGTGAACGCCTTTCTTCTCGTTGTCGAACTCGTAAATCTGCTGGAAAAGCGCGGAACGATCAGCAGCGACGACGTCGCCAAAATAGCCGAGGCCGCCGCACTTGCCGTTGCCGCATCCAGCGAACCCGACGTGAACAGCATCAATCTGTTGCAGGCCATCGCTGCCGCACGCCGGCCCAAATAGGCTTATATCAAATCCGCCAGCAATCGGCGCCAACCGATAAACGCTATGTTGAACTGATCTCGGTCGAGCGTACGGAGCCTCTCCATGTGCAATGACTACGAGCAGCACATCGCCTGGGCCGAATACTGCCGGATGATGGAATCGCTGGCGCTCAAAATCCCCAGCCATCAAACCGAACTGGATCTGCCGCAGGCGGATGACATCCACATCAACGACCCCGCACCTGTAATGCGCGCCGCCGGCGACGCAATCGAACTGGCGTCGATGACATTCGGCTTTCCCCCGGCCGGGCCAAAAGGCGGACCTGTATTCAACTTTCGCTCGGAGGGCCGGCAGTTCAGCAACAGCAAGCGCTGTCTCGTTCCGGCGTCGGCATTCTTCGAATTCACGGGAACGAAATATCCAAAAACCAAGCACAGGTTCACACTGAATGGCCAATCGTTCATGGCGATTGCCGGGCTGTGGCGCGAGGGTGTCGGCAACAAGCCGCCGACGTTCACGATGCTGACGACCGATCCAGGCCCGGATGTCGCGCCATATCACAATCGGCAAGTGGTTGTGCTGCGGCCATCGGACTGGGCGGCCTGGATCCACCTGACGAGATCCGAGGCTGAACTCCTGCGGCGGTTGCCGGAAGGGTCGCTCAGAGTGGAGACAGTTCGGGCAGGTTCGGAGTAGGAACCATCGGAAAATTGCGCGCTGAGCTGCGGCCGCGCCTCACGGCGACGCGCGCCATGCTCAGAACGAATGCCCGCGCGATATAAGCGCTTCAGCCCCGCTTGACGTAGCCGGCGGTGACCTCGTCCTTGTGGGCGGCGAAAGCTTCCAGGACTTCGGTTTTCTCAGGCTTCGGAATCTTGAAATGATCCAAGGTCCGCCCGAGTTCGGCTGCGACCTCATCGAATTCCGCGGGGGAAATCCGCAGGTCGCGATGCGCCTCCTCGAGGCCGAGCGGCGTCGTGCCGGGCTTGGTGGCGACGAACTTGAAGGGCCCGCCAGAAACGTCGCAGACCCACAGCGTGCGCATGAACTTGAGGCCGGGCAGCCTTTCAAGGTTCTTGGTGTGCCATTTGCGCAGCTGCGGATTCTTGGACTTTTGGCCGACGATCGGGTTCCTCACGACGGCGTCGCTGAAATGATCGATCACCGCTGCGATGGCGAAAACACCCCCCAGCCGCTCATACAGACTTTTCTCAGATGCGGTTTTCTTCGTCTGCGCGAGCGCCTTGTCGACAGGCAATACCGACGTCGATGCGGCGGCCAGCGCCAGCGCGGCGACAACACTTCGTCTTGTGAGAGAAGTCGAAATTTTCATCCCTGGTTCCCTTCGAGGTTAGGCCAGAGCGAGCCGCAGCCTGTCTGGCGGGCTTCATGAAATGACATTCGGACACTTTGCCGTATTTTAGCATCGCCTAAAGAACTAACGAGCCCTTCGCCCGAATTATTCCGATTGGGCGGCATTGCCGTGGTCAACATGCGTCAAAAGGGGCGAAGGCCGCGCGGATGAGGAAGTGTTAAGCACGCGTCGCTGCACGCGGCAGAGGTCGCGAAGCCACTTCGGCCGCATCTGTGCCCCTGACCTTGCGCATTTTCCTTCTGTGTCGTGTTGTCGGCGGCAATCAGCCCCGGTAGGGGGCGTACAATCGCTTCCCGCGGCTTTGCCGGCTGCTTGCGGCCAATAGCCTGTGCTTTTCGAAGATCGCGAGCTTCTGCGGATAGGTCATCCGCACCTTGGCGTTGCACCCGTCGCATCTGAAGTGCGCGATTGTTCTTAGTGCAGAGCCCTTTCTTACCGCCGGATGCAAGCAATCCGGACATTCGAATGTGAGCGCGACATCCGATAAGTCTTCGGCTAAGCCCATTTCCGTCCCCTTCGCAAGCTCGGTGGCTACACTCTGGCGATTCTCAATGAGCAATTCAGATGCCAATCCGATTGTGCCAATGCGGGACTAGAACAATTCGCCTCGGAACGCCGCCTAGCTAGTGCGCCTTCTCTGCGCCTTTTGAGCGACGAAGAGACCTAACTTCCTCCAGCAGTTCGCGCTCATTGGTAGTCACGTTTCGGAAGATTGCGACAATCATCACCGCCAAGGCTTCGGCATCCAGGCTTAGAGGGTCAATGTGCTCATCTGCGCAAACCTGATCAAACACGCGTTCACAAATAGCCAAATCGTGAGGGCTGAGGCGAGTGCGATTGAAACGCCGGCGCGACATTTGCGAGCCTTCGACGCCCGCCGCCCCGTTGCAAAAGAAGCGGGCCTTGGCAAGAAACGCGAGTCGTTGAGTGGTTGTTCCCGGCTGCAAGCTTTGTTAAGCCGCCTGCAGCAGGGCAGACTGGACGCGCATCATGGCGCGTGCGAGCGGAGCTGTGCCTCGACCTTGGCATTTTCCTAGCATGGCGAGATGCTTGGCACCTCAGGCATTTTCGGGCGCCCGCCCGAACGGGGCTGGCCGCCATGCGCGGGCCGATCTTGGACGGCTGGACCGTTGGACTCACGTCAGACACAGTAGCCTGGGGGCAAGACTGCTTCGAACTCTAAACGGGGGCCGTCAGCTACCCATTTGACGACGCGGAGGAGCCACGCCTTGCGCTGCTGGCACTCGTCATCGCAGCCAATGCCACCGCGACACCTAGTTCCAACGCTTGAAAACTCTCCCTAGAGGGTTTGGCATCATGAACAGTCTTCTTTGGCGGCAGGCGCTTTAGCTCGCTCGAAACTTGGTCCGTGCCGTAAGTCGGTACATATGCTATAGTTAATATTGGGTCGAGGGGACGACCATGAAAGGGAGGACCAACCATGAAGCCGCATTCCCTCAGCGCCCGTCGTATTGGCCTGCTTATATTCTCGGTGTGTGCTTTCGGGCTGATGACGTCAGCCTCAATGCCCGCAGACAGCAAATTCGCCGTCGAGCCGGTGGTTGAGAAAAAGGTGAAGGAACTGCCCTCCGGACCGTTGTACTGGCGGCTGGATAATCTGCCAACGCTGGCGCAAGCCCAAAGCGTTGCGGGCCCGACCTCGCTTGCGGCCGAGGTCGCAGGCAAGGTCTGGCTGTTCACGCTTGGACCGAAGGATGGCTCTACGACCGGCGGAACCAAGGTCGTCGAGATCGGACCGATCCCTCCGATCAGCGCAAGCGAGTATTTGCTGCGTGTCAACCGCGCCGGTGGAGCGCCCGGCGTCAAGACGAAGATCCATACGCATCCGGGACCGGAGGCCTTCTATGTGCTGGCCGGCAAGCTCGGCCAGAGAACGCCCCACGGAGTGACCTATGCTGAAGCTGGCACGGCAATGATCGGACACGGGGCCAACACGCCGATGGAGGTGTTCAGCGCCGGCACAACCGATCTCGATGAGCTGGCCATCTTCGTGGTCGACGCCAATCAGCCGTTCTCGTCGCCGGCCAGCCTCGATTGAGGCGACATTTCCCGGGATGATACTTCCGCTCTCCACCTGTTGCAGACAGTCGGCGACCAGTTGACGCTAACAGGTGCATGCTGAATTCGATGGTGCTGCGAGAGAGGATTGAACTCTAGGTATCTATAATAAAATCAACTACTTACGATGAGTTTTGTAACATTGTGACGGGCGACAAAATGGCTGGGAATCACTTCTAGCCTGCGGTTCTGGCTGGACGCCAAAAGACCCGCCTCCCCTTTACTGTTTTCTCTCCAAGGCATTCTAGATCAAGCCTTCATTTGAATGCCTGGACCTTCACCGCGCCGCCAAGCACCAGGAACCGAAATACGTTTACGACGATCCGTATGCGCCGTGATGATAGATCAGCGCCGGGCCCGGCTCTCCGCTCACCACATGCCGGACGCTGCCGAGGATCAGCGCGTGGCTGTGGCGAATAATAGTATCCTCAACCGCGCAGTCGACCGCGGCAAGCGCCTCGTCGAGTGCCAGTGCGCCGCTTGCAAGGCTGGACCAGCGAGCGCCCTCGTAGCGCGCCGACCCCTTCAGGCCACCGCGCCCGGCAAAGCGGTCGGCAATCGCGATCTGGTCGGCACGCAGCACATTCACGCAGAAATGCCGATGCCGGCTGATGGCTGCCCAGGTAGACGAGTTCAGATTGATGCTGACAACCATCACCTCTGGTTCGACCGATAGGGAATGGGCGGTGGTAACGGTTGCGCCCGTCCGTTCGTCGCCAACACCGGCGGTGACCACGGAGACAGCTCCGGCCAGGTGTCGCATCGCAAATTTCAGGGGAACCCGGGTTTCCACTAAGGTTTCCACTAGGGGAACGCGTTCGGTCAGTGTCATCTGGATAGCCTCATCGTGTTTGCAGCTTCACGACGCCTTGCGACGCAACGCCGTTTGGTATCCCAACCATTGGTGAATTTCGGCGGCGATGCGCTCGGCATGTGCGGTGACTTCGGGAATTCCCATCAGTTCGCCGATGCTGCCTCGCGCCAATGGCCCGCTGACGAAAATGCTGTCGGTCGGGCGCCCGGATGTGCCGACCGCACGGCCTTGGCTGTCGGTCTCCAAACCGAGACCAATCGGGTCGAGCCGGACCAATCCCATCCGCTCGAGCGCCGCAATCGCCGTGTTGGTCCGCAAGATATCGGCATGTGCCGGACCTGTCGTCACGATCACTCTGTCGAAAGCCTCGACAACGAGGCTGCGTTGGCCACGCAGCCGCTGCCTGACGCAAATGCGTCCGTCGACCTGTTCGGCGCCGACAATCGTTGCGGCGCGATAGGCAAGCCTGCCCTCGGCAACGCCGCGATCAAGCACGGCCGCGATCTGTGGAGCGAGGCGGAAGCGATGCACGTCCCAGAGCGCACGAAGATTGCGCGCCACACGTCGCTGCTCGGCCAGCGGCAAGGCCTGCCAGATGGTTTGTCCCTGACGTCGGACGGCATCGAGCACCGGATGCCAGTCTTCGCCCCGACGCTTGGCATCAAGGATCGTTACCCGGATGCGCCTGAATAGTGCCGTTGCGCTTCGTGAAGGAAGGGTCGTGAAATCACCAATTGGATCGGCCAGCATCGCGGCTTGGCTGCGCGAGCGATAGCCGTGACGTGACAGCGCGACGATGTGGCCACGATGCCCCTTGCGGTCGAGCGTTGCAATCACGTCCGCCGACGTCAGTCCGGTGCCAACGACCAGGACACGGTCGTCGCGGCCGATCGCTTCCAGCCTCTCGAGATCATAGGGATTGGCCACCAGCCCGGCTGTGCCAGCCACGGACTTCAGGGGCATCGGCAAGGCCGGCGGCGGATGCGTCGTCGCAATCACCACGGCGTCGGCAGCGAGCGCCCCGCCATCAGCGAGGATCAGACTGTAGCCCTCGCCGGTGCGCTCGACCGATGCGACGGCGGACCTGACATGGCGGATCGTTTTGCTGAGAAGGAAGGGCCGGAGATGAGATTCCACATAGCGCCCGAAAACGCGACGCTGCGGGTAGAGTGCTCCGTAGGCGGCAATAGCCTCGGCATCGTCTACAATGGCTCTGGTCTGCTCCAGCCAGTCGGCAAAGTGGCTGTCCTGGCCGGAGATCAGCGTCATTCTCGACGCCGGCACATTGATACGATGCGCCGGATCGGCCGTGGAGTAAGCCAGACCATAGCCGAGCCCCTCGCGGGGCTCGACGACCATGATATCGGATGCACCGGCCGGGAGCAGTCGCGCCAGATGAAACGCAGTCGCCGCACCTGAAAAGCCGCCGCCGACAATCGCTATGATCGGTGCGCTGGCGCTCAAGACTGGCTCGCGCGCAGCGCCGACGGGCGATGGTCGCCGGCCACGGTTTCGCCGAAGGGGCCCATGTTGACGGCCGTCTGCCGCGTTGAGATCTCGTGATCGAGTGGCAACTGCGGCAACACAAGTTCGCCGAAGCGATAGGCTTCCTCCAGATGCGGGTAACCGGACAGGATGAATGTATCGATGCCTATGCGCCGGTATTCATCGATCCGTGCCGCCACCGTAGCCGCATCGCCGACCAGAGCGGTGCCGGCGCCGCCACGCACCAGGCCGACACCGGCCCACAGATTCGGACTGATTTCGAGTTTGTCGCGACGGCCGCCATGCAGCCGGCTCATGCGCGACTGGCCGACGGAATCCATGCGCGCGAAAACCTTCTGCGCCTCGGCGATCGTCTTGTCGTCCAGGCGGCTGATCAGGCGGTCGGCATCGGCCCAGGCTTCGTCATTGGTTTCGCGAACGATGACATGCAGCCTGATGCCGAAACTCACCTGGCGTCCGGCCTTCTCGGCAAGGCCGCGCACATGGTCGACCTTTGCGGCGACGTCAGCCGGCGGTTCGCCCCAGGTCAGATATTTATCGATCTGCTCGGCGGCGACCGCATTGGCCGCCTCCGACGAGCCGCCGAAATATAGCGGCGGATGCGGCGTCTGCACAGGCGGGAACAGCAGCCTTCCGTCCTCGATGCGGAAATGTCTGCCTTCGTAGGCAACGGTCTCGCCGCGCAGCACGGCCTTGTAGATATCGAGGAATTCCCGCGTCACCTCATAGCGCTCGTCATGGCTGAGGAAGATGCCGTCGCCCTTGTTCTCGACCGGGTCGCCGCCGGTGACGACGTTGATGAGCAGGCGCCCGCCCGAAATGCGGTCGAGCGTCGAGGTCATCCGCGCCGCGAGCGTCGGCGACTGCAGCCCGGGACGGACGGCAACAAGAAAGCGCAACCGCTGCGTCAACGGCGCCAGCGCCGACGCCACGACCCAGCTGTCCTCGCAGCTTCGGCCGGTCGGCAGCAGCGCGCCGTAATAGCCGATGGCGTCGGCGGCCTTGGCGACCTGGGTCAGATAGGGCAGGTCGACCGCCCTGCCCCCCTCGGAGGTGCCGAGATAGCGGCTGTCGCCATGGGTCGGAAGAAACCACAGGACCTTGATCCTGTCGGGGATGGCAGTGCTCATGAACAGTCCTCTATGACTTTACGACGTTCTCGCTCAGCTCCAGGCGTGTAGCGGCGGATTGACGTCGTTCAGGTAATAGTTGCCGAGGATCGCGTATTTCCAGCGCACCGGATCGTGCAGCGTGTGGGTTCGGGCGTTGCGCCAGTGCCGGTCGAGATTGTGCTCGGCCAGTGTGGATCGCGTGCCGGCGAGTTCGAACAGTTTGTTGGTGGCGTTGATGGCGATCTCGGTGGTGAGGATCTTGGATTCGGCAACCGCGATCTGCGCTTCCGCGACGGTCTTATCGTTCGGATCGGCCACGGCGCGGTCGACCGCCAGCCCTGCCTTGTCCAGAACGGCCTGCGCCGCATTGGCCCGCAGGCGAAGGTCACCGACGGCCTGGATAGTGTAGGGATCCTGCCAGGCATGATCGACGCCGCTGTCGATCCACGCGCGCGACTTGGTGCGCACGAAGCTGACGGTTTCGTCGATCGCCGCGTTGGCGATGCCGAGATCGACAGCAGCCTGGATGATCTGGAAGATGGCGCCGTCGGCCGTCGGCCGGTCATAGCCCTTGTAGCCGGGGACGAGATGCGTCTTCGGCACTTTCACATTGTCCAGCAGGACTGTTCCGGACAGCGTCGTCTTCTGGCCGAAGCTCGACCAGTCGTCGATGACCGTCAGTCCGGGCGCGCCGCGATCGGCGATGGCATACCAGGCCCGGCCCTCGTCATCGAGCGCCACGATCGGCACCAGATGGGCGAGCAGCGCGCCGCTGGAATAGAATTTCTGGCCATTGACCACGACGTGGTCGCCAGCGTCGACGAATTTGGTCTCGAAGTCGGCCGCCCGCTTGGAGCCGAATTCCGAGAACGCGTTGCCGAACCGCGTGCCGGACAGAACTTCGGCGAAGAGCAGCTGCTTCTGGGCCTCGTCAGAGACGGTGCGGATGGCGGCGACGACGCCGAGATGGTTCTGCGGAATCTGGCCGAGCGACGGATCGGCCGCCGAGATGATGGTGATCACCTTCGACAGCGTCACATAGGAGAGTTCCGGTCCGCCATAGGCCTTCGGCACGTTGATCGACCACAGGCCGCTCTGCGAAAACGCATCGAGCTCTTCCTTCGGCCAGATGCGCTCGCGGTCCCGCCTGGAGGCGTCCTTGGCGAAGTCTGCGGCCAGTTTTTCCGCCACAGCGATCGCCTCGGCGTCGGTCTTGATGACATGCGCTCTGGCCGACGGACGCTCAACCGGGGGGACGGCGCTGCGGATATCGGACGGCTGCTTCGATTGGATGGTCATGCTGCGGTCTCCTGGGGAAAATGTTGCGATGGAAGCGGCGTGCCGCCGAGATAGTAGGTCTTGATGTCGTCGCGCTGGCGCAGGTCGGTGGCCGACCCTTCCAGCACGCTCTTTCCGTTTTCGAGCACGGTGGCGTGGTCGGCATATTTCAGCGCCACTGCCGAATTCTGCTCGGCGACAAGGATCGAAAGATCTTCGTCCCGATTGAGCCGCTTCAAAGCGCTGAAAATCTCGTCGACGATCAGCGGCGCCAGCCCCATCGAAGGCTCGTCCAGCACGAAGAGTTTCGGCCGCGACATCAGACCGCGGCCGATCGCCGTCATCTGCTGCTCGCCGCCGGAGGTGAGGCCGGACCGGGTTCGGCGCTTCTCGGTGAGCCTGGGGAAAAGCGCATAGACGCGGTCGAGGTCGGCCTTGACGCCGGTGCGGGAAGACGAACGCCCGAGCGCGCCGGTCAGAAGGTTCTCCTCGACCGTCAGCGAGCGGAAGCAGTGTCGGCCCTCGAGGACCTGGACCAGACCCTTGCGGACGAGGTGAGAGGGGCTTGCCCTGGAGACATCCTCGCCGTCGAAAGTGATCCGACCAGCGGTAACAGTGCCGCGCTCGGCCGGGAGGAGATTGGATACGGCGCGTAGCAGCGTCGTCTTGCCGGCGCCGTTGGAGCCGAGCAGTGCGACGATCTCGCCTTTGCCGACCGACAGGTCGACACCGTGCAGGGCGGCGATGGCGCCGTTGTAGACGGCCTCCACGCGACTGACCGACAGGATCGGATTTTCCGGGCTGGACATCGATGACTCCGCAATAGGCAGGAAATCGCGGGCCGCCCCGGGGGCCGGCCGGGGGTTTTTGGCGTGAGGTGGGGGCCGCCGGGTAGGCGGGGTT
>NZ_JAMYSQ010000054.1:0-9574 GCF_040321995.1 Mesorhizobium sp. M0207
AAGGACCGTGCTCAAAGGCCGGACATATGGACGCAAGCGATCGAAAACGACGCAAAACAACCGTTGCAGGCAGGGCGCCGTCCACATATGGATCCCAGGGTCTCCGCGACGGAGCTTCGCTCCTGCTTCGCCCAGGGATGACGAAGGTGAGGGGCCTCGGCCAGCCTTACGGTCTTGCCTCAGCGCGTCAATTGCTGATTCATCCAAGGCGGTTAGCCGCCTTTTCTCCCGACCTGATTCAACGACCTCGCATAACGATCCAAACGAAAGGACCAAGCCATGGCCACGACGAAACTTCTGAGCGATGCCGAGGTGGAAAAAATCCCGGCGGTCAAGGCGGTATTCGACGACATCCGTGCGACGCGCAAATCCGATTTCGTCAACAATTTCTGGCGCGGGTTGGCCAATGATCCGGCGTCGCTGAAGCGGGTGTGGGAGCAGCTCAAGGCGGTGATGGTCACTGAGAGCGCCATCGATCCGCTGACCAAGGAGATGATCTACATCGCCGTCTCGACCGCCAATGGCTGCTCCTATTGCGTCCACTCGCACACCGCCGCAGCGCGCGCCAAAGGCATGACCGACGCGCAGCATGGCGAACTGGTGTCGATCATCGGGCTGGCCGGGCAGACCAACCAGATGGTCACCGCGCTGCAGATCCCGGTCGATCCGCAGTTCGAGGTGCGGTGAGGTGAGGCGCGGCGCCTTCCCTTCTCCCCTTGTGGGAGAAGGTGGCCGAGCGAAGCTCGGTCGGATGAGGGGTGCTGGACGGATCGCGGCCGTGGAGACGTAAGCGATTCAAATCGCTGGGATTTTCTCCGCCTAGTTTCTTCCAGCACCCCTCATCCGTCTCGGCGCTACGCGCCGATCCACATTCTCCCACAAGGGGAGAAGGGACGCGCGCTACACCGGCCGATAAACCTTCTCCGCCGTGTTCCAGAAAATATCGGCCTCGGCCGCCGCGCCGTGTTTCGCCACCGCCTCCCGGTGCGCCCTGATCAGCTCGGCGTGGCTGGTCCACAGCTTCTCGATCGGGAAGTTCGAGCCGAACATCAGGTGGTCGCTGCCGAGGATGTCGATGGTGTTGTCGACGATATAGCCGATCAGCGCCGGGTCGTTGTGGTGGACGAAGGTGCCGAGGCCGGACAGCTTTGCATAGAGGTTGGGCGCCGCTGACAGCGTGCGCAGGCCTGCCTTCCAGGCCTCGGTGGTTTCGGGCTCCATGTCGGTCAGCATGCCGGCATGGGTGAGGATGAAATTGGTCTCGGGGTTCTCGCCGACGAGCGTCAGCCCATCCTTCATCTGGGCGGGGAAAAGCTGCAGGTCGAAGGACAGGCCGTAATGCTTGAGCCGCGCGACATTGGCCCGCACCTTCGGGTCGATGACCTGATCGGCCGAGGCGGCGAAGCGGAAGGCCGGCGTTTGGTGCCAGTGCAGCTGCATGCGCACGCCGCGCAGCAGCGGATACTTGATCAGCCGGTCGATCTGGGAACGCACGTCGTCCACGGTCATGTCGGCATAGCCGACGATGGCGTGCGGCCAGCCGGTTTCTTCCGCGGTCTTCTGCAGGAACGCGACCTCGTTCTCGAAATCCTCCTTGGCCCAGTTGGTCTGGACATAGACCGCCTTCTCGACGCCCGAGCCTTGCTCGTCGGCGAGGAATTCCTCGATCGGATAGTCGCGGCGGATCGGCTCGTAAGGGCCAAAGATGCGCGGCACCATCGGCCCGACCAGCCATGGCTGGTCCTTTTGGCGCCAGATGTGGAAATGCGCGTCGATCGCCTTCTGCATCACGAAACCCTCTTCCAGATTGCCGCGGCCGCCGGGGCGGGGCGGGCGAGCGACAGGATGAACTCGGTGACGCCCGCGATGGACGAGCCGTCGACCAGGTCGTCGAGCACCGGCAGGATGGCGCGAAGTGCTGCCGTGGCCGGCCGGAAGCGCGGATCGCCGGCCAACGGCGTCGCCAGCGAAAGCCGAAAGGCGCGGGCGCTCAGCCGGCGCATCGCCGTCTCCAGCTCGGCATGATCGCCGCGCTCCAGCGCATCCGACAGGATGACGATCGCCGCCCCGCGTGCAAAGGCGGAGAAGCGCGGCACCGATAGAAACGCGAGCAGCGTCGGTCCCATACGGGTGCCGCCGTCCCAGTCGTCGACCTGGGCAGCGGCGCGGGCCAGCGCCTGGTCGCGGTCGCGAATGCGCAGCGGCGAGGTGATGCGGGTCAGCCGTGTGCCGAAAGTGAAGACCTCCGCCCGGTCGGCGCCTTGCACGGCCGCATGCGCCAGCTTGAGATAGTCCGATGTGTAGAGCTTCATCGAGCCGGATACATCGATGAGGATGAGAAGCTTGCGCGGCACCGCCTGCCGCCGGCGCAGCAGCGGCGAGGGGATATCGCCGTCGGCGCTGACGATCTCCCTAAGCGAACGGCGCAGATCGAGCTTGCCGCGCGCATGCGTGCGTACGGTGCGGAAGGAGCGGCGCGCGGGCAAAGCGGTGGCGAGCTTGCGGCGGAAGGCGGCAAGCCCGTCGCTATCGCGATGGAACTCGCGGACGCTCAACTGTTCGCTCGCCGAAGACAGTTCGCCGCCTTCCTCCTGGCGGATCACTTCGATTTCTTCTTCGCCCGTTGCACCATCGTCCTTGATGCGGGTTTCCTCGTCGGCCTCGCCCTCGATCAGCGCCGCGGCATCCCCATAGAAATGGCTCCGGAAATGCGCCTCGAATTCGTCGCGGCGGTCGGGCGGCGGCGCCAGCGTGGCGAGGGCCGCCTCGCGGATGTCGGCCATCGAGCGCGGCCCGAGCAGCGTCACCGCCTGCATGAAACCGGACACCTGTTCGGGCGCGACAGCAAAGCCATAGCGGCGGAGCAGCCGGCCGAAGCCGAGGAACGGCGTGGTCGCACGGGGCAAGCTTTCCGGACGCATCATTCCTTCGCGCCCCCCTCTGTCCTGCCGGACATCTCCCCCTCAAGGGGGGAGATCAGACATCTCGCCGGCTTTCGCCAATCTTCAACGTTGCAGAATTGAGCGGAGCGCCCAAGCTGCCAATCTTCCCCCTTGAGGGGGAGATGTCCGGCAGGACAGAGGGGGGCGCTGTCCCGCCAGCGTCGCGCACTAGCCCTGGGGTATCGCGCTAGCGCGCTTCGATCGTGCATCACGCCAGCGCCTCCTCGACAATCTTGCCGAGCTCCGGCGCAATGCAGGAAAGGTCCTCCTCGTCTTTGATCAGCACGCCAATGGCCCGGCGAAACGCTTCCGGCCACGGGCTGCCGCCTTTTTCGAGGATGGTCGCGGCATTGGCCCACTCGACCGCCTCGGCGATGCCTGGTGGCTTGGCCAGCGGACGGGCGCGAATGCCGCGCACAGCAGCAGCGACGGCGCGGGCCGTGGCCTCGGCGACGTCGCCGGCGCGCAGCATGATGATCTCGGCCTCGCGAATGGCGTCGGGATAGGTGATCCAGTGATAGACGCAGCGCCGCCGCAGCGCTTCTGCCAGTTCACGGGTGCGGTTCGAGGTCAGGATGACGATCGGCTGCGCCGTCGCGCGAATGGTGCCGCGCTCGGGAATACTGATTTGGAAATCGGACAGGAATTCTAAGAGCAGCGCTTCGAATTCATGGTCGGAACGGTCGATTTCGTCGACCAGCAGCACGCGCTTTTCCGGCGCCTTCAGCACCTGCAGCAGCGGCCGCGCGATCAGGAAACGGTCGTCATAGATGTCGACCTCGTGCTCGCCGGCATGGCGGATGGCGAGCAGCTGGCGCTGGTAGTTCCACTCGTATAGCGCATGTGCGGCGTCGATGCCTTCATAGCATTGCAGCCGCACCAGATCGCGCCCGAGCAGTTCGGCTATCGCCTTCGCCGCTTCGGTCTTGCCGACGCCGGGCGCGCCTTCGAGCAGCAGCGGCTTACCCAGCCTGATTGCCAGGAAGATTGCGGTGGCCAGGCTTTCATCGGCGAGATAGCGCGAGGTGGCGAGCCGGGACGCCACCGCCTCCGGCGAGGTCGCGACTGTCTCTGCGCTTGAAGTCCGGGCGCTTCTCTTGGGCATTTCCGGCACTCAGTTCGGGGCTTGCGCCTTCAGCGCCCGCAGAATGCGC
Source organism: Mesorhizobium sp. M0207 (assembly GCF_040321995.1). NCBI lineage: Bacteria > Pseudomonadati > Pseudomonadota > Alphaproteobacteria > Hyphomicrobiales > Phyllobacteriaceae > Mesorhizobium > Mesorhizobium sp. M0207. The sequence goes on from NZ_JAMYSQ010000054.1 coordinate 4,097, forward strand.
TCCGGCGTGATCGGCAGTGTATCGATGCGCACACCGACGGCGTCGAAGACGGCATTGGCGACCGCCGGGATCTGCGGGTTGGCGCACATTTCGCCCGGCCCCTTGGCGCCATACGGCCCGTCCGCCGAGGGCCTCTCCAGCACGATGATATCGGTTTGAGCGAGATCCCCAGGACCCGGCATCAGATATTGGTTGAAGTCGGTGCCGCCATGGTCGCGATTGGGATAATAGGGTTCGGTCGTTTCGTAGAGCGCATGGCTGATGCCCATCCACGAGCCTCCGACGAGCTGCTGCTCGACCATTTTCGGGTTCAGCGCGCGGCCGATCTCAAAGACGTTCTTCACGGTCAGCACGGTGATCTCGCCGGTCTCGTCGTCGACCTCGACCTCGGCAACCGTGCAGGCGTGGGCGTAGCAGGTCGACGGCTTCATCGCGCCGGTTTCCTTTTCCGGATAGGAGCGCGGGATCAAAAACATGCCGCGGCCGGAAATCGAACGGCCGCGCTTGAAATGCGCCGACAGCGCGACATCGAAGATCGAGATCGATTTCTGCGGCGCGCCCTTGACCAGGATGTTGCCTTGCCCGTCGGTCTCGAGGTCCGACGCATTGGCCTCCAGCTCCTCGGCCGCCACTTCCAGCATCACCTGGCGGGCTTCCCTGGCCGCCTGGATAACCGCATTGCCGGCGCGATGCGTGCCGCGCGAGGCGAAGGTGCCCATGCAGTGCGGGCCGGTGTCGGTGTCGGCGGTGTCGACGACGACGCGGTCGGTCGGCACGCCGATCGTCTCGGCGCAGATCTGCGCCATGATCTGCTTCATGCCCTGGCCGAGATCGACGCTCGACAGCGTGACCATGAAATTGCCGGTCGGCGTCGAATGGACCAGCGCCTGCGTCGGGTCGCCGCCGAGATTCATGCCGGTCGGATAGTTGATCGCGGCGACGCCGCGTCCGCGCCTGATCGCCATCTCAAGCTCCCTTCGCGTAGGACGACATCGCCATGAATGTTTCTGCCACGGGCCAGTTGGCGGCGCGCGAGGCTTCCTGCATGCACTCGATCAGCGCAGCACCCTCGGTCGGCTGCCGATGTGCTTTCATGTCGCCATCGCGATAGGCGTTGATGAAACGGAATTCGAGCGGGTCCATGCCGATCAGCCGGGCGAGCTTGTCCATCTGCACCTCCAGCGCGAAATCGCCGATGGTGACGCCGAAGCCGCGCATCGCAGAGGACGGGGTGCGGTTGGTGTAGACGCAGTAGGTGTCGATCCAGACATTCGGGATCGTATAGGGGCCGGGATAATGCCCGGCGCCCTTCTGCGCGCCGTAGGGCGAATGGCGCGAATAGGCGCCGGCATCGGTGTAGCCCGTGACTTTACGCGCGACGATGCGGCCGTCGTTCATGACGCCGTCCTTGATGACGACTTTCTCGGCGGCGCGCGGCGAGGAAATCTGCATCTCTTCCTCGCGGCTGTAGATAAAACAGACCGGTCGTCCTGTTATTTTGGCGCCAAGGATGGCGATCGGCTCGACGATGACGTCGACCTTGCCGCCAAAGCCGCCGCCGACAGTGCCGCCGACGAAATGCAGCTTGTTGCCGGGCATCTGCAGGATGATCGAGGCGTTATCGAGAGTGAAGAACATCGCCTGCGTGTTGGTGTAGCAGGTGAAGCGGTCGTTGCCCTCCGGCGCGACGATGCAGCCGGTCGTCTCGGTCGGCGCATGCTCGATCGGTGAGGACTGGTAGGTCTGTTCGAGCACGTGGTCGGCCTCGGCGAAGCCGGCTTCGACATCGCCGAAGCGCACCTTGCGGCATTCGCCGCTGTCGTAGAGATAGTAGTTCCGGCCATGGTACTCATTGACGATCGGCGCGCCGGGCTTCAGCGCTTCGTCCATGTCGAAGACGGCGGGCAGCACTTCGTAGTCGACCTTGACCTTGGCGGCGGCTTCCTGGGCGGCACGCTCGGTCTCGGCCAGCACCGCCACCACCGCCTCGCCCTTCCAGCGCACCTTGCCGTCGGCCAGCACCGTCTCGTCCTCCGGCCCGATCTGGATCAGGATCAGGATGGTGTAGACATTGTGCGGCACATCCTTGGCGGTCAGGATTCTCACCACGCCCGGATGCCTCTCGGCCTCTGACGTATCGATGCTGCGGATGCGGGCGTGATGATGCGGGCTGCGCACCATCTTCAGGTGCAGCATGCCGGGAAAATTGCGGTCGGCGAAATAGGTGGTCTTGCCGGTGACATGGCCGGGCGAATCCGAACGCGGCCGCGGCTGGCCGATCTCGTGCAGATCGTCCTTGCGCTGGTCGGCAAAGTAGCTCTTGCGGAGTTCCATCTTTTTGACTCCCCTCAAGCCGCGTTCTGCGAATTGGAGCGCGCGGCGCTCAGCACCGCCTGGATGATCGGCTCGTAGCCGGTACAGCGGCAGATATTGCCCGACAGCGCCTCGACCACATCCTCGCGGCTGGGGTTCGGGGTTTGGTCGAGCAGCACCTTGGCGGCCATGATCATGCCCGGCGTGCAGAAACCGCATTGGGTCGCGAAGGCGTCGAGGAAAGCGCGTTGCAGCGGATGCAGCACGCCGCCTTCCGCCAGCCCCGTGGTGGTGGTAATGGCCGCACCGTTGCAGGTCTCGGCCAGCGTCAGGCAGGACAGCCTGAGCTCGCCATCGATGATGACCGAGCAGGCGCCGCAAGTGCCTTGATGGCAGCCGCCCTTCGGCGAGGTGTCGCCGATCTTGTCGCGCAACGCATGAAGCAGCGTCGTGCCGCTGTCGATGAACTCGGCTTTCTCCGCACCATTGAGCGTGAACTGAATCGGGACCTTTGCCATCTTTTTACTCCTTGCGCCGCAGCTAGGCGGACATACGCGCCACGGTCTTTCAGGCGAGCAGCAGCCGGCCGAGATGGACCGGCAGGACTTCGTTGCGATACCAGGCGCTGGCGATCGGATCGGTTCGCGGCGAAGTGCCGTCGCGGGCAACAGCCAGTGCCGGTGCGATGCCGTCGCTGGTGAGTTTCCGGCCAATCAGGGCTTTCTCCGCCGCCCTGGCACGGATCGGCCGGTCGGCCATGCAGCCGAACGCGATCTGCGCTGACGACACGGTGCCGTCCGGTGCGTGCTCCAGCACGGTCGCAATGCTCAGCACCGAAATGCCCTTTGGCTTGACCCGCGACACTTTCAGGAAGCGAAAGCCGCCTTCCTTCGGAAGCGTGAAGCCGACCGCGGTGACGATAGCGTCATTGCTCTCGCGCCTTGCCAGAAATGTCTCAATCGGCAGCTCGCCGTCGCTGGTGCTGACCGTTGCGCCCAAAGCCAGCAGCGCAACGGTGAAATCACCGTAAGGCGTTGGCGCGAAGAGATTGCCGCCGACGCTCGCCATATTGCGGATCGCCGGGCCGCCGACGGCGCGCGCGGCGTGGGCCAGCGGGGCGAGATCCGGATGGCGGGCGATCGCCGCCATGGTCACCGAGGCGCCGATGCGGACCGTGCCGCCGGAGACGGTGATGGCCGACAACGCCGGGTCGGTCGACCTGACGAAACCGGAGATCGACACGTCGCCTTCATTGACGGCGCGCACGACCAGCGTGCCGCCACCGAGATAGCGGGCGCCGGCGGCTTTCAGCGCCGCGCCGGCGTCCTTCACCGTCGGGAAAGTCTGCAATGCAAGCGTCATGGAACGCTCCCTTTTTCGGGCTTAGTCCGTCATTCAACTCTGGCCGGCAAAGTGGTTCTTCAGGGCGTTGAACCCGCCCTGGAAAACATTGGCGCCCATGCCTTCGGCCAATTTATCGGCTTCCTCGGGAGCGGCGTCGAAGCTGGCGGTCCATTCGGCATAGGTGCGGTCGCCGTCCGTCACCCGCCGCAACTGCAGCGTCGACTTGTGGTTGGTGAGCGGCTGCGGCGTCTCCAGGATGGCGTAGCTGACGAGGAAGTTCTCGTCGGAGAAATCGAGCAGCTTTTCGCGGAGGCGGGCGCCGCTGGCGAGCTGGAAATTGCGCACGCAGCCGATCGTGCCGGCATCCTTGCCGTCTTCGATATGGCTTTCGACCATGCGCGGGTGCCAGGTCGGCAGGCCGTTGAAGTCGCGTATGCGCGCCCAGACCTTTTCGACCGGCGCGTCGATGACGCTGGAGATGGTGACTTTCGCCATATGATCGTTCCCTTGCACATCAGCTGCCTGGGAGGGTAGGGCGGCAGGCTCGGCAGCGCTTATCAATGCGTCTTGAACGCCTATCAAATAGTCTGAAAAAACGGGCGCTCAGCTGATCGCCCGCGCCGCCTCGCGGTAAAGCGTCGGCGGGACGCCGACATGGTCGCGGAAGAAGCGCGAGAAATTGCCTTGCGTGGTGAAGCCGAGATTGCAGGCGACCGAGATCAGCGGCTCCTGCGACCACTGTAACTGCCGCACCGCTTCCTCCATGCGCAGCGTGTTCCAATAGACGTTGGGCGTCAGATTGGTCTGTTCCTTGAACAGGGCGAAAAAATGCGGCCGCGACAGGCCGACGCTGCGCGCCACGTCGTCGAAGCAGATGCGCTCGCAGACATTGGCTTTCATCAGCTGGATCGCCTTGCGGACGCGGAAGTCCTGCATGGTGCTGACGCGGGTGCGCACGGTCTGCGGTGCGGACGCGTCGGCGGCATCGAGCACGCTGTCGATGAAGCGCTCGATCTCGTAATTGGCGATGTCGTCGATGCTCTCATTGTCGCTGAGATGATCGAGAAGGTTGGCCGCCGCCTTGTGCAGCCAAGGCTCGAGCGTGATTGCCGGGGCGGAGAACAGCGGCGCGGAGGAAGGCAGCTCGCGGCGCCTTCGAGCCCAGTCCGGATCGATGTAAAAGGCGAGGAACAGGCCGGGCGTGCCGTCGCGGGACAGAGCGTGGCTGTGCGGCTGGAAGGAATTGATGCCGGCGGCGGTGCCCGGTCCAAGCCGTACCGTCTCGCGGCCGATGGTCATCTCGCCGGCGGTGCCTTCCAGCCAGATGATGATATGCGCCTCGACATGGGCATGGGTGACGAAGTCGCTGGCGACGTTCAGGACAGAAACATGTCCGAACCGGCCCCAGTAGAGCCTGATCGCTTCCGTCATGGGTATATCCTCCCGCAGGCGACTGGCCTCCCTTCGCCTGCTGCGAGCGATTGTGCGGCGCAGTTCGGGCTTGCGTCAAGACGGATGTGCACGTCCGGGCGCCGGCCATGCGCCGCACCGGCGGATTATCAGACCCGGCGATAGGAGCGCGTCCCCTTCTCCCCCTGTGGGAGAAGGTGGATCGGCGCGCTAGCGCCGAGACGGTTGAGGGCTGTTGGAAGAAATGAGGCGATGCCAAACTGGAGCACCCCTCATCCGTCGCCTTCGGCGACACCTTCTCCCACAAGGAGATCTTTGCACAGAAGCCGATCAGTGATTCTGTTGTGAGGTTGGAGCAGGGAGATTCGCGATGGTGGATCGTGTTCTGGGTCAGTTGAGTCTGGCGGACGG
>NZ_JAMYSQ010000055.1:0-9043 GCF_040321995.1 Mesorhizobium sp. M0207
CGCCACCTCCGCCCGCAAGGCCAGCCTCGCACTCGCGCGCGAACTGCTGAACGTCGATCTGCCGCCCCAAGACGACACTTCGGAAGAACCGGCTGACGTCCGCTGGCCTTGCCCTTGCTGCGGCGGGCGCATGGTCGTCATCGAGAGGTTCGAACGGTGGTGCCAGCCTCGTGCACCGCCTGCCTCAAGGGCGCCGAACCGGGAGAACGCCCCATGACCCGGCATGGACCGTTTGTCCACACGGCCGCGCCACGCTGGCGCCGGTCAACGGGATGTTATGTGCACGTTGCCGTGACGCCGGTCGTCACGCACACCAATCCCGTCGGAATCAACGCTACAGGCTCTGCGACCTGGCCCGGAAGCCGCTTCCACGACATGCCCACCGCGTCCTATGCGGAAGTTCGCGACAGGCGCTGGCACACCCCGAAACACAAATCCCCATAGCTCACCGCCTGCGGCCCGCGGGTTCCTGCATCAGAGACTTTCGTACGCCTGACGGCACCCGAAACCCTTCAGCAATGTCGGTCATTCAGCCGGCCCCTGCCTTCCTTCAGAAGCGGACTTCCCTGGTGTCAACACGACGGGCGAGGTTGCGCCAGCTTCGGACCCTCTGGATTCGTTTCATCTCGCTGCTGACACGACTGCTGCAACGCCAGCTTAGCTAGGGCAGTCCTCGGCATCATCTGCCACGGGCAGGAAGAAGCGCTTACGCTCGCAAGAAGTGAGTTTTCGGTGCACGACGTCTTGAGCATAGGCGATGAGGTCCTCTGGCGACGTGAAGACGCGGATCAACTGCACGCTATCTCCGCCTGAGACAGCTGCGACCTGTGTGCCATCCGAATTGAATGCGGCCCGCGTGACCGCCGGGACGATCGTGCTGGTGTCATGCTGGCCAACAAGGAGCGCGAGTTGCTGACCCGTGTCGGCAGACCACAGCCTGACAGACCGCTCACGGTAGGACGACGTCACCGCATATTGTCCGTTGGGACTCAATGCGACGTTGTCGATGCTGGCATTGCCCCCCGTGAGGACAGACCTTTCCTTCCCGTCCTTGACGCTCCAGATGCGAACGGTTCCATCTCGTGAGGCAGTTGCCAGCGACCTGCCATCGTTGCTGAAGGCAACATTTGTCACCGGCCCGCCGTGTCCCTCCAACGTGGCGGCAGCTTCCCCTTCCGCGACTGACCAGATTTGCGTCGTTCCGTCAGAAGAACCAATGGCGACCAATCGGCTGTCGGGACTGAAAGCCGCTGCGCTGATGCGGTTCTCGTGTCCTGGAACACCTGTGATCTCAGTGCCGTCCATCTTCCAAAGCCGCGCTGTATTGTCGTTCAACGTCGCAAGGACCAGCTTGCCATCCGGGCTGAACAAGGCATCCTGCAAATCCGCTGTGGTTTGAAATACTGTCTTGGCAGCGCCGGTCGAGGCGTCCCAGAGCCGCACAGTTCCATCGACCGAAGCGGATGCCAGGAACGAGCCATCGGAACTGAATTGGACCTGGACGACCTTGGGATCATGACCTTCCAGCGCTGCCGCTTCGCGACCGCCTTTGGCCTCCCACAGCCGAACCACGCCGTCGTTGGACGTCGTGGCAAGACGATGCCCATCAGGGCTGAATACCGCAAGCTTAAGCAAGCCTTCCGTGCCGGGCGCGAGCGTCGCAACCAAATTGCCACTTGCAACATCCCAGACATGCCCCACGACACCGCTTCCCGTCACGACGCGCGCCCCGTCAGCACTGAATACTGCGAACCTGCGCGCGGTTTCGTGACGCAACGTGGTCGTTAGCACACCGTCGACGTCCCAGATGCGCGCGGTTCCGTCGTGCGACACCGTGAGAAGGCGACGGCCATCGGGGCTGAAGGCGACCTCCTCGATCAGCGCACTATGCCCGTGGAGGATCGAGACCTGCGAGCCGCTCTTGACGTCCCAGATACGGGAAACGCCGTTCACCGACGCGGTGGCGAAAAGTTCGCCGTCAGGGCTGAACGCGCCGTTGACGTCGAGATATTGATAGGAGATTCCGGCATTGAGCGCGCTTGCCCTGGTTTCTTGGCCGAATATGCGGATCAACTCACCTGTCCTTGTATTCCAAAGACGGGCGGATCCGTCGATGGCAACGACTGCCACAAGGCGGCCATCGTGACTGAAGGTCCCTTGATGGCCAGCACTCGGTGATCCGGGGAGAGCGGCAAGTCCCGACAGATCCGCCAGACTCCAAAGACGAGACGTGCCAGTCCAGGCGACGGTCAGGAGTTGGGTCCCGTTCGGACTAAACTCGATGCCAGTAACATTGTCTCCGCGAACCGGAATCGTGCCGATCGGAGTGCCGTCGTTCGCATTCCAAATTTGAACGTCTCCGTGGAACTGGACGGAAGCAAGCATTTGACCGTCGGGACTCACCGCAAGAACGGTAGATTGCCAACTGGCTCCCGGCAATCTGGCAATCTCGGTGCCGTCCCGAGCGTTCCAGATCGTCGGCGCGGCAAACTCCGAAGCAGTAAAGATCCGCGTTCCGTCGCGGCTGAAAATCGCGGCGTGGACGTCACCGGTCTGATTGAGGACGTAGAGCTGCTTGCCGGTCGCCGCATCCCAGACCCTTGCAGTGCCGTCGACCGAGCCAGTGAGGACTTGTCTTCCGTCCGGGCTGAACACTGCCAACTTTAGCACGCCTTTATGGCCCTTGAGGATGGCAAGCGCCTTTCCGTCGGCGGTGTTCCAAACTCGCGCGGTCTGATCGAAGGAAGATGTAACGACGCGGTCTCCTTCCGGACTGAAAGCGCCGTGGGTGACGGCATCTTCATGGCGAAGGACGGCGAGTTCCTGATACCCGGACAGAGCTCTGAACAGGGCGGCTTCGGCCTCGGTCACATAGGGCCGTTCGGTCGTTTCTCCCTTCTTGGGAAGGGCCTCCAGCGCCAGAAGGATGGCAAGCTCGCTGTCCCCGGCGGACGACAGTTGCAGCGAGATCGACGAGAGCGACCGTGACTGGTTGCGCAGCGCGAGGTCTCTCGCCGCTATTGCGTCCTGGGCATTCTCGTCGGCGCGCTCTGCCTGAAGGCTGGCCTCGTGTTGTCCCCAGAATCCGGCGATCGCGCCGGCGCCTGCCACGACCGCCAATGCAAAGGCGACAATAGCGGTGTAACGCGTGCGGCGCGCAAGCCGTGTCGCCGCTTCCGCCACCAGGCTGCGGCGTTCCGCTTCGCGCTCAAGGCGCTCCCGTTTGGTCGCCTCTTCGGCCTCTATGCGCGCACGATCGGCCTGTCGCTCCCTTTCCGCGACCGCCATCTGAGCCAACAATGATGCTTCTACATACTGAGCTACTTGATCGTCGACGTCCTCTCGCCGCGACACTAGCAATTCCTCGCCCTCGGCAAGTCGTATGCCGGCGGGCAGAAGCAGGTCGGGATTCCTGTTGTCGGCATGCCAGCGGCCGGCATCGGTTCGCAGCCGGGCACGCGTCTCCAGAAAACTTCGATCAGCGTTGACGATGTCGCGCGCGCGGGGCCAACGGCTCAAAAGCGCCTCGTGGGCGACGCGGACGACTGCCTGCCCTTCAAGGTTCTCGTCGGAAACGAGAAGCCGAGCCGCGATCAACGCGTCGAGAAGTGCAGCTTGTGCGGGCGTTCGCGCCATGTTGTCGCGGACCGCCGGGGCCGCGGCGACTGAATTGTCGCCGAGACGAACCGTCGTCAGCGCGCGAAGGACGGTTGGCAGCGCATCCTGAACCGTGGGCGACAACGCCTCGACCACTTCGTCGGCCCGGCGCGCGATCGCGCCCTCGAGGCCTCCAAGCGCACGATAGGCTGCGAAGGTAAGCAGGCGTTCTGCTCGGCCGGCTTGGTAAAGTGCTTCGAGCACGAACTCGAGCAGTGGTAGGGAACCGGGTCGGCCGCTGTCGCCTCCTGAAGCACGTCCTCCAGTCGGCCGCGGTCTTTCGTTTCCTCAAAGCGCAGGCCCGCCGCGCTTGCGGGTTCACGGATGATCTTCGAAATCTCGGCCCCGGTCGGAGGCAAGAGTTCGTAGCTGCTCAGGCCATCCTTCAATGCCGAGAAACCCGGGACCTCGCCGCACCGATGGAAGAAGTCGCCGCGAATCGTCGCGATCACCCATACAAGTCCGCTAGTGGCGAACGCTGAAAGCAATCGCACGAACAAAGCGCGCGAGGCTGGTTCCGTTTCGGTTGTGAAGAGTTCCTCCATCTGATCGACGGCTAGGACCAGACGCGCCTTACCCGGGCCGCCACTGGAGGGGGTCGAGGCGAGCGCCGAGCGGACAAAAGCCAGCGCCCGATCGGGATTGTTCCGAAACGTCGCCGCCAACTCGGTCGCCGTCCCGTTTTCGGCAAGTTCGGGCAAGGCTTCGGCGCGGAGCAACGCCGCTGACAGAGACGTGATCGCGTCAGGTCCCTCGGACGGACGCATGACGCAACGCCGCCAGAGCAAGATGCCCGGCACCGCGCCACGTTGCGTGACGGCCGGAATCAGCCCGGCGCGCACGAGCGAGGACTTGCCGGAGCCGCTCATCCCGTAGATGAGCAGGAAGCACTTGCCCGCGACCGCGAGCTGCTCCAGTCGCTCAGTGCAGATAGCGATCGCACGGCTCCGCCCGAAGAAGAGATCGGCGTGCTCGAAATCGAAACTGTCGAGGCCGCGAAACGGCGAGCTAGTTGGTTCCTCAGACGTGACGGGCACGCGAAAAGCCCGAACCGGCCGCGCAATGTTCTTTAGGCGCTGCTCACCCAGGTCAACGAAATCTGCTGCAAGACGGTCGCGAACTTGCATCTGGATAGCGTCAGAGACGCAGATGCCGCCCGGAAGCGCCAGCCCCTCAAGGCGGGCGGCGACATTCACACCGTCACCCATGAGATTGTCGCCATCAACCACCACGTCGCCGAGGTTGACTCCAATCCGGAATCGCATGCGCCCTGGCCCAGGCAAGTCGGCGTTGAGCCGATCGATCGCCAACTGGATGTCGATAGCGCACCGAACCGCACCTATCGCGCTGGCGAATTCTGCGATGACGCTGTCGCCTGCGCTTCCGAAGATGCGTCCATCGTAGCCGGCAATTAGCTTGTCGATCGCTTGTCGATGGACCTTCAGGGTAGCAAGGGTCGTCTCTTCATCTTTGCCGACAAGTCGGCTGAACCCCACCACGTCGGCAGCGAGGATGGCAGCTACTTTCCGCTGAACGCGATCGACGGGCATCCCCGCTCCTGCGGCACATCGTTTATCATCCTACCCTAACAGCTTTCGAACCCGAAAGGGCGCTTGATCGGCCGCATCGCCCCGCTTCGGTGGAAACGGACAGTCTGAGGAATGTCGCCTTGGGTCAGTTCACGACCTCCATCCAGCGGGTTGAATGTCTGCAATCTTCGTTGCGAAGCCAGAAGCTGCCAATCCGCTCGCGGCCCCTATCGAGACGTTCAAGGCCTTGGTGCTAAGCGTCCGCCCATGGCGCAAAGGAGAAAAATTGGCGCCCACCCCTCACGCCGTCTTTGCCGAACTTGTGCGGCTTGCCTACTTCGGAACTCGGTGCGGAAAACGTGTGGCTGCTCGGCCGAGAAACAGTCGTCAGAATCTGCCTGCCCCCTTGCTCGCCCCCCAACCCTCACGGCACAAATATCAAAAACACCCAGGTAAAAAATACCACGAGGTGCACCAAGCCGGTCAGGAACGTCGTCCTCTCCGTGCCGAAGCTCACATTGCAGATGAAAAGCGCCAGGACCAAAAGCACCGTGTCGGTCGCCGGCAGGCCCAGGGTCAGGCCTCTTCCGGTCAGCAGGCTGGCGGCGGCTATGCCGGGTATTGTCAAACCGATCGTCGCGCAGGCCGAGCCCATGGCGACGTTCAGGCCGCGCTGCAGCTCGTTGCTGAGCGCGGCACGAACCGCCGAAATGGCCTCCGGCATCAAGACCAGCGCGGCGATCATTGCGCCGACAATGGCATCGGCCTGCGGCACCTGGTAGGCGACGAGCGCGTCCTCGACGCTGGCGGCGACCTGTTCGGCGAGCATGACGATGCCGATCAGCCCGATCAGCAGGAGAACGGCGCCGGCGGCGACGCTTTCGTGAGCGTCGGCTCGCACCGCGGCGCCATGTGCTTGCCCGTCGATGAAATCGTCGCGGTGGCGGACAGTCTGCGCGAACAGAAAACCGGCATAAAGCAGCACCGAAAGCACGCTGACGAAGCCGAGTTGCGCCGCCGAGAACGTGCCGGGATCGGTGGTTCGCGTGTAGGTCGGCAGAATGAGCGTCATGACGCTCAGCGCGACCAGTACCGCCAGATAGGCGCTGGTTCCTTGGCGGACGATTGCCTGCTTGCGATGGCGCCAGCCGCCAAACGTCAGGCACATGCCGACGACGCCGGTGGACGTGATCATCACCGTCGAGAACACGGATTCGCGTGCAAGCGTCGGGTTGTTGGCGCCGTGCAGCATGATGGAAACGATGATCGACACTTCGATTGCCGTCACGGCGATGGTCAGCACCAACGTGCCGTACGGCTCGCCCACCCGCCGGGCCACCGCCTCGGCGTGGTCGAGCACCACGAAAATGGTGGTGAACATGATCGCGCTCGACAGCGCGCCGATAAATATCCTGGTGCCCAGCGACCCTTCGTCGACCGACACCCCGCTGGCCCTGACCGCGACAGCCATCGCCAGCGCGGCCAACGGCATGCCGTAGGAAACCGCCGATCTTGCGAAACCACTCATTCCAAGCCCCTTCCGCAAGCCCCTTTTGCAAGCCTCTTCTGGGCAAGCCTCGTCTGCGAACCCTGCGAAAGCCCGAAGCGCGCCCTCAAGCCGTCTTCTGCGTCACCAGTCCCAGTTCGTCGACCATCGCCTGGCGCATCAGGAATTTCTGCGGCTTGCCGGTCACCGTCATCGGCAATTCGGTGCGGAAGCGGATGTAGCGCGGTATCTTGAAATGGGCGATCTGGCCGGCGCAGAAGGCCTTGATCTCCTGCTCGGTGGTGATCTGGCCGGGCTTCAGCACGATCCAGGCGCACAGCTCCTCGCCGTATTTCGGGTCGGGAATGCCGAACACCTGCACCTCCTTGACCTTCGGGTGGCGATAGAGAAACTCCTCGACCTCGCGTGGATAGACGTTCTCGCCGCCGCGGATGACCATGTCCTTGACCCGGCCGACGATGTTGCAATAGCCCTCGGCATCGATGGTGGCGAGGTCGCCGGTGTGCATCCAGCCGTCGGCGTCGATGGCCTCGCGGGTCTTCTGCTCGTCGTCCCAATAGCCCTTCATCACGGAATAGCCGCGCGTGCACAGCTCGCCCGGCGCGCCGACCGCGACGGTGGCGCCTTCGGCGTCGATGGCCTTGACCTCGACATGCGGATGGACGCGGCCGACGGTCGAGACGCGCTTTTCCAGGGGATCGTCGACGCTGCTCTGGAACGACACCGGGCTGGTCTCGGTCATGCCGTAGGCGATGGTCACCTCAGCCATATGCATCAGCGACACCACCTTCTTCATCACCTCGATCGGGCATGGCGAGCCGGCCATGATGCCGGTGCGCAGGCTGGTGAGATCGAAGGAGGCGAACTCCGGATGGTCGAGCAGGCCGACGAACATGGTCGGCACGCCGTAGAGCGCGGTGCAGCGTTCCGTTGCCACCGCCCTCAGCGTGGCGCCGGCATCGAACCCCTCGCTGGGGAAAACCATGGTCGCGCCCTTGGTGACGCAGCCCATCGTGCCCATCGACATGCCGAAGCAATGATAGAGCGGCACCGGGATGCACAGCAGGTCGTCGACGGTGAGCCGGATTGCCGCGGTGACGAAATTGCCGTTGTTGACGATGTTGTTGTGGGTCAGCGTCGCGCCCCTGGGCGCGCCGGTCGTGCCGCTGGTGAACTGGATATTGATGGCGTCGTCCGGTTTCAGCCCCGCTGAAATCCGGTCGAGCCGGTCATGCTCGTCGCGGCCGGCCATCGCCAGCACGTCGGCGAAATTGAACATGCCCGGCGAATTGTCCTCGTCCATGCGGATGACGGTCTTCAGCGCCGGCAGTCTGTTGGCGTCGAGCTTGCCGGGGGTGGCCTTGGCGATCTCCGGCGCCAGCGTTTCGATCATGCCGAGATAGTCGGAACTCTTGAATGTGGCGGCGGTGACGAGCGCTCGGCAAGCGACCTTGTTCAAGGCATATTCCAGCTCGACCAGCCGGTAGGCCGGGTTGATGTTGACCAGGACCAGGCCGATGCGGGCGGTGGCGAATTGCGTCACCAGCCATTCCCAGCGGTTCGGCGACCAGATGCCGACGCGGTCGCCTTTCTCGAGGCCGAGCGCCAGGAAGCCGGCGGCGAGCGCATCGACCGTGTCGGACAGTTCGTCCCAGGTAAAGCGCTTATGCTGCTCGACGAAGACGGCGGCATCGAGCGTGCCATATTTGCCGACCGTATCGGCAAACAGCGCCGGGATGGTCAGGTTGAGCAGCGGCACGCTGCGCTCGCCCGAGACATGCGCCGTGCCGTCGACCGGCGCAATGAACGAACCGCCATCGCGCTTGGAGCGCAGGTTGGTTGCATTCTTCAACTCGTCGAGATTGATCGGCATCGCCGTGTCCTCCGCAGACAGGCCGAGCCTATCAGCCCGGCAGGGTGGTGGAAATCCCGTCCATGGTGGGGCTGGGTGGGAACTCGCCTGTAAGGGCCGAAAATAAAAAACCCGCCTCGGCGGGCGGGTCTTCGGGGCCAATTGACACTATAGGGAGATTAGTAGCATAGCTGCCGGCACAAAGCAAGAACAAAATTGCTGTACGTCAAGAAAATCGCGTCAGGTTGGCACTGCGGCCAAGCTGCCAATCTCCCTCCTTGAGGGGGAGATGGCCGGCAGGCCAGAGGGGGTCGCCGCGCGCGGAGCTCCAGCCTGTTCTGTCGGTTAGGAGAGTCGCGTCAAGACGTACCGACCCCCTCAGTCGCCTTCGGCGACATCTCCCCCTCAAGGGGGTGTTTGGACCGGAGACATCGCGAACAGGTGTGCGAGGACATCGCGAACAGTTTGGCGCGCTTTGCGCCGGGAGGTTCGGGATGC
>NZ_JAMYSQ010000056.1:0-8185 GCF_040321995.1 Mesorhizobium sp. M0207
GGGCTCTCACCGTGCGGCGCCACTTATAGATCAGGCTGGTCGCGACATCGTACTGACGCGCTACCGCCGCCACTGTGGCCCCGGGCGCGAATGCCGCGGCCAGGATCCGGCACTGATCCTCTTCACGCCAACGACGACGACGCTCAGGCCCGGTCAATAACGTCACATGGCTCATGCTGTGCTGTTAACTTCGCTCGTAAGGGCGACCTTAAGAGCGCAGCCTCGCTACCGTGCCGTCCTCTCGCAAGGCGGCCTTCGCCGGAGGGTATCGCTGAAGGCGCAACGATAGTCGGACAAGCCAATGGGTCCTCGCTTGCCAGTTCCATGACCGCCGCCATGCTGCAGAGCCGACGATGCTCTTTGTTAGATTCGAGCCCGGCCGAGAGTAGGGCTTTCAGTCGCAGATGCTAACGAGGCAGTAGGTTTCCTTGTTCCTTGGCCGTTTCGAGAAACGCCCCGCGGACCACTTCGCGTTTCACCTGATCGATCAAAGGCATGCTGGCAGAGCTGCACTGCGCTGAGCCATTTGGGCCACGCTGCTTGGTCCTGTGCAACAGTTGCTCAGCGGCTCGGCGGCCCGCTCGAAGTCGTTGCACTGATAGGCAATGCCAGGACAGGTGGTCCTTACGGACACTGGCGTCAGGATAGGCGCTTAATTTGAGAAGCTGGAAGGTGGGATGCTATCGTATTAGCGCGAAGGCCGTGTATCCTTTGAAATTCCATGCGCTGTGCAACTTCTCAAATAATACCTGCGTAGCCACTATGTGAATTGAAGCCGAGGACGATGACAACCAGCCGCGCGGCCTGGTGGCCGAGCGCCACGTCCGAAGGACGATGGAGGCCGCCAACGCGTGTCCGAAAATTGTAGCATACTTCGGACTCATACCTTGCGTTTGTCCGAAAAGCACAGCCGGACGGGACCGCCGAAGCGGCGAAAGCGACCCCCGCGCCTCCTATCCGAAGTCAGAGAGAACCAGAGAGGACCCATAAGAGGAACTTAAAGCCGCAAGAGCCCGCCGACCAACCCCGTTTAGCCGCAGCTAACGGAACGATGTAGGCCCTCGCGGGTTTAGAGGCGGCAGCGGATTCTTCGTGATGTGCAGCCGCTGTGGGCGGGTCCGTCGCCTCTCTTCCTCACCGGCGGCGGGCTCCTTTCGCGAAGGCGGTGTTGGTCAGAGAATCTTTACCGCCATCCAAGTTAGCTAGTTGCCATTGGGGGGAGTAACGTCCCCTCCTCTTTGCAGCAGCCAGGAACGCCTTGCGAGCCTTCTCAGGTTCCATCTCGTCGAAAATCACGGCCATGCAAACACGCACCGCGACGTCCCACAAGGGCCACGCTTGGTCCAGTTCATCAGTTCCTCGCCGGCTGCCTCGGCGTTGTTGACATTGCGGATGATCCCGAGACGCTCAGTCTTGACAGGGATCGGAGGGTTGAACCAGTGGGTTGTCATGTGGGGAAATGTCGGGCAACTATGGAATTTTGTCGGCCGATTCCAGCTTCCGCAGCTCAGACTGCTCTGAAAGCTCCCGCGCCAGTGTGGCAAGCGTCGGTGTCAGAGTTGGTTCGCCTACAAACCTTAGGAGCCTGCGCAGCTTCCGGCAGTAGTCTTCCGAACTGATCATCCCTCGGAAGGCACGTCCCCTACGCAGCATGGCCATGAGGGTCACTGAAGCTTCCTTCTGGTTCGTCGAAGGCCATAGAAGCCCGCGCTGCCAAAGTGATGGCGCTCCAATCAACCTCGACCTGCTCTCGCCGCTCAAGCTCCTGCAACAATGCAGCAAGGGACGCCGGCAGTTTCTCGTCGACTTCGAGACCAAGCCTGTTGCGGAGCATCTGACGATTATCTTCTGAGCTGATCAGCCGTTGAAAGGCTGTCCCTGCTGTTGGTCGTGCCGGCATAAGGTCGTTCCCACATTCGGTCTGAAACACTTTCGTTGTGAAAGGGTTCCGAAGGGGAAGCGAATAATTTGGTGAGAATCTCTGAGCCGGGATTGGATGACCAGCTCGCGCGAAGTTCCCCGTGCCGCTCTCGATCTCATAGAGGGTTGAACCAATGGGTTGCCATGTGGCTATTCGCGAAGGTCGAACGCGACGAACAGGCCAAAGGCTGGGCCAATCTCGACAATAAGCTCGACCAGCGCGCAGTCACTTTCCACCAGATGCGGCCCGGCTCGGCGCACCGCTGCGATGGTCTCTTTCACGGAGAGTCGGGAAAAATCAAGAAGAATGTTTGATGGAAATCTCTTAGCCGGAACCAGAGAAACAAGTACGGAGCGAGCCTCTGTACTCTTCCGCTTTGAGCTCAGCCAGCCCGCTAAGGACTTCTTCGGTCGGCCCCTCTTTGGCCCGATCAATAGCCGCAAGTAATGACTGTAGGGTTGGCGGCAGTTCTGGTTCGACCCCCAGATTTAAGAACGTTTGTACGTTATGACGATAGCCCTCGGAACGGATCAGTTTCCGAAACGCTTCGGAGACAGACTGATGGTCTGCTTTGTTGCTGGTTGCCATGGAAGTCCCTCCCAATGAGCCGCAACTCGCCCGCAACGAATGGGTTCCATCAGGACGTCGGAATATTAAGTATAAATTTCTGAGCGGGAGATCGCATAACCGGCTCGCGCGAAGACCCCCCCGTGCCACCTTCGTTTGCCGCAGCATTATCCTCGCTCTTTGAACTGAAGATTCGTGCCGGTCTGGCGTCGGCGTTGCACATCGTGAACGTTGGAATGCTTCTGTCCAATGTTGCTCACGCTGCCAATAGGGCAGGCTCTTGCGGCAGGGTGCCGCAAGGCCGCGAAACGCCGGCGCAGTTCAACCCACGCGACGTCGGTCAAAGCTGGGGGGATCGATCTCCATCAAGCGGTCTGCGGCCTCGACCGCAGTTCGTATCCTGCTGCACAGCGCGAGATTTTCGGCCAGCATCTCTTCAGTGCGTTGAAGCGCGAGCTCGGTCCGGTGGATGCGCTGCCTGGCATTGGCAACTTCCGATGTCAAAATATCGGCCGCCATCCCGTGGCCGTGGGGTTCCATAGTGTCCATGGGTTTCTAATACATGGGGGGCGATATCGTTCCCTGATGTCGGGCGAAACGGCGGGCCGCAGAAAAGCGCTATGGGCCGAATGACCAATGCACTCCCTGTCAAAACAGCGCCAGAAACAGGCGAACGGCTTCGGCCGCTCTACCTGCCATGGGCAGAGGCGATCACGGTCCAGAGGGTCATTGATCTGTTCAGGCACGACTACAACGCAAGCGACGACACACTCAGGCGGCTGGTGATCAAGCCCCGTCTTCACAATCAGACAATGCCCGGTGCTCCGTCGAGAATAAGCGCTCCCGGTTTGGCTATGGCGCTCGCCGGCGATGATGGCGCACTTGCGCGGTTGAGGCGGGACGATCGCGAGCACCCGCACAACTCGGTATTTCAAGCGGCTCGGCATCCCGCGACCCTGACCTGTTATCAAAAATTATGCTCGCGGCGACTGTCTAAAGTAGACATTAAGTAGATGTCGCGGCCCGACAGGGCCCCATACATGCCCATACGTTCGGAATTCCTCGACGAGGCCGCGCATGCGATTCTCTTGCCTCGAAACAGGGGCCGGAGATTAACGGGAATGAGGTTTATCGGTAGTCACGCCTGGGCCGTAATCGATTGCCTGTCGGATCGAGGCCGAGCAGCTTCAATTCCTCCAGATCGAACACTGAACTACTTGACCCGTTGCCTTCTCACGAACTCTTTCGAAAACACGCGATGAAGACCGAGTGCGCGCGATCCAGCTTGGCCCTCGCAACGAAATCGGCAGGGCCGACATGCGTTTGCCAGACAAGGTTTGGTGGGGCAGGTTTCCACGTAAGTTTTGATCCATAGGCCGCTTTGCCCGGAGCGGTGATACGTCCACGTAGAGTGCAGATCCGCGGCTCCAGCCTTCTCGCGCAAGCATTCGGCGTCTCCGCATGATCGACGCAGGATGTTTGCTGCAAGAGTGATGCATGATGGACAGTGGTGGGGCACGCATTGACGATGTCAGGCGTTCAGGATTTTCGCTTCCTTGGCGGCGCTGAGAAATGCCACGCGCGCTACATCCGGTGCGCTGCCGCCGCCGAGAACCTTCATGCATGCCATACGAGCCTGGATGCGGCGCGCGGTTTCTCCAATGGGCCAGCGGTAAAGCAGCATTTCGGCGGCTTCGCGGGTGCTCGAAACACTGACTTTGCCCGAGGACAGCAAAACGGTCACGGGCTCTTCGAACGTGCCGACGTCTCGTTCGTAGGTCATATGCTGGTCTCCTTTCGCAACCTCCCCAAGACTTTACGGGTGAACCATCCGTTCCGTTGCGTCACGTTTGTCCCGGTGGGCGAACATTCTGTGAGGACGGGAGCTCGTCCAGAGCGCGCGCTTGATCGCTCAGACTGGACTCGCCAACGCGTTGCGGTCCTCAAACAGCGAGAACCGTCCTTATCGCTACGGGCCACTTGCCGGCGCAGGCATCCACAGACGGAAGTCAATACTCATTTCTGGGGATGGAAATCTCGCGTGCAGATCGGCGAAGCTGGGCAAGAGGAGTGATCGTGATGACCGTTCTTGCCATAGCATCGCCAGCGACCCCCCACGGAACGCTGCGGGCCCGTCTTCTTGCCTGAAGAGCTGCATCTCTATTTGGAGTTCATCGGCCAGGCGCTGGCACAAATCCCGTCGACTGGATGAGCCTCGACGGCTTCCTTGCACGGCGGCCAAAAGATGTTCTCCACCAGCGGGCGCGCTGTAGAGTTTCGCGATTTTCGCCACAGCGACGATATTGGACACCAGGGTCCGCCGATCCATCAAGGCAACGGACGCCATCTTGGATCGGCTAATGGTCGATGCTCACGACGACAAAATTGCTCGGCGTCAGAAGATGTCCTGGCCAGCATGGGCTGGCTGGTCATTGTATCTCTCCGTCGGGTTTGCGCGCCGGCCTTAGCGGGCAGCGGATAGGCTACTTGGCGAGGAAGTCCGTGATGAGCTTGACCGTGGCGTCCGGATTTTCCTCCATGATCCAGTGACCGGAGCCCGGTACGATCCCAACAGTCACATGGGTCGCGACATAGCGTAGATCGTCTGCCTGGGCCGTGCCGAAAGACTTTTCAGCGCCAACGGCTAGCACCGGCATCGAGACTTTGCCGCCCTTCGCCAACAACGCCTTGTTGTCCGCCGCATCCTGGTTAAAGGCGGCGAATTGCTCGAAGGCGTCGTGCATGGCGTGAGGTCGCGCGTAAAGTACGGAGTAGTGCTTGCGCGTTGCTTCGTCGATGGCCTTCGGATTGGCTGACAACTCGTTCCAGAAACGGTCGAGATAGATACGCTCGCGCCCTGCTACCAGCCGCTCCATGTCGGGACCACGAAAGTTGAAATGCCACAGCAACGGCAGGCGGATGATGTTGTCCCAATCGCCGATGCCCGGCAGCGGCGCATCGATCACAACCCAGCGGGTGACTCGGTCGCGATACTGGGCGACGAAAGCGTAACCCACCATGTTGCCGATATCGTGGGTGACGAGGTCGGCCTTCTCGATCTTCAGATGGTCGAGGATACCGGCAATGTCGACGGCCTGGTTTTTCTTTGTGTAACCGGTGTCGGGATGGGCGGACAGTCCCATGCCGCGCAGGTCTGGCACGATTACGGTGTGATCTTGCATCAACTTTGCCGCAACAGGCGCCCACATGTCGCCACTGTCGCCGAAGCCGTGTAGCAGCACGACGGCGGGGCCCTGTCCCCCGATGCGGACATTAAGGCTCGTGCCGTTGGTTTCGATCGATTGCGTCTTGAAGCCTGGCGGGAATGGGACGACCCGCGCCGTGGCCGGCAAGCTAGCGAGCAGCAGACCTAGCACTGCCATGATCATCCTACACATGTCGTCCTCCGTGAACGTTGTTGCACTGAGCCATGCCGACGTCGGCGTGTCGCTGCCGATCCGCTTCGATGAGGAGCATAAAGACTCGCAGACGGCCCTAATAGCTCGAATCGCCGTCGATTGAACGAAGAAGGCCTTTTGTTGTGTTGCGTGATTCAGAATTGGTAGCATCAGGGCATGTTGGGAAAACTGTATGTCGCCTCTGCCGATGAGGTGGCTCGTCCTCCTGTGGTGAGGATCGGCTCGGCCCGCCCGGAGCAACGCTCGGACGCGCACTGTAGGGCGAGCCACCTCATCGCAGAGGCGGACATACGGTCTTACCATGATGAGTAGCGCCAAGCCTCACTATGAAGCCATCAAGGCCTTCTCACTGAGGATCTGAAGAAGATCACCGTGCCCACGCTGGTCATGCATGACGACGATGACAGGTCGTGCCGATCGAGGATTCGGGCAGGCTGTCGGTCAAACTTCTGAAGAACGGCACTCTGAAGGTCTATACGGGTTACCCGCACGGCATGCTGACGACGCACGCGGACGTCATCAACCACGACTTGCTGGCCTCGAGGGCTGAACGTATCTTTGGGACGCGTTCGCGTTCGCAAAATGACGTGGCGGAATTTGGCCCGCCAGGTCCATCTTTGCCGGCCGCAGGCGACGACCACTGACTGAACTGCCTTTCCGGCCATCTGCTTTAGCTGTGGCGTTGCCGTCGCTTTGCCCCGAGGTAGAGAAGTCGTGCATTGAGTGGCGGCACAACCGGATCCAGCCGTGTCACTTTCGCCGTCGTGCCGGGTTCGAACCCGCACGGCACAGTGAACGATCGCATCGCGCCGCATTTCGGCCGTGGAGGGCGGCTTCGCCTTGGTTCAAGCAGACCCATTTAGCGTGTCTCGGCCCGCCGCCGGAATTCCTCGGCGCTGTTCCGCATAGGATACGGCTGCTCCGGGATCGGGACGCCAAGATGGCGGCATAGCGGCTCCCATCCTTGCCCGAGTACATGCACGAGCAGTCGGCCAGGCGGCACAGTGGTGAGTACGTCGTGCCGATGTGATTCGTAGACGGCTATCGCGTGAGCGCGATCGACGCGTCCTCCAAAGACCTTGCCGAAAACGAGGGTCCCCCCCAGAGAGTCCGGTTCGACCTGACCGCGGCGCGTCACCTGAAACGCGCTTTCGATACTTGTCCACCAGCTTTCGGCCGAGCGGTCCGTGTGAACGATCCGTGCTTCCGGATACGCTTCGATCAATTCGCGCCAATAATAAGAGGAGGGCCAGTCCACGCAGGATGAGTAGCCCTCAAACAGACTCTCCCAGTCTGCCGACGCACCTTTGGCTAAGGCCCTCCAGCGCTGCTTCTGAATGGCGCTCCCATCGAATTCGAACATGTGATGGCAGGGTCCGAAGCCCAACAGGTTGAGCGCCTCTCGCATGGAGTCAGTTCCGGTGCGCCCGAAACCCGTTCCGATGACCTTGAGCGGCATGACAGCCCTCCACCGTGCCTGCGCCGAACCGGATCATTTATCTCCGCCAGCCGAGCACTATAACAGCTGTTTTTTGCGAAAGTCCGTCTTGCGCCACTGCCGGTCCTTCGTTGCGCGCCTCACTAGCTGACCTTCAGGCACTGGCGGAGTCTGGCCTTCGCGGACCCCATGCGACTATTCTAAAACTTCTAAAATTGGCGACAGGCAAGTCACGGGCATCGCGTCCTACACCTTTACCGGAAGAGCATTGATCATAGCTGTGGATACGGAATACGCCTCTGAACAGATTGGCGAATGTCGCCTGCATCGCGCGCCTGGCAGATCACGCTGCCACACCGGGTATACAAGGTGGTAACGGCAGAGCCGCCGCCGGCCGGCGTGTTGGTGGTGGCCGTGCGCCGGCCAAACGCGTCATAGGTGATGCCCGTCGCCCTGCCAGACTCTCCGGGATAGACGATGCCGATCAGCCGAGGTAGCACGCCACAACTTGAGACGGTTTTGATCGAGATGATTGTCCAAGCGGCAGATTTTCCGGCGGCCAGCTTCGATACCGTAGCAGGCGACTGCGCCGATAAATCTGGAGGCCGAATACTCTTCAATGTTCGCGTTGACAGCCATGTGGATGTTCAGCGAGTTGCCGCCATCGCGAGCAAATCTGACGAGGGGGACGACTCCTTTGCTTTTGCTGTTGGATCGTACGGGGACGTCGATCAAGAGTAAGCGGGTAGCTGATGCCGTTCAGCGATGGTAGTTCCAAGGCATGAGCGCCTCGATAGCGCTGTTTGGCCAGCCATTGGCGATGCGCTCGAGGGTCTGGGT
>NZ_JAMYSQ010000057.1:0-7689 GCF_040321995.1 Mesorhizobium sp. M0207
GCCGCAAGGACCGTGCTCAAAGGCCGGACATATGGACGCAAGCGATCGAAAACGACGCAAAACAACCGTTGCAGGCAGGGCGCCGTCCACATATGGATCCTAGGGTCTGCGCACGCCGCTTCGCGGCGGCTCCGCCCTAGGATGACGAAGGCATTGTTGACCGCTCCCTCGCGGGGCGGAGGCACCTCCTGCGTCGAACGCGCAAGCCCGTCGCGCGCGCCCTCAATCATCATAGCTGTGCCCCGCCCTCAGGCCGTCGCGCACGCGTGCCGCGATGGCCAGGAACTCCGGCGTCTCGCGGATATCGAGCGGTCGCTTTTTCGGCAGCGTCGATTCTATGACGTCGCTGACACGCCCCGGGCGCGGCGACATGACGATGATGCGCGTCGACAGATAGACCGCCTCGGGGATCGAATGGGTGACGAAGCAGATAGTCTTGTTGGTGCGCTCCCAAAGCTCCAGCAGCTGTTCGTTGAGGTGATCGCGCACGATCTCGTCCAGCGCGCCGAACGGCTCGTCCATCAACAAAAGGTCGGCGTCGAAGGCGAGCGCCCGCGCGATCGAGGCGCGCTGCTGCATGCCGCCCGAAAGCTGCCAGGGGTATTTCTTCTCGAAGCCGCTGAGATTGACAAGGTCGAGGGTTCGCTTGATGCGCGCCGCCTGCTCCGCTCTGGACAGGCCCATGATCTCCAGCGGCAGTGCCACATTGCGCTCGATCGTGCGCCACGGATAAAGTGCGGCCGCCTGGAAGACATAGCCATAGGCGCGGCTCTGGCGCGCCTGCTCGGGCGTCATGCCGTTGACGGAGATGGCTCCCGATGTCGGCTTCTCCAGATCGGCGATGACGCGCAGCAAGGTCGTCTTGCCGCAGCCGGAGGGCCCGATGAAAGACACGAATTCCCCCTTGCCGATCGTCAGGTCGACATTCGACAGCGCCTGTACCGGACCATCATTGGTCTGGAAGGTCAGGCCAAGCTTGCTTGCCGAAACAACGGCTGGCGATACTCCCGTCATCGGCCGTAGCCTGTCGCTTCCGGCCACTGCGGCGCCGGCCGGAATCCCATTGATTTTACCCCGATGTTGCTTTCCACTCGCCCAGTCCTACTCGCCGCAGTTTTACTCGCCCCAGTTCTACGCGCCCTTGTCCCATCAGATAGACGCCCGGAGTTGCCCCGATGTCGCCCAAACCGACTTGCCATCTTATCCGCCCTGAAAGCTCTTATGAAGGCAAGCAGGGCCTGAGTTATTTCGCCGGTATCGCCGCCGAAACAGTCGGCTCGTCCGGCATCTGCATGCATCTGCTGACCATGCCGCCGGGTGCCCGCGCCAAGGCGCATATGCACGAAAACCATGAAACCGCGATCTATGTGCTCTCCGGCGAAGTCCATACCTGGTATGGCGACCGGCTCGAACAGCATATCGTGGTCAAGGCCGGCGATCTTTTCTATATTCCCCCCGGCGTGCCGCATCTGCCGGCCAATCTGAGCGACGGCCCCGCCTCGGCGGTCATTGCCCGAACCGATCCCAACGAACAGGAAAGCGTCGTCCTGCTGCCGGAACTGGACGGGTTGGTCGCCTGACGCCGGCATCGAGGCGGCGGTCGTCATCGGCACCGTCACGAACATGATTTCAGCGGCCCTATCTCCTCAAGGCCGGGAATGGTCACGAAGAAACCGTCCCCTCCCCTATTGATGACCTTGACGACATCCGTGGTCGTGCCCTCCTCGCCCTCGGCGAAACAGGTGGAACTCAACAACAGGGTGCCAGGCGCCGCCGTCAGTCGCTGTGCGAACTGGCAGCCGCTGCCATAGGTTTCGACGCCGTCGGCGGTCAGCACGACATAATCGTCGCTGTCCTGATAACCGAGCCGTACACCAGCGCAACCGACCTCATTGCCAAAGGAGCCGGCAAGGACGTCAGCCGCCGCCGGCCCGGCGGCAAGGATCACCGCGGCCATTGAGATAATCGCTCCGTGGCTCGCC
Organism: Mesorhizobium sp. M0207; assembly: GCF_040321995.1. Lineage (NCBI taxonomy): Bacteria > Pseudomonadati > Pseudomonadota > Alphaproteobacteria > Hyphomicrobiales > Phyllobacteriaceae > Mesorhizobium > Mesorhizobium sp. M0207. The sequence goes on from NZ_JAMYSQ010000057.1 coordinate 1,983, forward strand.
AAGCTCAAACGCCCGTCGCCGGGATGCCCGTCCGTTCCACCTTGCGCGGCGCGGAAATTTCCTTCCACGTCGACAGCGCCCGGTTGACCGCCGCGTTCGGCTCGCGAGCGACGAATTCGCCATGGCCGGGCTTCGCCTTGACCTCGTTTTCCTCGATCGACAGTTCGCCGCGCGAGAAGACGAAGCGCGGCAGGCCGGTTACCTCAAAACCTTCGAAGACATTGTAGTCGATCACCGACTGCTGCTTCTTGGCCGTGATCTTCTTCTTGCGCTTCGGGTCCCATACGAGGATGTCGGCGTCCGCGCCTTCGACGATGGCGCCCTTCTTCGGGTACATGTTGAGGATCTTGGCGATGTTGGTCGAGGTCACCGCGACGAACTCGTTCATCGTCAGCCGGCCGGTCTTGACGCCGGTCGTCCACAGCACCGGCAAACGATCCTCGAGCCCGCCCGTGCCGTTCGGGATCTTGGTGAAATCGCCGACGCCGTTGCGCTTCTGTTTGGTGGTGAAGGCACAATGGTCGGTCGCCACCACTTGCAGCGACCCGGCCTGCAGGCCGGCCCACAGCGAATCCTGGTGCAGTTTGTTGCGGAAGGGCGGGCTCATCACCCGCCGCGCCGCATGGTCCCAGTCCTTGTTGAAATATTCGCTCTCGTCCAGCGTCAGGTGCTGGATCAGCGGCTCGCCGAATACCCGCATGCCTTTCTGGCGCGCCCGGCGGATGGCTTCGTGCGCCTGCTCGCAGGAGACATGCACGACATAGAGCGGCACACCGGCCATGTCGGCGATCATGATGGCGCGGTTGGTCGCCTCGCCTTCGACTTCAGGCGGGCGCGAATAGGCGTGTCCCTCCGGGCCGCTGTTGCCCGCCGCCAGCAGCTTCTGCGACAGCGCCGCCACCACGTCGCCATTCTCGGCATGGACCAGCGGCAGCGCGCCAAGATCGGCACAGCGTTGGAACGACGAATAGAGCTCGTCGTCATCGACCATCAGCGCGCCCTTGTAGGCCATGAAATGCTTGAACGAGGTAATGCCCCTGTCGACGACGGTGGCCATCTCGTCGAACACCTGCTTGCCCCACCAGGTGATCGCCATGTGGAAGGAATAGTCGCAGGACGCCTTCGAAGTCTTGTTGTCCCACATCTGCAGGGCCTCGAGCAGCGACTGCTGCGGCCCTGGCAGGCAGAAATCGACGACCATCGTCGTGCCGCCGGCAAGGGCCGCGCGGGTGCCGGATTCAAAGTCATCGGCCGAATAGGTGCCCATGAACGGCATTTCGAGATGGGTATGCGGGTCGATGCCGCCCGGCATCACATAGCAGCCGCTGGCGTCGAACTCATGGTCGCCATGCAGATCCGGCCCGATGCCGATGATCTTGCCGTGCTTGAACAGCACATCGGCCTTCCACGTCCGGTCGGCGGTGACGATGGTGCCGTTCTTGATGACTTTGGACATTTTGTTGTTCCCTTATTCTCTTCGCGCTTCTTGTGAGCGGCGTTGCGAGGCTATCCCATCATTCGACAATGACCGCCGTGTCCACCACCGCATGGAACAGCACGTCGGCGCCGGCCGCTGCCCATTCCTTGGTGATTTCCTCGGCTTCGTTGTGGCTGAGCCCGTCGACACAGGGGCACATCACCATTGCGGTGGGTGCGACGCGGTTGATCCAGCAGGCGTCATGGCCGGCGCCCGAGACGATGTTGCGATGCGTATATCCCAGGCGCTCCGCCGCATCCCGCACAGCCTTGACGCAGCCCGCGTCGAAAGTGACCGGGTCGAAATGGCCGACCTGCTCGATTTGATATTTGATGTCGAGCGCGTCGCAGATCGTGTCGATGCCTTCGCGGATGCGGCCGTCCATGGCGTCCAGCACTTCCTTTTCCGGCGAGCGGATGTCGATGGTGAAGACGGTGCGGCCGGCGATGATGTTGCGCGAGTTCGGATAGACCTCCATATGGCCGACCGCGCCGACGGCGTCGGGTTGGTAGTCCATGGCGATCTCGTGCACCAGTTCGATCACCCGCGCCATGCCGAGCCCGGCATTGCGCCGCTTCGGCATCGGCGTCGAGCCGGTGTGCGCCTCCTTGCCGGTCAGCGTCACCTGCAGCCATTTCAACCCTTGCCCATGGGTGACGACACCGATGTCGATGCCCTCGTCCTCGAGGATCGGGCCCTGCTCGATATGCAATTCGAAGAAGGCGTGGATCTTGCGCTCACCGACTTTCTCGGTGCCCTTCCAGCCGATCCGTTCGAGCTCCTCGCCGAATTTCTTGCCGTCCTTGTCGACATGTGAATAGACGTCGGCCTGGTCGAGCACGCCGGCGAACACCCCGGACGCCATCATCGCCGGCGCAAAGCGGGCGCCTTCCTCGTTGGTCCAGTTGGTAACGACGATCGGGTGCTTGGTCTTGATGCCGAGATCGTTGAGCGAGCGCACGACCTCCAGGCCGCCGAGCACCCCGAGCACGCCGTCATACTTGCCACCGGTCGGCTGGGTGTCGAGATGGCTGCCGACATAGACCGGCGGCAGGCTGGGGTCGGTGCCTTCGCGACGGGCAAACATCGTACCCATCTCGTCGACGCCCATTTCGAGCCCCGCCTCATCGCACCAGCGCTTGAACAGATGCCGCCCTTCGCCGTCCTCGTCGGTAACGGTCTGGCGATTGTTGCCGCCGGCAATGCCGGGGCCGATCTTCGCCATCTCCATTATCGAATCCCACAAACGGTCTGAATTGATTCGCAGATTCTCGCCGGGGGCGGCCATATTCTAAAACCTCATTGGTTGTGGCACGCCAGCGTCCCCCTCCCCCTCGAGGGGAGGGTGGCCGCGAAGCGGTCGGGTGGGGTCGGCTGACATGCGCGCGACCTTCTCCTTGACCACCTGTGCGACATGCCAAGCGCTGTTTATGACATCGGGCTCATCGACGCGAAAGATATCGAACCCGAGCGATCGCAGATAGGCATCACGGACGGCGTCGTGCCGTTTGCCCTTCTCCTGTTCGTGCAGATCACCATCGATTTCAACGACCAGCTTTACCGCAAGGCAAGCAAAGTCGACGATATAAGGCCCGATCGGACACTGGCGGCGGAATTTCATCCCGGCCGATTTCAATTCGCGCAGTTCATACCAAAGCAGCGATTCGCCTTTGGTCGCATGAACTCGAAGCGCGCGCGCCTTCTGGCGCATTTCGAAGCTCACGCGGGTCCGGGGCATCACAGGCACCTATGCGGCCGAAGGTCAGGCTGGCGCGCTGCCGCGCCGACCCCACCCGGCCGCTTCGCGGCCACCCTCCCCTCAAGGGGGAGGGAAAGCTGCAGCGCGTTCCTCAATCCACCGCCCTCAGCACTTCGCGCACGTGGTCGATCAATTCGTTGATCTGGCCCTTGGTGATGATCAGCGGTGGCGACAGCGCGATGATGTCGCCGGTGGTGCGGATCAATGCACCGCGCTCGAACGCCTTGACGAAAGCCGAGAAGGCCCGCTTCGTCGGCTGGCCGGCGATCGGCGCCAGCTCGATCGCGCCGATCAGGCCGATGTTTCTGATATCGATGACGTTCGGCTCGCCCTTCAGCGAGTGCAGCGCGTCCTCCCAGTACGGCGCCAGTTCCTCGCCGCGCGTCAGCAGCCCCTCTTCCTTGTAGGTGTCGAGCGTGCCCAACGCCGCCGCGCAGGCGATCGGATTGCCCGAATAGGTGTAGCCGTGGAAGAACTCGATCATGTGCTCGGGCCCGGTCATGAACGCGTCGTGGATTTCCTTCTTCACGAACACCGCGCCCATCGGGATGACGCCGTTGGAGACGCCCTTCGCCGTGGTCATGATATCCGGCGTGACACCGAAATAGTCGGCGGCGAACGGCGTGCCGAGGCGGCCAAAACCGGTGATGACCTCGTCGAAGATCAGCAAGATGCCATGCTTGGTGCAGATCTCGCGAAGCCTCTCGAGATAGCCCTTCGGCGGCAGGATGACGCCGGTGGAACCGGCCACCGGCTCGACGATGACGGCGGCAATGGTCGAGGCGTCGTGCAGTGCGACGATGCGCTCCAGCTCGTTCGCCAGTTCCGCGCCATGCTCCGGCACGCCCTTGGTGAAAGAGTTCTTTTCCGGCAGATGCGTGTGTGGCATGTGATCGACGCCGCCGAGCAGCGTGCCGAACATCTTGCGGTTGGTGACGATGCCGCCGACCGAGATGCCGCCGAAATTGACGCCGTGATAGCCGCGCTCGCGGCCGATCAGACGGGTGCGCGAGCCCTCGCCTTTTACGCGGTGATAAGCGATTGCCATCTTCAGCGCCGTCTCGACCGATTCCGAGCCGGAATTGGTGAAGAACACATGGTCCATGCCCTTCGGCGCGATGTCGACCAGCCGGTTCGCCAGCTCGAACACGATCGGATGGCCCATCTGGAACGCCGGCGCATAGTCGAGCTCGGCCGCCTGGCTCTGGATCGCCTCGGTGATCTTCGGGCGGCAGTGGCCGGCATTGACGCACCACAGGCCGGCGGTGCCGTCGAGCACCTTGCGCCCGTCGCTGGTCGTGTAGTGCATGTCCTTGGCCGACACCATCATGCGCGGCGCCTGCTTGAACTGCCGGTTTGCCGTGAACGGCATCCAGAATGCGCTGAGATCGTTCGGCGTGACTTTCAGCCGGTTGGACATGACCAAGACTTCCCCTTGTAACCTGTTTCGGTGCGGCTAACGCTTGGTCTTTCCAACGCTTGGTCTTCGCGACGTTTTCGTGCTACGCAAATTTTTGACCGGTTGGACAAACGTTAGCACCGCCTTATCAGCGGTCAAGGGATTACTAGCGGAAATGCGGCTTTCGAAGTGCGCTCCACAGGGCGAGGAAAAACTGGTCCAGAGAATTGGTCCAGACACTCCTCACGGCGAAGGTTTTGCGGGGTGACGGGGGCGGTCGAAAGCTCCCCTCCTCGCCGCACCCGCATTCAGCTGGAAAAGCGCGAGCTCATCCTGGAGGCGGCGCTAGAAGTCTTCTCCACCAACGGTTTTCGCGGCTCGACCATCGACCAGATCGCCGAAGCCGCCGGCATGTCGAAGCCGAACCTGCTCTATTATTTCCGCCGCAAGGAGGACATCCACGAGACGCTGATGCAGCGGCTTCTCGACACCTGGCTGGCGCCGCTGCGCGAGCTCGACGACATTGGCGATCCCTTGACCGAATTGCGCAGCTACATCAGGCGCAAGCTCGAAATGGCGCGCGACTTCCCGCGCGAGAGCCGCCTGTTCGCCAACGAGATCCTGCAGGGCGCGCCGCGCATCATGCCGATGCTGGAAGGCGAGTTGAAGACGCTGGTCGACGAGAAAGCCAATGTCATCAAGGGCTGGATGCGCGCCGGCAAGATTGCCCGCACCGACCCCTGGCACCTGATCTTTTCGATCTGGGCGACAACGCAGCATTATGCCGATTTCGACGTCCAGGTGCGCGCCGTGCTCGGCCCCGACCGCGGCGGCGACGGCCGCTTCGAGGACGCCGCAAGATTTCTTGAGCAGCTGTTCATCGACGGGCTGAAGCCGAAGGGCTGAGGCAGCTCGGCTGTCGCAAACCTCCCCCATTGCTTCGTCATCCTGGGGCGCAGCAAGGAGCGGAGCGACGCAGCGCAGACCCCAGGATCCATATGTGGACGGCGCCCTGCCTGCAACGGTTGTTTTGCGTCGTTTTCGATCGCTTGCGTCCATATGTCCGGCCTTT
>NZ_JAMYSQ010000058.1:0-7023 GCF_040321995.1 Mesorhizobium sp. M0207
AATCGCGCGGCCCGGCTCTTTTGTTTAAACTCCACCCCCCCCCCGCCCCGCTTTGCCTTCCGCAACGGGGGCGGGGGTCTATACGACGGCGATGCTCATGCGGCGTGCCGGCCGGCTGGACGAACTGGGAGGCCGCTATGCGGCCTTGATGCGGGTACGCGCCGGCGCGCTGCTCGGGGCACCGCAAGGGTTGCAAGGCAAAGCGCTCGACCACTGGCTCGACTCTCGCGATAAGGAGCAAGCCGGCGGCTTCACGACGCGCTCGCAAGCGGCCGGCGAGGCGAAGAATCTGACACAGATGCAACAGGCAGCAGAACGGCTGCATGACTGGACGGCAAGGAGGCTCGGTGAACGTCGATGATGTGAAGGCCCTGGCGACACGGATCAGGGAAGAAGTGGCCAAGGCGATCACCGGGCAGCACGATACGGTCGACCTGATGCTGACCGCCTTGTTTGCGGGCGGGCATATCCTGCTGGAAGGTCCTCCGGGCACGGCCAAGACCATGACCGCGCGCTGCTTCGCCCAGGCGCTTGGGATCGCCTACGGGCGGATCCAGTTCACGCCGGACCTGATGCCCGGCGATATCGTCGGGTCGAACATCTACAACTTCCAGACCGGGCAGTTCACGCTGACGCGCGGCCCGATCTTCTGCGATCTCCTGCTTGCCGACGAAATCAACCGCACGCCGCCCAAGACGCAGGCCGCACTGCTCGAGGCGATGCAGGAGCATGCGGTCACCTTCGACGGCACCACGCATTCGCTCGGCCGCAATTTCATGGTCGTCGCGACCCAGAATCCGATCGAGCACCAGGGCGTCTATCCGCTGCCGGAGGCGCAGCTCGACCGCTTCCTGTTCAAGCACCGCGTCAGCTATCCCGGCCCCGAGGAAGAACGAGCCATCATCGTCCATCATGGCGGCGGCTCCGCCTCGCACGACATCGCGCAATATGGCATCGAGGCGCAGACGGACCGCGAGACGCTGCAGGAGGCCCTTGAAGCCGTCGGCTCCGTCACCCTTGTCGACGATGTCGTCGGCTACATAGCGGCGCTGGTTCGGGCTACGCGCGAAAATGCCGATCTGGAGGTCGGGGCCAGTCCGCGCGCCGGCGCCATGCTGGCGCGGGCGGCGCGTGCCCGGGCGGCGCTGGACGGACGCGCCTATGTGATCCCCGACGATGTCAAGGCGCTGGCGGTGCCGGCGCTGCGTCATCGCGTCATCCTTTCGCCTGCCGCACAGATCGATGGCCGGCTGGTCGAGCAGATCGTCTCCGACCTGGTCGACCAGACGGAAGCACCACGTTGATCTATCCCAGCGGCCGAGCGGTATGGGCAGCTGCGGCCGGCGCGGTGCCGGCCTTCCTGGTCGCGCTGGCATTGCCGTCGTTCTGGTATCTGGGATTGCTGTGGAGTTGCCTGCTGCTTGCCTTCCTGGCGGTGGATGCCGCGGCCGGACGCGGACGGGCATCGCTGAATGCCAGCATCGATGCGCCGCAGCAGGCCGGTGTCGGCGGCGAGTTCAGCGTGCAAATCACCGCCCGTCACTCGGGGCCGTGCGCCGCGGAGGCTCGCGTCGGCCACGATGCACGTCTGGCGCCGGTGAGCGGCAGCGGCGGCGCCTTGCAGCCGACCGCCGGAGGCGGGTCGCTCTTCCTCCGCTTCCAGGCGCTGCGGCGCGGCGTCGCCAGCTTCGACCGTCTCTGGGTGCGCTGGCGCGGGCCGTTCGGGCTGGTCTGGAACCAGGTCGTGCTGCCGGTGGAAAGCAAGGTTGCCGTGCTGCCCGACGTCAGCAGCGCTCGCGGCGAGGCGATCACGCTGCTGCAACATGCGGCGCTTGCCGAAGGCCATGCGCAGCGCCGCGCCGGTCAAGGCCGCGAGTTCGACGCGCTCAAGGATTACCAGCCGGGCATGGGCCGGCGGATGATCGACTGGAAGCGCAGCGCCCGCCACGGCAAGCTGTTGGCGCGCGAGTTCCGCATCGAGGAGAACAACAACATCGTGCTGGCCATCGACAGCGGACGCCTGATGTGCGAACCGGTCGACGGTGTGCCGAAGGTGGACCGGGCGGTGACGGCCGCCCTGCTGTCGGCATTCATCGCGCTGAAGGGCGGTGACATGGTCAGCCTGTTCGGCTTCGATGCAAGGCCGCGCGTTTCGAGCGGCGCCGTGCGCGGCCCCGCCAGCTTTGCGATGATCCAGAAACGGGCCGCCGAGATCGACTACTCCAGCGAGGAGACCAATTTCACGCTGGCATTGACGACGCTGGCGGCGCGGCTCGACCGCCGCTCGCTGGTCATCATCTTCACCGATTTCGTCGATCCGATCAGTGCGGAATTGATGCTGAGCACCGTGGGCCGGCTCACCGAACGGCATCTCGTGCTGTTCATGATGATGAAGGACACCGAACTGGAGGGCCTGGCCGACCTGCCGCCACGCTCCGGCGAGGATGTTGCCCGCGCGGTCGTTGCCGGAGGGCTCTTGCGCGAAAGGCAGGTCGTCATCGGCCGGCTGCGCCTGCTTGGGGCGCATGTGATCGAAGCCGACCACAACCGGCTCGGTCCGGCGCTGGTCGAGCGCTATCTGCAGTTCAAGCAGGAGGATTTGCTGTGACGGCGCCGGTACGCGGCAATGCGGAGCGCGGCGACGCGGTACGCCAGTCGCTGGCCAGCTTCCGCCGCGAGCGCGAGGCCGACTGGAAGGCATTCGAGGCGCTGCTGGCGCGTGTCGAGAGGCGTGCGCCGCGGACGCTTTCCGAAGAGGAGCTGCTGTCGCTGCCGCTGCTCTATCGATCGGCGCTGTCTTCCCTGTCGGTGGCGCGCGCGACATCGCTCGACAATGCGCTGGTCGGCTATCTCGAAGCGCTGTCGCTGCGCGGTTATTTCTATCTCTACGGCGCGCGCCGCGGGCTGCGGCAGCGCCTCGCCGATTTCTTCCTGCATGACTGGCCCGAAGCCATTCGCGACCTGTGGCGCGAGACATTGGCGTCGGTCGCGCTGATGGTGATCGGCATTGGTGCAGGCGCCTGGCTGGTGGCATCCGACAAGAGCTGGTTCGACGCGATCATCCCGCCCGGCCTCGCAGGAGGCCGCGGCCCCGACACCTCGGCCGAACTGCTGCGAGGCATGCTTTATGATGGCGACAATGGCTTTCTCTCAGGCTTTGCCGCCTATCTGTTCACGCACAACGTCCAGGTCGCAATCCTGGCCTTCGCCCTTGGCTTCGCCTTCGCGGTGCCGACGGTGCTGCTGATGCTGTACAACGGCTGCATGATCGGGGCGTTGTTCCAAGTCTATTGGTCCAAGGGGCTTGGCATGGAGCTCGGCGGCTGGCTGGCCATCCACGGCACAACCGAATTGTTCGCAATCTCTTTGGCCGGCGCGGCGGGCATGCGCATCGGCACCAGCATCGCCTTTCCCGGCGAATTGACACGCATGGCGGCAGCGGCTCGCGCCGGACGCATCGCCGCGAATGCCATGGTCGGGGTCTCGGTCATGCTGCTGTTTGCCGGGCTGCTCGAGGGCATTGGCAGGCAGACCATCACCAGCGACGTCACGCGCTACGGCATTGGCGGGGGCATGCTGGTGCTGTGGATCGGTTATTTCTACCTGTTCCGGGCGGTGCGGCATGGCGATCGTTAAACGCGCCGCCTTCGCGGCTGTACGGCCGCTGATCACGCCCGAAGGCGTCGATCTCCGGATAAAGTTGGCCGACGCCGGCACGCGGGCCTCCGCCTTCCTGCTCGACATCGTGTTCATCGCCGCGGCGGCAATCGTGATCACGATCGTCGCGCTGTTCGGGGTGGGAGGCCTTGGCAGCGAGGGATTTCAGCCGCTCTTCGTCGTCTGGATCATCCTGATCTTCTTTCTGCGCAACGCCTACTTCATCGTCTTCGAAGCGGGCCGGCGCGCGGCTACGCCCGGCAAGCGGATCGTCGGCATCCGGGTCGCGTCGCGCAGCGGAGACGGCCTGTCGATCGACCAGGTCATCGCCCGCAACCTGATGCGCGAGATCGAGGTGTTCCTGCCGCTGTCGATCATCGTTGGACGCAGCGGGACCGACCTCGCCGACACGCTGACGACGGTGTTCGGACTGGTGTGGACGCTGCTGTTTGCCTTGTTCCCGCTGTTCAATCGCGACCGCATGCGGATCGGTGATCTGTTGGCGGGGACCTGGGTGGTAGAGGCGCCGAAGCGCGCCTTGCTTGAAGACCTGTCGGCACGACAGGATCCGGCGGCCGGCGCCTTCCGGTTCAGCCACGCCCAGCTCGATGCCTACGGGATTGCCGAACTCCACAAGCTGGAGGAGGTGCTGCGCCGCGATGACTATTTCGCCCTGCGGACAGTGGCCGAAACGATCGGACGCAAGATCGGCGCGGCATCCCAAGCCCATGACGCACGCGCGTTCCTGACGGCTTACTACGGCGAGCTACGGGCGCATCTCGAACGCAAGCTGCTGCTCGGCAACCGCAGGGCCGACAAGCATGCGCGGTAGCAGTTGCCGAACAGGTGCAGCTAGCGAGAAGCATCGGTGCTGCCCCTCATCCGCCTGCCGGCACCTTCTCCCCGTATAGTGACGGGGAGAAGGGAGATAGACGCAATGTCGACCACTATTCCGCAACGCTGCCAGTTTGCGAAACCATCTGCGATAGCGTCTTTCTCCCCGTCACTATACGGGGAGAAATGCCCGGCAGGGCAATGAGGGGCGGCGCCGACGAACCTGATGAGCCCCTCTCATGAGCCTCGGTTCAAATGCCACCCTCCCCTATCCCACCCACTTCTCATAATCGGACACCAGCAGATGCAGCGGTGCTGTGTCCTCGTCAATGTCCGCGAAGCGGCCGATTGGTTCGCGAAAGACATTGTCGGTGAGATCGTCGTTGACGGTCGAAACCTCGCCGATCAGCACGTCCTTGCCCTCCGCCCAGAAGGCGTGCCAGACGCCCGGCAGCAGCGTCACGCTCTGGCCTGGGTCGAGTTTCAGCAGCCCACCCGCAGGCAGCCTGTGGATGGTTCCGTCGACAGGGACCGATACTTCGGCCTTCGGATCGATGCCGCCATCGCGATCATGCATGAACAGCTCCAGCACCAGCTTGCCGCCGCCGCGGTTGATGATGTCCTCGGCCTTGATGTTGTGGCGGTGCATCGGCGACAGCTGATCCTTGCGCGAGATCATGATCTTTTCGGCATAAAGCATGCCCATGCCCTTCTTCATGTCCTCGTAGCGGCCGTTGCGAACGGTGAACAGGAACAGGCCGAGCTCGTCGAATTTCTCCTGGCCGTAGTCGGTGATGTCCCAGCCAAGCCGCGACGAGAAGATTGCCGACGAATCCTGCCGGCGCGCCTTCATCTCTTCCGGCGACCAGTAGGCGAAGGGCGGCATGATGTAGCCGAACGAGCGGATGAAGGCGTCGGCGTCGCGGATGATATCGTTGATGGCGGAGCGTTTCATGATCGTGGTTCCTTCCCGTCGCTTTGCGAGCGCTAGAACGGTTCATCGTTTCACGGAACGCCGAACCGCTCTATCTTTCTTTGGACGCAATTCCGGACGGAAAACCGTTTCACACTTTTCCTGGGATTGCTCAAACCGCAATAGCCGAACGTCCATCCGGTGTCGATGCAAACTGCTGTCGCTGGCCCCATGACATGCGGTCCGATCAGGGCCATAAGGTCAACCAATTTTCCAATGGTGAGACCATGCGCAGCATAGACGACCTCGATACGCCGGCGATCCTGATCGATGCCGGCCGCGCCGAAGCCAATATCGCGCGGGCGCAGGCCCATGCCGACAGCCATGGGCTGAAGCTCCGGCCGCACATCAAGACCCACAAACTGCCCTACTGGGCAAAGAAGCAGATCGCGGCCGGCGCCGTCGGCATCACCTGCCAGAAGATCGGCGAGGCCGAGGTCATGGCCGACGCCGGACTGACCGACATCTTTCTGCCCTACAATATCCTCGGGCGGGCCAAGCTGGAGCGCCTCAAGGCGCTGCACGGCCGCGTAACCCTGTCGGTGACAACGGACAGCATGGACACGCTGATGGGGCTTGCCGCCACCTTTACCGATCCCGGCCACCGCCTGCCGGTGCTGGTCGAATGCGACACCGGCATGGGCCGCTGCGGTGTGCAGTCGGCCGGCGAGGCAGTCGCGCTGGCGAGCGAGATCAACAAGGTCCGGGGGCTCGTCTTCGGCGGCTTGATGACCTACCCGGGGGCCGGCCGCGCCGCCGAGACCGAGGCGTGGCTGGCCGAAGCGCAGCAAGCACTTGCCGCAGCCGGCCTTGCTTGCGAGCGCATCTCCAGCGGCGGCACACCCGATATGTGGCGTTCCGGCGAGCATAGCGTCGTTACCGAATACCGGCCCGGCACCTACATCTATCTCGACCGCTACCAGGTCGCCAAAGGCGTCGGCAGCCTCGACGATTGCGCACTGACGGTGCTGTCGACGGTGGTCAGCCACCCAACGCCGACACGCGCCATCCTCGACGCCGGCAGCAAGGCGCTCTCCAGCGACACACTGGGGCTCGCCGATTTCGGTGAGCTGCTGGGCATTTCAGGCGCAAGGGTGACCAGCCTCAGCGAAGAGCACGGCAACGTCACGCTGTCAGGCGGCGCCGAGCTTCGCATCGGCGAGCGCGTGCGCGTCGTGCCCGACCATTGCTGCGTCGTCACCAACCTGTTCGACGAGGTGCATCTGATCGAAGGCGACAAGGTGCTGGAAACGCTGCCGGTGGCAGCACGCGGGCGGATGGGGTGAGTCCAGCTGGAGCGCGTGCGCTTCAGGTACAAAATCCTTCAAACGCTGGAGGGACAGCACCCCCCTCTGGCCTGCCGGCCATCTTCCCCTCAAAGGGGGAGATCGGTAGCTTCGCCTCTCTTTCAACATTCGCGATTGGCGAAACGATACGTGACATTCAATCTCCCCCCTGTTTGGACCGGAGACATCGCGAACAGGTGTGCGAGGACATCGCGAACAGTTTGGCGCGCTTTGCGCCGGGAGGTTCGGGATGCCATTCGAGGACACGAGCGC
>NZ_JAMYSQ010000059.1:0-6246 GCF_040321995.1 Mesorhizobium sp. M0207
GCCATCACAGCCATCATGCGAAAGCTCATCATCCTCGCAAACGCACTACTCAGGGACAATCGGACCTGGACACCATCTCTCCCTTGACCAACACGGATACTCTACGTCAGCGGCGTCCAGCTGCCGTCGGCATTGCGGCAGGCGGTTCCGCGCGCGGTGGCGCCGGCGGTGCCGGTAAACACCGTATGGGTGTATTGCCGGCAGTCCTGCGAGCCGACGCGATAGGGCTGGGCGGCGACCACTTCGCCGCGATGGGCCGAACTGTCGCTCTTCCAAGCCACTTTCTGGCCGCTCGCCGTGTATTCAAGCGCCTTGTATTCCGCCTCGAGCGCGCTGCGCTTCTCGGTCTCGCTCAGGCCGGCGCCGATAGAGCCGCCGACGAGGCCGCCGCCCATGGCGGAGATGATCGTCGTCGCCACCTTGGCGCCGCTGGGGGGCGTCAAGGCCGGCGTCACCGTAACGGCCGGGCCCTTGCCGAGCGTCGTGCAGCCGGAGACGGCGAGCAGGGCGGAAACGAGCGCGACGCGAATCTTCATGCCAATACCGGCTTTCTTGAGCTGGACCGCCGCGCTGTCAGCAGCTGGCGCGGCCATAATGTCGATGTTTGTCGGAAATTTGGCCGCAGCCAGCCACCTGGAAAAGCAATCTGGAAAAGCATTACTGAAGGCTCCGCAATCGAACCATCGCCTTCAATCCACCCATGATGGATCGTTCCAGCGCCAGAGAGCCTCCATACTCGTTGACAAGGTCGGCGACAATGGCAAGTCCGAGCCCGCTGCCCGGTTTTGTCTCGTCGAGCCGCCGGCCGCGCTGCAACACCTCGCGCGCCTTGTCGTCGGGAATGCCGGGGCCGTCATCCTCGATGCTGATCTCGAACAGGTTGGCTGCGCCTTCCGTGCCAGCGCCACCTTTGCTGGAGATTGGCTTGACCGAAACGGCGACCGCGCTCCTTGCCCATTTCATCGCATTGTCGAGCAGATTGCCGAGCAGCTCCTCCAGGTCCTCGCGTTCGCCGGCAAAGACGATGTCGGTGGCCGGCAGCGACAGCGACAGCGCCGTCTGCGGGTTGAGCTTTTGCAGCACCCGAACCATGCGCTGGACCAGCGGCGCCACCGGCGTACGGTAGACGACGCTGTCGCGCTGCGCGGCGACGCGAGCACGTTGCAGATAATGGTCCACTTGCTTTTGCATGGAAGCGGCCTGCTCGGCGATCAGCTGGCCCTTGGCGCCACCCAGCGCCCGTCCCTCGTTGAGCAGCACGGCAAGCGGCGTCTTCAGCGAGTGCGCGAGGTTGCCGACCTGCGTGCGCGACCGCTCGACGATACGCCTGTTGTTCTCGATCAGCGCATTGGTCTCGTTGGCGAGCGGCTCGATCTCGGCCGGGAAACGGCCATCTAGGCGCTGCGCGGTTCCTTCGCGCACCATGGCAAGCGCATTCCTGACCCGGCGCAGCGGCTGCAGGCCGAGCAGGATGGCAATCGCATTGATGGCGATCATGCCGACGCCGAACAGCGACAGATAGGTCAAAAGGCGCCGCTGGAAGGTGGCGATTTCCTGCTCGAGCTCGGTCTGGTTGCCCATGACGCGGAAGCGCGCGGCGCGGTTTTTCGCATCGAGCACGAACTCGCTCTCGAACACCTCCAACTGCTCGCCTTCGATGCCGTCCGCTGAATAGCTGCGCTGGAAGCTGGCATTGAAGGGCACCTCGGCAACGCTTGGCGACGGGATCGCCTTGGTCATCGACGACGAATGGAGATCGCCGTGCACGCCTTCCGAGGCAGGCTCGACCGACCAGTACCAGCCGGAATTCGGTTCCGAGAACCTCAAATCACCAAGGTCGGGGGCGCCGGTCAATTGGCCGCTTTCAGAAACGCCGACCGAGCCGATCAGGTTGAACAGATGCGCCGAAAGCAGGCTGTCGAAACCGCGCTCGCTGGCCTGGCGATAGAGCGTGGTGATCAAGGTGAAGATGACGACCAGAGTGAGGATCGCCCAGACCGTGGAAAAGGCGATGACGCGAAACGCCACCGAACGCGGCCATGACCGCAGCGACGGCGTGTTCGAGACGGCGGGTTTTGTAGGCAGCGGTTCCGCGTTACGCCTCCGGCTTACGCATGCGGTAGCCCATGCCGCGAACAGTTTCGATCATGTCGATGCCCATCTTCTTGCGAAGCCGTCCGACAAAGACCTCGATCGTGTTGGAATCGCGGTCGAAATCCTGGTCGTAGAGATGCTCGACCAGCTCGGTCCGGGACACCACCTCGCCCATGTGGTGCATCAAATAGGCAAGCAAGCGAAATTCGTGCGAGGTCAGCTTCAGCGGCACGCCGTCGACGTCGGCCTTGGAGGCCTTGGTGTCGAGGCGGAGCGGCCCGCAGGTCAGTTCGGACGAAGCGTGCCCGGCAGCACGCCGGATCAAGGCCCGCACCCTGGCCAGGATTTCCTCGATGTGGAAGGGTTTGGTGACGTAGTCGTCGGCGCCGGCGTCGATGCCGGCAACCTTGTCGCTCCAGCGGTCGCGTGCCGTCAGGATCAGCACCGGCATCTTGCGGCCGCCGCGCCGCCATCGCTCGACCACGCTGATGCCGTCCATCTGCGGCAGGCCGATGTCGAGCACCACGGCATCGTAGGGCTCGGTGTCGCCGAGAAAGTGCCCTTCCTCGCCGTCGAAAGCGCGGTCGACGACATAGCCGGCATCGACCAGCGCGTCGCCGATCTGCCGGTTGAGATCCTTGTCATCTTCGACGACGAGTACGCGCATGCGGAAGGCCTGTTGAAGCTGTTCAGATATAGGCCGATTCCGGCAGTCTGGGAAACGGCACGGTTCAGTTCAGCGGAACGACGATCTCCGAGCGACGCGGACGCTGCCCTTCCTTGCCCGGAACCAGCACGACGATGACGCAGACGGGCTGGCCGCCGCGTGTCGACTGCGAGGCCTTGGCCAAGGTGCCGCCATTCTGCTCGGCCACCTGCTGGCCGATCGCATAGCAGTCGGAGGCGGCGAGGACGACCGGTTGGGGCTGCTCGGGCACGACAACGGGGATCGCCATCGCCTGCGACGCAAGCAGACCGGCGGCTGACAGCGCCAGTGCCGCGGTCCGGAAGTGGGAGCGAAGGGTTTTCATGGTCAGCGTTCTAACGCGCCGGTGCTGAACGTGATATGAACGGTGAACGCTCGAATGCATGCCCGCCACACCCCTGAAGCGCGAGATTACCGGATTGCCATTTCGCCGCCCATCCCGCGAAATTGCCAAGTTTAACCTAGCCCTCCGATCCTTCGCCGACAACCGGGCATCGTTTGGCAGTGAAAGGCAATCGCTTCAGGTTTGCCCCGACTTCGATAATCGATCCGGCAACCGAAGGCAGATTCAGGCGAACCGACCGGAAATAAAAACCCGCCTCTGCGGCGGGTCGCTGGCGCCATCAGCACCATAGGCGAATTAGTAGCATAGCTGCCGGCACAAAGCAAGAACAAAATTGCCGGATTGTAAAAAATGCCCGGTGGTCAGCCCTCGTCCTTGATCACGGCGCGGAAGCGCAGCAGCCCGTGATGGGCCGAAAGGTCCTCGTCGTAGCGGGCTTCGGCGAATTCGAGCTTGAGGTAGGCGCGGCGATGTTCGCCGAGCGAGAGAGCCGTATCGCGCAGGCGGGTGCTAACAAGGTCCATGATGTCATTGGTTTCCTTGCTGGCCTCTGATTTCGACCAGACATGCAACGTCAGCAACTGTTCTGCGTCGTTCTCCATTCCCGTTGCCCAATCGTAGACGCTGGTGCGGCCGAAGGTCATGTGGGGGAACGCAACATTTTCCGGCGCACGGTCGAACAATCGTGCGTCGCCCAGTGCCGCCGACAAATCGGGATCGTCATTCACTGCCTCGAATATGGCCTTCTGCAATTCGACGGCCGGCGCGGTCATCGTCTTTCCCTTCGTCCGTCGCGTCGACCTCCCGGCTGCGTAGCTGCGTTGCATGAAGGCATCCCGCCAAAGCGCGAATCAGCGCGTCTCATGCGGATTATGAACCTTCATGATCTCGGCAATAAGCCCTGCTCCTGGAATGCGCGACGCCCCGGCCGTCCGCGCCACGGACCCTTGAGGGTGATGCCAACCTGCGCGAAGTCATTTGGCATGCAGGAGTTCGAAAAAAGGATGCTATGACGATGTCTGGTTTCCAGACATTCGAGGTCGTTTTTCGTGCGCGAACCGTCGCTGCTGCCTGTCTTCGGAAAGCTTGGGGCCAAGGCGCCGCCGGTCGCGATTGCGGCGTCGACCATGTCGATGACCGTCAAGAGTCTGGTCAACCACACTCGGGAGGTGCTCTCGGCGTACGGTAGCCTGGCCCTGAAGCTGTCCGTCGTTTTGTGGACGGTGCTTGTCGTGGCGGCAGTATTCTTCATCGCCCAGGCCTGATCGAGCGACATTCATTGATTGGGCGGAAACGAAAGGACCCAAGATGGCAAAGCGCTACGCGCTCCGTATGGAACATCCTCACAGCTGGACCGTCTTCGACGTCTTCACCGGCCAGCCGGTCGAGCTCAAGCAGCAACTCACGGCCAGTTTGAACACGCGCGATGCGGACGCGATGGTCGACCGGCTGAACGGTCGCGACGTCAAGCGGCGAGCGAAGGCGGACCGGAAGCCCTGACAAAGCGTCTTGTGGACGGATCGCGACGGACTAGCGAAAATCGGCCGCAGTCAGCACATATATGCTCCTGCGGGTGCGGGCATAGGCATTCCTGGCGACATCGTGGATCGAGTTGGAAGCCGTGTCGAAGGCTGCCAGGTAGGTAGCTTCTGAGGCCGCCGTTCCCGGCTGCATCTTGGAGATGGCATCGGTTGCGACAGAGAAGGAAATCTGGAACATCCCGTCATGGCCGACGAAGCGGATGCGTTTGCTTGCCTCGTCGTAGCTGCGGCTGGGATTGGGAAATGTCAGGCTCATGATTTCGCCTCCGTCGATGCAGATACGGCCTTCTTGACTGCCCGTGACGCCCGCTTCTTCTTTGGTGCGACCGGATTCAGAGCTTCCGCCGCGCGGTCCGCCTCTTCCTTGGCCAGTCGCAATTCCCTCAGCCTTGCCGTTTTGATGCTCCTCGCCTTGGCTTCCGAGAGATATTCGGCAGTTGCTTTGTTCCGCTCCGCCGTCTTCTTTTGATTTTCCATGAAGCGGGCCTGAGCTTTTTCCATGATGTTCTGATTGCCTTCGGCCATCGGTAAAATCTCCCTTGCAGCGAAAGTCGTGAATGTGAATTCACCATAAAATAGGTGTTCAAAGATAGAAATTCAATTTCATTAATATTCGGCAAGGCCCGAACACCAGGGGATAACCAGGCAAGATAATATGTTCAATATTTCATGTGCCCTATGAATATTTTTTGGCGCTCCTATCAATCGAGTGCCAGGGCGCCTATAGAGAGGGGCGGCCGCCTAAGCTGGCCCCAGAAAGAGTCCCCATGAAATTCCGGCCACTCCACGATCGCGTCGTCATTCGGCGCGCCGAAAGCGACACCAAATCCAATGGCGGCATCATCATCCCCGACAATGCCAAAGAAAAACCGCAGGAAGGCGAAGTGATCGCTGTCGGGCCGGGCGCGCGGGACGAAAGCGGCGCGCTGATCCCGCTCGACGTCAAGGCCGGCGACCTCATTCTGTTCGGCAAATGGTCCGGCACCGAGGTCAAGATAGACGGCGAGGACCTTCTGATCATGAAGGAGGCCGATATCATGGGCATCATCGAAAAAAGCGAGACGGGCATCATCGACAAGACCGTGGCTGCCAAGAAGGCCGCCTGATTGGAAGGCCGCGCGCCCTCCCGCGCGCGCGCAAAGGACGCTCCGAGCTTTGATTCAGGCGCTGCAAGCGCCTTGCCACGACAACCGAACTGGAAAAGATCATGTCTGCCAAGGAAATCAAATTCTCCACCGACGCGCGTGACCGCATGCTGCGCGGCGTCGAAATCCTCAACAACGCCGTCAAGGTGACGCTCGGCCCCAAAGGCCGCAACGTCATTATCGACAAGGCCTACGGCGCGCCGCGCGTCACCAAGGACGGGGTGGCCGTGGCAAAGGAAATCGAGCTTTCCGACAAGTTCGAAAACATGGGCGCGCAGATGGTGCGCGAAGTGGCCTCGAAGACCAACGACCTTGCCGGCGACGGCACCACCACCGCCACGGTGCTTGCCGCTTCCATCCTGCGCGAGGGCGCCAAATTCGTTGCCGCCGGCATGAACCCGATGGACCTCAAGCGCG
>NZ_JAMYSQ010000060.1:0-5103 GCF_040321995.1 Mesorhizobium sp. M0207
ACCGTGCTCAAAGGCCGGACATATGGACGCAAGCGATCGAAAACGACGCAAAACAACCGTTGCAGGCAGGGCGCCGTCCACATATGGATCCTAGAGTCTGCGCCGCGTCGCTTCGCTCCTTGCTCCGCCCAGGGATGACGAAGGGAGGGTTTCGGCTAATCTCCTAAATTTGCGATTTGCGACTAACGGGAATGCTGGTTGACCCGACTTACACGCAGTTGGCCGAGAAACGATCGAATCAGCGGCGAAACCGGCCGATAACGTCGGTATTGGCGAGAAGTCTGTGCACCAAAGCACGCGCACTTCCGATCGGAAGAAGCCGGAAACAAAAAAACCGCCTCGGCGGGCGGGTCGTTGGAGCCAATTGGCACCATACCCAAATTAGTAGCATAGCTGCCGGCACAAAGCAAGAACAAAATAGCTGCGAAGGCAAAAAAGTCCGAATTCCTGTCCCACCCGAGGTCGCCGCCCTCATTGCCTAGCGTTGATGATCAGCGACAGCCGAAATGGCATCCAATCTCCCCCCTCTGTTGCGCTGGGCAATCGCATTTGGATTCTTACGAAGATGGACCCCCACCCTAACCCTCCCCACAAGGGGGAGGGAACGCTGCCGCGCGCCCTCACTTCCCCTTTTGGCGCCGAAAGGCAGGCAATTTGCCGAGGTCAGCGCCAACGGAAGTCTCCCTCCCCCTTGTGGGGAGGGGCTAGGGGTGGGGGGTACGTCGTAGAGCGAAAGCCTCGGCTTGCTATCTGCGATGGCCCCCTCTTGGGCGAGATGTCCGGCAGGACAGAGGGGGCGTGAAGGAATGCGAGTTTTGCAATCGTTTGGAGCAACACCGCCCTGTGCAACCATCACCGCCGCGACCGGCCGATAACGTCGTCGGTGTTGGCGAGAAGCCTGTGCACCGCGGCGCGGGCTGCGGCGGGCCGCTGCAGGCGGATGTTCTTCTCGATTGCCTCGTGCAGTGCCTGCGCCCGCCGCTGATCGCTGGTCTCGCGGGTGACGAACTGGAACAAATGGTCGAGCGCCGATTCGATCAGCACGCCGAGCGGCACCAGCAGATCGTTGCCCGAGGCCCGCAGGATGGCGAGGTGGAACCGCGTGTCGGCGCGCGTGCGCTCCTGCAGGTTGGTCGCCTCGCCCATCTCGCGGCAGGCCTGGCTGATCTCGGCCATCTGCTCGTCGGTGCGCCGCATCGCGGCAAAGGCGCTGGCCTCCGGCTCGATGATGTGGCGGAATTCCTGCACGGTCCTGAGGAACACCTCGCGGTCCGGCGAGGTCGCGTACCAGGCCAGCACGTCGCGATCGAGCAGGTTCCAGCGTTCCTTCGGCTCGACCCAGCTGCCGATCTTCGGGCGTGACGCCAATAGGCTCTTCGCCATCAGCATTTTTATGGCTTCGCGCACCGCCGAGCGGCTGACGTCGAAGGTCTCCGACCATTTGGCTTCGTTGGGCAGGATGGTTCCCGGCGGATAGTCGCCGCGCACGATCCTCAGCCCGATTTCATTGGCGAGCGAGGCATGCACGCTCGAGCCGGGAAAATGTGCGGCGTCCGCACGCCGAACGCCGGCCGGCCGCCCAGGCTCTGCCTTCAACTTGGCGGGTCGCTTTTTTGATGTCGCGTCCGGCATTCGTATTCCCCGGCAGCTTCTTGTCGAAAGCCTGAATTCAGGGCACGACAAAGCAGCGGCCTACGCTCCAAAGCAGCGTCGCCTCGTGCGTTTGTATGGACGATGCGTAACGGGGCGCCCGACGGGCGCCCCGAAACTGCGAACCTACTTCTGGATGCAGGTGTCGACGGTGTCCTTGGTGCATTCGTCGAGACCGGTGAACACCGGATCGGCGACCGGCTTGCCGTCGACCAGGTCGATCATCACCGAGGGCGCCTTGTAGCCCATCTCGAACGGCCGCTGGCCAACCAGCGCGGTCACCAGTCCGTCACGGGCAATCGCCACCTCGTCGCCGATCGTGTCGGCGGCGCCGATGACGAAGGCGTTGCTGGCGATCTTGTCGGCCATCGGCTTGAACAGGTCGCGGTAGGGCTGCGGAGCGCCGAACAGCGGCCAGCCGCCCATGATGCCGAAGGCATCGAGATCGGGATTGGCGGCGAGGATGTCGGTCATCGCCTGCACGCCCTTGGCGCCGTCGTCATTGGTGAACACCGGGCAGCCGGCAACTTCCGTCCAGCCGCCTTCGCCCGCCAGCGCCGCGAGGCCGTCCTTGCCCGACAGCGCGTCACGCATGCCCTGCGCGCGGCGCAGGATGTTGTCGGCCGCCGGATTGCCTTCGATGGTGCAGATCTTGCCGCCATTCGGCTTGGCCTTCTTGATGTATTCGCCGATCTTGTGACCCATCAGGTAGTTGTCGGTGCCGAGGTAGGTCTTGCGCAACGCCGCGTCTTCCTTGCTGAGGTCGGCGTCGAGGGTCATGATCGGGATCGACGGATTGGCGCTTTTGATCGTCTGCGCGATCAGCGGCGCGTTCGATGGCGAAATCGCCATTGCCACCGTATCGGGCTTGCTCAGCATGTCCTGGACGATCTGGGCTTCACCGGCCTCATCCGAGGTCGATGCCGGTCCGGTGTAGAAGCACTCATATTCCGAACTGGCGTTTTCCTTGTTCCACTTCTCGCAACCCTGGTGGATGGCCTCGAAGAATGGATTGTCGAGACCCTTCACGACGATGACGAGCTGTTTCTTGGCCATGGCCGGCCCGGCACCCAGCGCCATGACGGCGGCAGCAGCGAGCAATAATGATTTCCTCATGTCAGTCCTCCCTTTTGAAACAAACGGACACCGCGTGCCCGCCACACACAGATCGACCCGGAGCAAGATGACAGAGGACGTAGCACTCGTGTCGCCAAGCCAGGTCGATAAGCATTTTCATATTCAGTCTCAGACCGGCACCGACAGATATCGCTGGTTACCAGATCCCTGACCGACAAACCCTCACCGATTCCTTCCGGCAACCCGGTGGCTCGGCGCAAGCTCCTCCGACACTTAGCTAATATCGCCTTGTCACCGACGTCAATGCTATTTGTCCTACAAAACTGATTTTTCGAAAGAAGCCGTGGTTGACGCCAAGGAGGCTTATGCGTAAATGGGCAAAATCGCTGCTTCCGGGAGGAACTGGGGAGAGCGAATGGCCGCGGCAGAACCGCAGGCCGCAAAGCACGGGGAGGCAAGAAGGCTGGTGGCGGTTCTCGAACTCACCAACATCTCGAAGCATTTTGGCGCCATCCAGGCGGTCAACGACGTTTCGTTGTCGATCGAGGCCGGACAGGTTGTCGGCCTGATGGGCGACAACGGCGCCGGCAAGTCGACGCTGGTCAAGATGATCGCCGGCAATTTCCCGCCGAGCCATGGCACGATGCAGATGGACGGCAAGGAGCTGATCCTGCACAAGCCGGTCGAGGCGCGCCAGCACGGCATCGAAATCGTCCATCAGGACCTGGCACTGTGCAACAATCTGACGGCCGCCGCCAACGTCTATCTCGGCCGTGAATTGCGCCGCGGCCTCGGGCCGCTTCGCATCCTCGACTATGCCGCGATGTACAAGCGTGCCGGCCAGATCTTCGCCGAGCTGAAATCCGAAACGCGCCCGCGCGACCTGGTCAAACAAATGTCGGGCGGCCAGCGGCAGGCGGTGGCGATCGCCCGCACCATGCTTTCGCAGGCCAAGATCGTGCTGATGGACGAGCCGACCGCGGCGATCTCGGTGCGCCAGGTCGCCGAGGTGCTGAACCTGATCCGCCATTTGCGCGACCAGGGCATCGCCGTCGTGCTGATCAGCCACCGCATGCCCGACGTCTTTGACGTCGCCGACCGCGTCATCGTCATGCGGCGCGGCCGCAAGGTCGCCGACAAGACGATCGCATCGAGTTCGCCGGAAGAAGTCACCGGACTCATCACCGGCGCCATCGAACAGGTATGATTGACGCCTCAACCATGAGTAAAAAAGGTCGATAATGGCAGTCACCCTTGATCAGACGATCGCGCACAAGCAGCACACCTTGCTGAGCAAGGTGTTTGCCAGCCAGACCTTCTGGGTGGTGATCGCGGTCATCCTCGCCTGCCTGTTCCTGTCGGTGGCCACGGATTCCTTTGCCACGACCAAGAACCTCTACAACATCACCCGCAACGTCACCTTCGTCGCCATCGTGGCGCTCGGCATGACCTTCGTCATCATCACCGGCGGTATCGATCTGTCGGTCGGCTCGGTGCTTTGCCTGTGCTCGATGGTGCTGGCCGTCACCATGCATGCCGGCTACGGCATCGAGATCGGCATTGGCGCTGCGATCGCGACGGCGCTGATCATCGGCGCCTTCAACGGGGTTCTGATCGCCTATCTCGGCTTTCCGCCTTTCGTGGTGACGCTCGGCATGCTGTCGATCGCACGCAGCCTTGCCATGGTCGCCTCCAACAACACCGTCGTCTTCCAGTTCGGGCCTGACCACGACAAGCTGCTGGCGCTGGGCGGCGGCGCCTGGGTGTTCGGCATTGCCAATCCGGTCCTCTACATGATCGTGCTGGCGTTGATCACCGGCTTTGTGCTGCGCTGGACGAAATTCGGCCGGCACATCTTCGCCATCGGCGGCAACGAGCATGCGGCAACGCTGACCGGCGTTCCGGTGCGCCAGATCAAGGTCGTCGTCTACATGATCTCGGCAATGGCGGCTGGCCTTGCCGGCATCATCCAGACCGGCTGGCTGGGCGCGGTCACCACCAATCTCGGCAACGGCATGGAGCTTCAGGTGATCGCCGCCACCGTCATCGGTGGCGCCAACCTGGCCGGCGGCATGGGCACAGCCTTCGGCGCGGTCGTCGGCGCGGCGCTGATCGAGGTCATCCGCAACAGCCTCGGCCTGCTCGGCATCAATGCCTTCTGGCAAGGCGTGTTCATCGGCGGCGCCATCCTGCTCGCCGTGCTGTTCGACCGCATCCGCAATTTCAGGCGCAACGACTGACGTTCAAGCGCAGCCTCCCCCTTCTCCCCTTGTGAGGGCTTTGCATGAAGGGTGTGCTTAACCTGATTGGCCTACTGGGCGTCTTTTGAAGGCGTCTAAGGCCTCGCCCTGTCGCCCTGGCGCGGCATCGACCGGC
>NZ_JAMYSQ010000061.1:0-5028 GCF_040321995.1 Mesorhizobium sp. M0207
CCCGAAACACAAATCCCCATAGCTCACCGCCTGCGGCCCGCGGGTTCCTGCATCAGAGACTTTCGTACGCCTGACGGCACCCGAAACCCTTCAGCAATGTCGGCCGTTAAAGTTAGTTGTGCCACCGCCTTACAGCGGACATCACCGGCGATCGCGCTTGAGGACGTAGTTGCGCCAGGAGCGGTCATTCGATGTTCTGCCGTTGAACGGCTTCATTCGCCAGTTTAGCGGAAATTGGGCGACAGCATGGTTGCCTCAACAGGGAAGTTCGAAACCCTCTTGGTCCGCGGATCCCGCTGATTGCACGCTGCCGTGCGATATTCTGCAAGATAGCCACCCAACCAACGCCGATAGCCGCATTGCTCTCGACAAGAGCACTCCTGCCGCAGACCACCTAGCTGGCAGACACTTGGCTGATCCCGGCATCGACCCAGGCGCGCGTCTGCTCAAGCACTTCATCCGACAGCGCGGGATCGTCGATCGCCCGGGCGAGGATTACTGCCCCCACCATCGCTGCCCAGCTTCCGATCGCCGTGCGGCGTCTGTCTGCCGGATCCAACTCCGGGAGCGCCTTGCCGATACGGTCGATCTGCGATCGTAGGCCTTCCGTCATGGCCGAGCGTGCAGCCGGGGTCTGATGGCGGATGGCTGCGGCAAGGCCCGCCGTCGGGCAACCGCCGGCGCAGTTGTCGCGATGCCGGGGCGAAAGATAGGAACCTACATAAGCGCGAAGATCGCCCCCTCCGCCTGAGTCCGCGGCGAGGACGTGGGCAAGGGTCTGCGCGATCAGGTCGTCCTTCGAACTGAAATGGCCATAGAAGCCGCCATGGGTGAGCCCGGCGGCCTTCATCACTTCCGCCACGCTGACCGCGTCGAACCCCTTCTCGCGAAACAGCCGGCTGGCCGCATCCAATATCCGGTGACGGTTCTCCGCCATCTGCTCTCGACTGACCTTCATTTCAAAATTCTCCGTCGGCCCCGTTGACATTTACATGATGCCCATCATATTTAGCCGCAATCATGATGATCGTCATGAATATAGGTTCCATCAGAGAAAAGAGCAATGCCATGACCACCATTCCATCAGTCCTCATAACCGGCGCCTCCACGGGCATCGGAGCTTCCTATGCCGAACGGTTCGCCCGCCGCGGACACGACCTCGTGCTCGTTGCCCGTGACGTGGCACGAATGGAGGCACTGGGAGCCCGGCTCCGTCAGGAAACTGGCGTTGCGATCGACATCATCCAGGCTGATCTTACGCAGCCTGCCGAGCTTGCAACGGTAGAGACGAGGCTGCGCGATGACGCCCGCATCGGGATTCTAGTCAACAATGCCGGAACAGCCATCGGCGGAAGCTTCATCGAGCAGAGTACCGATGACGTCGCACGGCTCGTTGCGCTCAACACGACCGCACTTCTGCGGCTTGCCAGCGCCATCGCCCCGCGTCTTGCGAAAGCTGGCGAAGGGTCGATCGTCAACATCGGTTCCGTGGTCGGGCTGGCGCCGGAGTTCGGCATGACGGTCTACGGCGCAACCAAAGCCTTCGTGCTGTTTCTGTCGCAGGGGCTCAGCCTCGAGCTTGAGCCGAAGGGCGTCTACGTCCAGGCCGTGCTGCCCGCCACGACGCGAACCGAGATCTGGGGCCACGTCGGCGCCGACATCAACACGCTCTCCAACGTGATGGAGGTGGACGATCTGGTTGACGCGGCGCTGGTCGGCTTCGACCGCCGCGAACCGGTGACCATCCCGCCACTCCCCGATGCCGGTCAGTGGGACGCGCTTCAGGCCGCGCGCCAGGCCATGCTTCCGAACTATCGGAACGAGCATCCCGCCGAGCGGTACCGCAAGGTCGCCTGAGCACCAACGAATCCATTTGATAACGACCTCGTCGCGGCGGGGACAAACAAGGTGACCTATGACCAACAAAGCACTTTTTGAGCCTTATTCTCTCGGCTCGTTGACGCTCTCCAATCGTATCGTCATGGCGCCCCTCACGCGCAATCGCGCTGGCCCGGGCTTCGTTCCGGGCGATCTTGCCGCCGAGTATTACGGCCAGCGGGCCTCCGCCGGCCTGCTGATCTCCGAGGCCACGCAGATCTCGCGGCAGGGACAAGGTTACCAGGACACGCCCGGCATCTATTCTCAGGCTCAGATCGACGGCTGGCGAAAGGTCACGACCGCGGTGCACGCCAAGGACGCGCGGATTTTCCTGCAGCTCTGGCACGTCGGCCGCGTCTCGCACGTCGATCTGCAGGAGAACGGCGCCGCGCCCGTCGCGCCCTCGGCAATCCGGGCCGCCACCAAGACGTTCGTGAACAACGGCTTTGTCGAGGTTTCGGAGCCCCGCGCGCTGGCGCTCGACGAGCTTGCGAGGATCGTCAACGATTTCCGGCAAGCAGCCGCGAACGCCATTGAGGCCGGCTTCGATGGCGTCGAGATTCATGGCGCCAACGGCTATCTGCTGGACCAGTTCGCCAAGGACGGTGCCAATGTCCGCACGGATGCTTATGGCGGATCGGTCGAGAACCGCGCCCGGCTGATGCTGGAGGTTGCGACTGCGGTGGTCGAGGAGATCGGCGCAGAGCGCACCGGCATCCGGATTTCGCCCGTCTCGCCCGCCAACGGCGTCTCGAGCAGCGCCCCCCAGGCGCAGTTCGACTATATCGTCGATCAACTCGATGCTTTGGGCATCGTCTATATCCATGTCGTCGAGGGCGCCACTGGCGGATCGCGCGATGTCGCGCCGTTCGACTTCGGATCGCTCCGCCGGCGCTTCAACAATACCTATATCGCCAATAACGGCTATGACCTCGACCTCGCGGCGTCGCGGCTCGCCGAGGGCAAGGCGGACCTCTTCGCCTTCGGGCGCCCGTTCATCGCCAATCCCGACCTTGTGGAACGGCTGAAGACGCGCACGCCGCTGACGGAGTTCAACTCGGCGACGCTCTATGGCGGCGGCTCCGCTGGCTATACCGACTATCCCGCGATCGCCGCCTCAAGCCGCCCATGAGCTATCGGAGGGCGGCGCCTGCGAGGCAGCCATCCCACGTGACAGCAGCGCCTCAGGGCATCTCTCTGGCGTTCCGCTCGAACTGGTGTCCAAACCCAGGGATTCAGGAGGGCCATGGAGGGCTATAGCATAGACGTTAGCTCCTCTGGTCCGCCCAGGACCAGCCAGGCGAGATTCGTAGCACGTCGTACGTTCGCTTTACAGGCGCAAGCGGACCCATTCACCGTGATTTCGACTGTCGTGAATGGGTCAGATCGCGTCGACACATGGAGGCGCCTGAATGTCCGCTTCTCACATTCCAAGCCTCCAAGCCGCAAGTCAGCTTCCGTGAACCGAACAAGACGTTCATCGAAGCGCCGCAGAACGTCCGCTATTTGCGCTACCTGCTCGTTCCGATCGATGAGACGAATGGCATCTCGGCCATTCTCGGGAGCTAGCTGATTAACCTCGGCGGTGATTCCGAACCGAAGGTCAGCGCCGAAAGATGAAACCGGGTTCGGAAAAGATCTAACAGGAAGTGCCGGGCCCTGGTCAGACCGGCCGCACCAGAACGTGTTTCTTCTTGCCAAGCGACAGTTTCGCGACGTTTTCCGGCCCAAGGTCCTGCAGCGTCACCATCCTGCGATCGTCGGCCACGAGCTGGTCGTTGAGGCGCACGGCGCCGCCCTGGATATGCCGCCGTGCCTCGCCGTTGGACCCGGCCAGCCCGGCGGTGACGAACAGCGACAATATGCCGACGCCGGCTTCAAGATCGGTCCTGCCCACCTCGACGGTTGGCAGTGTTTCGGCGAGCGCCCCTTCTTCGAACGTCTTACGCGCCGTTTCGCTGGCCTCCTCCGCCGCCTCGCGGCCATGCAGCATGGCGGTGATTTCGGTGGCGAGGATCTTCTTGGCTTCGTTGATCTCCGAGCCGCCGAGCCGTTCGAGGCGTCCGACCTCGGCGAGTGGCAGGGTCGTGTAGAGCTTCAGGAAACGGCCGACGTCGGCATCCTCGGTGTTGCGCCAGTATTGCCAGAACTCGTATGGGCTCAGCATCTCCGCATCGAGCCAGACCGCGCCCGAGGCCGACTTGCCCATCTTGGCGCCGGACGAGGTGGTGAGCAGCGGCGTCGTCAGCGCATAGAGCTGCGCGCCTTCCATGCGATGGCCGAGATCGATGCCGTTGACGATGTTGCCCCACTGGTCGGAGCCGCCCATCTGCAGCCGGCAGCCGAGGCGCTTGTAGAGCTCGACGAAGTCGTAGGCCTGCAGGATCATGTAGTTGAATTCGAGGAACGACAGCGACTGCTCGCGATCCAGCCGGAGCTTGACCGAATCAAAGGCCAGCATGCGGTTGACCGAAAAATGCCGGCCGACATCGCGCAGGAAATTGACGTAGTTGATGTCCATCAGCCAGTCGGCATTGTTGATCATGACGGCGTCGTTGGGGCCGCCGCCAAATTTGAGGTAGGGCGTGAAGTTGCGGCGGATGCCGGCGAGATTGTCCTCGATGTCCTGCGGCGTCAAAAGCTTGCGCGCCTCGTCCTTGAACGACGGATCGCCGATCATCGAGGTGCCGCCGCCCATCAGCGCGATTGGCCGGTGGCCGGTCTGCTGCAGCCAGTAAAGCATCATGATCTGGATCAGCGACCCGGCATGCAGGCTCCTGGCGGTGGCGTCGAAGCCGATATAGGCGCTCACCGTTTCCGTGGCGAAAAGCTGGTCGAGGGCGGCATCGTCCGAGGTCTGGTGGATGAAACCGCGCTCGCTCATCGTGCGCAGGAAATCGGATTTGAAGGCGGACATTTTTCTTTCCCGAAAGGCTTCCGGCCGAATGCGGCTCGGGTATGCATGAAGGCGGGCGTTTAGCACTCAAGCGCGATCAGCAAAAGTGGAATCCGATTTTGCGACACCCTCTTGCCTTCTCCCCTTGTGTGAGATCTTTGCACAGAAGCCGATCAGTGATTCTGTTGTGAGGTTGGAGCAGGGAGATTCGCGATGGTGGATCGTGTTCTGGGTCAGTTGAGTCTGGCGGACGG
>NZ_JAMYSQ010000062.1:0-4718 GCF_040321995.1 Mesorhizobium sp. M0207
GCACATGCCGCTCCAGGCTGAAGCCGTAGAACAGCTCCTCCTGCATCACACTTTGCTCGCCCATCATCGACTCAATCTCCTCTTACGACGAAGATTGAATCAGATGGGATATTCGGCTTGAGCCCCATCTTCGACGGTGATGGACGGAGGTGCTGCGCTCCGAGCTGATGATAGAACGTGGTCTGCAGCTACAGCCACAAGCATCAGGAAAGGAAACGCAGCATGAAGCATTATGCCGGATTGGATATCTCGGTAAAAGAGACCGCCGTTTGCATTGTCGATGAAACTGGCAAGATCTGCCGCGAGGTCAAGGTGGTCAGCCACCCCGACGACCTCACCGCGGTTCTGAAAGGTCCCGCCTTGCGCATCGAGCGGATCGGGCTCGAGGCCGGACCGTTGTCGCAATGGCTGTTCGAAGGCCTGGCCAAGGCCGGTTTGCCGGCAATCTGCATCGAGACCCGACACACCAAGGCATTCCTCAAGGCGCGGCCGAACAAGACGGATCGCAATGATGCGCGCGGCATCGCACAGATGATGCGCGTCAACCTGTTCCGCCCGGTGCATGTCAAGACGCTGACGAGCCAGAAGCGCCGCGCGCTGCTGACGGCGCGCAAGCTGCTGCAGGAAAAGGCCCTCGCCATCGAGAACGACCTGCGCGGCCTGTTGCGCAATTTTGGGCTCAAGGTTGGCGTCGTCGGGACCGTCAAGTTTGAGGATCGGAT
The DNA here is from genome assembly GCF_040321995.1 of Mesorhizobium sp. M0207. Classification (NCBI taxonomy): domain Bacteria; kingdom Pseudomonadati; phylum Pseudomonadota; class Alphaproteobacteria; order Hyphomicrobiales; family Phyllobacteriaceae; genus Mesorhizobium; species Mesorhizobium sp. M0207. The sequence goes on from NZ_JAMYSQ010000062.1 coordinate 723, forward strand.
TCGCGAGCTCGTCGAAGGACGCTGTGAACTGGCCGAAATTGTCACGCCGCTGCTGGAGGCGCGCTGCAAGCTGCGAGAACAGTTTACAGTTCTACATCGCAGACTTCTGAGAATCGTGCGGGACGATGAGGTCTGTCGGCGCTTGATGACGATCTCCGGCGTCGGTCCTGTGGTGGCGCTGGCTTATACCGCGACGATCGACATTCCACAGCGATTCAGAAACTCCAAAACGGTGGGGTTCATCCTGGGACTGACGCCGGTGCTCAACCAATCAGGTGAAAGTCACCGCGTGGGTCGCGTCTCGCTGTGCGGCGACGGGATGATGCGCACCTTGCTCTACGAAGCCGCCCAAGTGATGCTAACGCGCGTCAAGAAGTGGTCATGGCTGAAGGCGTGGGCGATGAATGTCGCCAAGCGGTGCGGTCTGCGAAAAGCGATCGTCGCACTAGCCCGCCGGCTGGCGGTCATCATGCACCGCATGTGGGTGGACGGCACCGAATTCCGCTGGACGCGGGAGGCCTCGCCAGCCGCTATCTGACCGGGAAGGCCGTAAGGAGAGAGACAAGTTCCGCCACCGGCGGAAGCACGTCCTTCGCGGGACGATGGATGAGGCGAGTTCGTTGAAGCACTCGGACCGGTCGCTCACTGCAGCCGATCAGGCCGCGAATCAGATTGTGCCGCTTCATTCTCCTGATCCCATGCTGGGAGGGCTAAAGCCGATCCCGTAGAGAAGCGAGGCCCCGCGAAAGACGTCAAACGCCGGAGAAGCCGCAAGCTCGAAAGCGCTTGACCTCAACATGCCGAATAGAGAAGTGCTTCAGGACTGCTGCAACCCGGACTTTTTCAACACTATCGGTCAGATGCCGCCGTACCAGTCGTAGCCATTGTCCTCCCAATAGCCGCCTCTGCCGCCGCCGATGTTGGCGAAGCCGTCGACCAGCTCGATCTTGTAGAGGTATTTCGGCATCTTGTAGCCGAGCTGGCGCTCGACGCGCACGCGCAGCGGCGCGCCGTTCTCGACCGGCAATGGCTTGCCGTTGAGGCCATAGGCAAGGATCGTCTGCGGATGGCGAGCATCGATCAGGTCGATCGAGCCGTAATATTTGATATCGCCGGCCAGGCTGCGGTCGATCGTATCGAGGCAGTGGAACATGACGTAGCGCGCCTGCGGCTTGACCACTGCCTGGTCGAGCACCAGCGACAGCGGCGTGCCGGTCCATTTGGCAATGCAGCTCCAGCCTTCGACGCAGTCGTGACGGGTGATCTGGGTGCGGCTCGGCATGTTCATCAGCTGCTCGCGGCTCAGCGACAGCGGTTTTTCGACCAGGCCTGAAACCTCCAGCCGCCAGTCGGCGAAATCGCTGGCGAGCAGGCCCTTGTAGAAATCGTCGTCCGGTGCGGTGACACCGTTCGGCCGCTGCGGCTGGCGAATGTCGGCCTCGGTGAACTCCGGCGCCAGCGCATCAGCGCCGGCAAGCAGTCGCTGCGCCCGCCAGGTCAGGCCATTGGCGCTTTCGAGGAAGCTGCGCAGGCTGTCGCCGACGCCAAGCTGGCTGTCGAAGGCGTCGCAGCCCGACAGCATGATGCCGGAAAGGCCGAGGCTGGCCGAGGTCAGGAACTTTCTTCGGCTTATCTGTAGCTTGGGGCTGATCTCGAATTTCGCCATGTCAGGCACTCCTCTCTGGCGCTTTGTCGCCATGCGCCGGCGGGTCGGTTCGGTACCACCCGGTGATGATGGAGCGCAGCTCGTTGATCGGGCCGGCGGCCAGGATCATCAGGATGTGGATAATGAAGAAGGCGACGAGCAGCAGCATCACCGTGAAATGAATGGTGCGTGCCGTCTGTCGGCCGCCGAGCAGATCATTCAGGAACGGCAGCACCGAATCCATGCTCGGCGACATGGCAAGGCCGGTGATGATCATCAGCGGCAGCAGCACGAACAGCACGCCGCCATAGGCCATCTTCTGCAGCGTGTTGTAGTCGCGCGTGTGATGGAACCTGAGCTTGGCGTGCTCGACAATGTCTCGCGGCAGGCGCCTGAAATCATCGAGGCGCGGGGCAAGATCGCGGCGCAAATGGCCGTTGATCAGGCTGGCGACCAGCCAGACCAGCAGCGTGGTGGTCAGCACCCAGGCGAAGAAGAAATGAACAACGCGCGCGGTGCCGAGATCGTAATAGGAAGGGATCGTCGCCCAGGACGGGAAGGCACGGGAGGTCTCCTGGCCGGCCGGACCCGACCAGCCGAGCACGCCAGTGGTATCGAAGCGCTTGCCGAAGATTTCGGTATAGCCGCGCGGGCCAGTCGCCGTATTCTCGGCGCCAATGGCGAAGACGGTGTTGTTGTAGCCAAAACCCGACTCCTTGCCGATATAGAGCTGCGGGCGGGCGTTGAAGATCTGCAGGCCGGAAAGCAGCATGAAGAACAGCGCGATCGCCCACAGCCAATGCGTCAGCCGCGTCCAGCGCGACTGCCGATAGATCAGCGTCGCATCCGTCGAAGCAGCGCTATCTGCCCCGGTGCTGGCTTCGCCTCTGGCAACTGATTCCATATTTTCCGTGCCTCCCTGCCAAGCGGTTCCGCGGCCTCGTCAGATCTCTTCTCCTCCCAATACGTCGCCAGCCTAAGCGATGTTTCACCCGATCACGGATTTATTACGGACTGCCGAGGCTGACGGCGAGGTTGACCGCGGCTGCCACGATGACCGTGTTGAAGAAGAACGACAGGATCGAATGCACAAGCACGACACGGCGCATTTGCGAGGTCGTGATGTTGGTGTCGGCGGTTTGGGCCGTCATGCCGATCACCGTAGCGAAATAGAGGAAATCCGAGCCTTCCGGCCGCTTGCCGCCCGGGAAGTCAAGGCCGCCGACCGGAATTTTCTTTTTTGTGTCGCCATCCATCGCATCGCCATCCAACCAGTAGATATGCGCGTAGTGAAGTGCCGCCATCGCATGGATGGTCAACCAGCCAAGCGGGATAGACAGCAGCGCCACCATAAGCTCGATGGTGTCCGCGCTCTTCTCCCTGTTGATCAATTGAAACAACGACATGATGGCAATAGCGACGACAATCAGCGTGACCGCGAAGATGGCCAGTACCGGCAGGTCCGTGTCGCCTGCATTCTTGCGCAGATAGCTGCCGGTAAGCCGCGGCATATGGGCGATGACAAGGACGAGATAGGCGGCAAAGAACACATTGGCGCCGATCGAATAGGCAAGCGGCGCACGCCAGACCAGCGCGGCGCCAAAGGCTGCCGCGCCGATGCAGGCCGACACCGCGAACGGCGTGTGGCGTTGCATGGGCATCTTGGTCGGGGTACCAGTCGCCATGGCCTTCAGTCCGCTGAGGCGGATTTCAGCGCTCGCCGCAAGATGCGGTCAAGCTCGCCTAGGAACCGCGAGCGGTCCTGCGGCGCGAAACTCGAATTGTAGCCCTTGCTTTCGCCGGTCTCGCGCAGATGCTGCTTGAGATCGCGCATTGCCACCGCCATGCCGATCGTTTCCGGCGTAAACGGGCGTCCCGTCGGGCCGAGCACATGGGCGCCAAGCGCCACCGCGCGCGCGGCAAGCGGGATATCGGCGGTCACCACAATGTCGTTGGACCGGGCGTTTTCGACGATCCAGTCGTCGGCGGCATCGGCGCCCTTGGAGACGACGACATTGCGGATCATCGGATCGCGCGACGGACGCAAGCCGCCATTGGAGACGAAGGTGACGACGATGCCGTGCCGCTCGGCGACTTTTTCGACCTCGGCCTTCACCGGGCAAGCGTCGGCATCGACGAGAATAGCGGGTGCGGGCATCGTTGTTCCGAATGTGAAAGAGCCGGGCGGCGTCGCCCGGCTCGATCGATGATAGTCGAGCGGCTACTAGGCCGGCAACGCGCCGGATCGCTTGGCCGTCCAGGTGGCGATATAGTCCATCAGTCCTGGATTGAGGCAATCATAAGGTTCGAGCCCGATCGACTTCAGCTGTGACCTTATGCCGTCCATGCGG
>NZ_JAMYSQ010000063.1:0-3579 GCF_040321995.1 Mesorhizobium sp. M0207
TACGACATGGAAGTAGCCGACCGGCAGCAGGTCGGCTTCGCGCTCGGCGAGCCATGTACGCGCGGCCGCGCCCTGGCACCTGGGACAGTGCCGGTTACGGCAGGTAATGGGCATCGCCCATTACCTGCCTTATGGGCAGATCCAGTAATGGGGAGTCGGCGTGGCGTCGCTGACATTTTCTGTGAATCTCGGCGCTTCTTGTCTCCATAACTGGGTGTGCTCGCGGCCCCATCGACTTGGCCACTGATGGCCGGTCACAAACGGGGACGAACATGTTGGAGACCTACTTCTCGGCATCGAAGATTCTGGGGCATCTGCGGAGCGGGCCAAGCGGGCCATACCTCGACGGCTTCGCAGCATCACTCGAACGGCAAGGCTACAGCCCAGACACGGCCGTGCGCTATTTGCGGGCGGCAGCCCATGCCGGCCACATCATGATCGAGCGCGGCGTGAGCCTGGGAGACATCGATCTGGCGGCCTTCAGCGAGCACCTGCGCAGCTGCAGGTGTCCGCGCGTCAGAGGCGGCCGGCGGAACCACCACACCATCTACGGTGCCCGGCTCTTTCGACGGCACCTTATCGAGGTCGGCGTCTGCCGATCCGCGGCCGTGGTAACGGCGCCCGCCGAGCCCAAGTTGGTCACCGACTTCAAGGCCTGGCTGCGCAAGCATCGCGGGGCATCCGATGCCACCATCAGGCTCTACGCTCGCGACGCTGCCGGCATAGTGATAGCGCTCGGATCCGCCCCGACTGGCTGGAGTCCGGCCGATGTTCGCGGCTACTTCATGGAACACGCGAGCAAGTGCGGCAGCGGCACGATCGAGAAGATGACGACGAGCCTACGGGCATTCCTGCGATACCTTGCAGTCGAAGGCTGCTGTCAGGCGGGTCTCGACAACGCCGTTTCAGCTTACGCCCATTGGCAGCTTGCCGACATGCCGCGATATTTGTCGGCCGAGCAGGTCAATCAGTTGATCGCCGCCTGTGATGGTGACACCAGTGCGCGTCGACGTGATCTCGCGATCTTGCTGTTGTTGGCCCGCCTCGGACTGCGGGCCGGCGACGTGGCGCAACTCCGTCTCACCGACATCGAGTGGCAGGCGGGCTCGCTCCGGGTCACAGGCAAGGCGCGCTACGAGGTCCGCCTGCCGCTCCCGCAAGACGTCGGGGATGCGATCGCCGCCTATCTCGAATGCCGTCCGTCCGCCTGTCGTAGCGATCGCGTGTTCCTGCGCACGATCGCGCCTTGCCGACCGTTCCGGAACGGCGATGGAATCTCGTCGGTGATGAAGCGCGTCATGAAGCGCGCCGGCATCGTGACGTCGGTAAAGGGGGCGCACGTCCTGCGGCACACCGCGGCGACCGAGATGCTGCGCTGCGGCGTTCCGCTCGAGAAGATCGGTCTGGTCCTCCGCCACCGAGGCATCGACACGACGGCCTACTACGCCAAGGCCGATGTCGCGCTCTTGAAGCAGGTCGCTCAGCCCTGGCCGGAGGCGCTGTGATGCTGGACGCGATCGAGACCTATCTCGCCCTGCGCCGCGCCACGGGCTTCGCGATGTCGAATGCGGAGTACCTGCTGAAGAGCTTTGCCGCCTTCGCGGCCGAGCGCGCGCAAACGCACGTTGAGACGCAAGCGGCGATCGAATGGGCCGCGCTCGGGCCATCCGTGGCGCAACGCGATGCACGACTCAGAGCCATCTGCCGCTTCGTGCGCCACACCCAAGTCGAGGACGCCGGGCATGAGCTGCCGCCCGCCAATCACTTCGGTGCTCGCAAGAGGCGCCGCACACCGCACATCTACTCGGCAGACGAGATCAATCGCCTGATCGAGGCTGCGCTGCGGCTTCGGCCCAAGGGCAGCTTGCGCCCGCTCACCTTTGCAGCCTTGATCGCGCTGCTCTCGGCCACCGGGTTGCGGATCTCAGAAGCTCTGAGGCTCACGGTTGCCGACGTGACCGGCGACGGCCTGCTGATCCGCGAGACCAAGTTCCGCAAGACGCGCCTGGTGCCACTGCACGACACGGCAGCAGCAGGCCTGGAACGCTATCTGGCGCATCGACGGCCGCGCTCGCACGATGATCCGGTGTTCATCGACAAGCGTGGTCGGGCACTCCGCTACATCGCGGTTAAAGAGCTCTTCGACAGGCTGGTGGGCATAGCTGGCATCCGATCGAGGACGACGCGCCGTCCTCGGCTGCACGATCTGCGGCATACGTTCGCCGTGCGTGCGCTGCAGGGCAGCCCGGCCGGCCGAAGCCGATGCGGGGCGCATATGGCGGCGCTGGCCACCTACATGGGCCACGTCAACATCTATGCGACCTACTGGTATCTCGAAGCTACCGCTGAGCTCATGCGCGACGTCGCTGCGGCCGGCGAAGAGTTCCTGTCGGAGGGACGGCAGTCATGACGCCGATCGCTCCTCTCATTGAAGCGTTCCTGCGCGAGACGCTCTCCCGCCAGCGAGGCGTCAGTCGGCACACGCAGGACTCCTACGCCCTGAGCTTCCAGTTGCTGTTCGTGTTCGCCGCCGAAAAGCTCAAGGTCAAACCCTCCCTGCTAACGTTGGAGCAGATCGACGCTGGCTTGGTGAGCGCCTTCCTCGAGCATCTCGAGGACAACCGAAAGAACGCGGCTGTGACGCGCAACGTGCGACTGGCGGCGATCAAGTCGTTCTTCCGCTTCCTCGAGTACCGGCAACCGGCAGCACTGGATCAGATCCGCCGCGTCCTGGCGATCCCGTTCAAGAAGACGGATGCGCGCTTGGTTCCCTATCTACTGCGGGAGGAGTTACAAGCCGTGCTCGACGCGCCCGATCCCACGACGTGGGAGGGCATCCGCGACCGCGCCATGCTGCACCTGGCTGTCTGTGCGGGGCTGCGCGTATCCGAGCTGACCGGCCTGAAGATCGAGGACATCGACTTGCCGTCGATGAGCATCCGCGTTCTCGGCAAGGGGCGGAGGGAACGAACACTGCCGTTATGGAAGAGCACAGCCACAGCACTGCGCGCATGGCTTGCCATTCGCGGCCAGCCCGCCGTGCCCGAGGTGTTCGTCAACGCCCGGGGAGAGCCGCTGAGCCGATGGGGCTTCGCTTATCTGCTTAAGCAGCACGCCGCGACCGCGGCTCGCAAGCAGCCCGGTCTCGCCAAGAAGCGCGTTTCGCCTCACGTCCTCAGGCACACCTGCGCAATGATCGTTCTGCAGGCGACGCATGACATCCGGAAAGTGTCGCTATGGCTGGGCCATGCCACGCTGACGACGACCGAGGTCTACACGCGTGGCGACCCGACTGAAAAGCTCGATGCGATGGAGGCGATCATTCCGCCGCATCTGCGACGGGGAGCCTTCCAGCCGTCCGACAGGCTGATAGCACTCCTCAAGCGCACCTCGTAATGGTGAGCCGGGCTGGCGGCGACTGTCGCAAGAGCGTGATCAAGTCGTCGCCGACTCCCCATTACTGGATCTGCCCATAAGGCAGCTGTTATAGGCGATCCGCCATTGGCCGCAGTCCGCACAGGCTTCGACATGACCACCCAATGCAGCGGTGCGACACTGTTCGATCGCCGACATGACCTT
>NZ_JAMYSQ010000064.1:0-3405 GCF_040321995.1 Mesorhizobium sp. M0207
CCATTCTTATGCGTCGGGCGAGATTATGTGGCGGAGCTGCGCAGATGCCCGCCAAGCCTGCCAAGCCTGGAATCCTCCGCCACATAATATTTCATGCCTCTCTAACGGACGCGGGATCCCCCTGCGCCGCAATGCTGGAGGGGCAGGATGCTCGACTTCTATTTTTCGTATCGTGGGGTGCTCAAGCGCCTGCGTAGCGGTGCGCTCGGTGGCGAGATGGATCGCATCGCGAAGCATTTTTTCACGCTTGGTTATAAGCCAGCATCCGCCAAGATTTACCTGAGCCGGATTGCGCGCTTTAGCCAGTTTGCCGCGACGCGCTGTGGTCCGATGCCTATCCCTCAAGATGTCATCGACAGCTATTTGTGCACGTTTACTACTGATACTCCGCGCATCGGCGCAGTGTCGGCTCTAGGACACGCACGCCGACTGGCTCCGGAGCGGTTCATTGGTTCTGTTCCAAGTGTAGAGGATGATCCGGATGCTCCGCTTCTGGCCTCCTTTTCGGACTATCTGAGCAGGGTGCGGGGACTTGAGCCGAAGACCCGCGAAGGCGTTCTTTTGGGCGGCCGCCGCTTTCTGGATTGGCTCCGCCATCATCATCCCGACCAAGAGCTCCAAGCGTTGACGGCGGAGCATGTCTTCGCCGCCGTTGAGCATCGGCTATCGCTATCGGCGACCTCCGCCACCCGCACGGCGGAGACCTCTCACATCCGAACATTTCTTCGGTTTTTGTATTGGGCTGGCCACAATGACCAGGATCTCGCCCGCGTCGTCCCAGGGACGCCGCATTGGCGTTTGGCGCATTTTCCGCCGCGCCTTGCATGGGATGACGTTCGGCGCGCAATCGATGCGATCGGCGCAACGACGCCGGTCGACATCCGCGATCGAGCCGTCCTGTTGCTGCTCGCTACCACGGGTATTCGTAACGGCGAGCTCCGCACCATTCGGCTGCAGGATATCGACTGGCGAACTGGCGAGGTCTTTGTCCGGCGCACCAAGGGCAAGCGTGATCGGGTGGCGCCCCTCCTCGAGGAGACCGGCGCCGCGCTCGCCGACTATATCCTGCGTGCTCGACCGAAGGTGGATAGCCCATACCTGTTCCTGTCCTTCACGCCGCCCGTGGGACCGTTCAAGTACGCATCGCCTGTTTCGAGGATCGTGCGGAAGCGGTTGCAGCATGGCGGGGTCGAACTCGGGCGGGTCGCAGGTGCACATCTCCTGCGCCACAGCCTTGCCACCCAGCTCGTCAGGCAGCGAACGCCGATCAACGAGGTCGCCGATCTTCTCGGGCACCGCAGCATCAATACAACGGCGCTGTACGTAAAGGTCGCGGTCTCGCAGCTCGCCGAAGTCGCACTCCCCTTTCCGGGAGGCGTCGCATGACCGCCTTTACCCGATTACTCGGCGAGAAGGCCGAGCGTTACATCGAACTGCGCCGCTCCCTCGGTTATGCCTTCAGCAAGCAAGCTGGCACGTTGCGGGCTTTCGTCCGCTACGTTGAGCGCGCTCAGCTCGATGGGCCCGCCACTCGAACGATGGCGCTGGACTTCGTCCTGTCGTTCGGCGGCGCCGCCAACAGCCGCGCCACTCGCCACGGCGTGCTCCGCCGGTTTTACCAGTATCTCGCCGTCTATGACGTCCGAACCGAGGCCTTGGAGCGCAGAGCTTTCCCCAGATCCAGAGCGATTCCGCCTCCGCGTATTCTCAGCGAGGCTGAGTTGGCGTCGCTCATCGACGCATGTGCCCGCATTTCGCCGGAGGTTCCTCTCAAGGGCCGGACCATGGCGACGCTGATCGGATTGTTGGCGAGCTCGGGGCTGCGATCGGGCGAAGTGGTCCGGCTTGATCGTTCCGACGTCGATCTGGCCAACGGGGTCCTCCTCATTCGGAAGACGAAGTTCCGCAAGGATCGTCTCGTTCCAGTTCACACGACAACCCAGGCTGCCCTTGGTTGCTATGCCCGTGAGCGTGATGCCGCTTTTCTCATGCCCAAGGATCAGGCCTTCTTTCTCAGTTCCCGGGGCAACCGCCTCTCGGCGACTGGCCTGCAAAACGGCTTTGCTGAGGTCCGTAAGCTCGCCGGCCTTGATGGCGGCAAGCCGTTAAGGCCGCACGATCTCAGGCACCGCTTCGCCGTGACCCGCCTCAGCCTCTGGCACCAACAGCGCGCCAACGTTCAGGCGCTGCTCCCGTTGCTCGCCACCTATCTCGGCCACGCCAGTTACAGCGATACAGCCTACTACCTCACTGGCTCGGCGGATCTTCTCGCCATTGCGGCGGAACGCGCCTTCCTCGATGGAGGTGCAGCATGAGCGAACACCTGCTCCTGGCGCCGCTCCTGGAGTCCTATTTTCGCCGGCGCCTGACCAAGCAACGCAACGCGACTCCCGCGACCGTGGCCAGCTATCGCGACGCCTTGCGCATGCTGATCCTCTTTGCCGCCGCCCGGTTACGAAGGAAGCCGGCGGCATTGACGCTCGAAGACCTTGATCGAGACCTCGTTCTCGCCTTTCTCGACGAACTCGAAGAGAAGCGGAACAACTCCGTCGCCACGCGCAATGCCCGCTTGGCCGCGATCCGATCTTTCTTCCACCACGTCGCTGCCGCCGACCCGGCGTCCTTCGGCGTCGCCCAACGCGTGCTGACGATTCCCATTAAACGGACGCACATTGAGGTGACGTACCACCTCACCAAGGCCGAAGTGGACACCCTCGTTGCGGCGCCCGATCCAAAGACGCCCCGTGGTCGGCGCGACCAAGCCTTTCTGCTCTTCTTGGCACGGACCGGCGCCCGGGTCTCCGAAGCCACCGGCGTCAACGCAAACGATCTTCAGTTGGAGCGGTCGCACCCGCAAGTGCTGCTGCGCGGCAAAGGGCGCAGAGACCGCGTCGTCCCTATTTCCAAGGACCTGGCGCGAGCGCTGACGACCTTGTTGAGCGAGCGCGGGATCGCCCATCACGAGCCGCGACCGATATTCGTCGGCGCCCGCAACGAGCGCCTGACTCGTTTCGGAGCAACCCATATCGTGCGGCGTGCGGCCGCCGGGGCCGTGGTTATCAGGCCGGCCTTGGCCGACAAGCCCATATCGCCGCACATCTTCCGGCACTCCCTCGCCATGAAGCTTCTCCAGTCCGGCGTGGACCTTTTGACGATCCAAGCCTGGCTCGGGCACGCACAGGTCGCCACGACCCACCGCTACGCCGCCGCGGATGTCGAGATGATGCGCAACGGACTCGAGAAGGCGGGCGTCGCCGGCGACCACGGCGTGCGTTTCCGACCGAACGACGCCGTTCTGCAACTGCTGAACAGCATCTAAATATTATGTGGCGGAGGCAAGCTGGGTTTGGCCGGCCCTGACGGGCGTCAGGGCGGCTCCGCCACATAATCTCGCCCGACGCATAA
>NZ_JAMYSQ010000065.1:0-3056 GCF_040321995.1 Mesorhizobium sp. M0207
GGCAAGGGTTGCGCGGGCATCGGCGCGGTCACGACCGGCGTGTTGATGCCGGTACGGTCGCAATGACGGCAAGCATATTTGAACCGCACATTCTGCAGGACCTTCGCCTTCACCTCGATATGAAGTTGCTCGGTAACGGCCTCGCCCATGCGATGCATCTGGTGACGGCAGCAAGGACAAGCCTTCTGATCGTCGGGAAGGTCATACTCGACGCGCTCGCGCGGCAGGTTTTCCGGCAAGGCCTTGCGGCCGCGCTTCTTTCCCGTCGCCCCTTCGCTCGCCGGCAAGCCCGTGTCCGGCAGGACAACGACGCCGCCATCTTCGTTGTCGGCGGCGTCCTCATCCGCGGCCTGTTCGGCTTCATTGAAGAGGCGGTCAATGTGCTTTTCACTCTTCGGCGCAAAACGATGCAGTCGTGCAAGCGCCAGCTCTTCCTCGAGTTTGACGACGCGTTCGGTGAGTTGACGGTTCTGCGCCTGCAGCGCAGCAATACGCGCCATCAACGCTTCAACAGTCGGTTCGCCGGGTCGATTCATCAGATTCTTGAATCGAAAGCATGCCGCCGCGTCAACCGCTCAATTCGAGAGCCCTCAACCCGCAACCTGATATTGCCGCACCGGATGGCGGACCATCGCATCGATGTCGATGCCATCGAGGATCCAGTGCAATTGCTCGGTCGTAAGCGTGACCACCGCTGCCTCCCGGCGCGGCCACCGGAACTTGTCCTCGGTCAGCCGCTTCAGGACCAGCACAAAGCCCGACCGATCGAAGAACAGGAGCTTCATCCGGTCGCGACGGCGATTGCAGAACGCAAAAACCGCCGGAGCAAACGGATCGAGCGCCATCGTCTCTTGGACCAGAACCGCAAGGCTGTTGATGCCGGCCCGGAAGTCGATTGGCTCGCGGTGCAGGTAGACTTTCAGGTCAGCGCCCAGTCTGAACATGACCCAGTGCTCCGATGGTCGCCGTCAACGCATCCACATCACCGCATTCCAGCGTCAACTTCACGCCGTTCGGCAGCGACGCGCTCACCTTGGCTGGAGAGGAAAAAGGCGCTGTCCTTTTCGATGCCGACCTACGTGCCCCATCGCAAGTCCCCGGCAAATCCACCGCAGCCATGCTGCTCTGTCGCAGCAAGGCCCGATCGGAAGTGCTTTCAATCTGAACCGGGATGAACGCCGATGGTGGGGGCTGTGGGAGGGACTGGGTCTCCGCCCGCTTCTTTATCCACTTCCGAAGAAGGTTCGCATTGACCCCATGTTCGAGCGCAAGCCTCGATACCGACACGCCAGGCTCAAGACAGGCCGAGACAAGACGGTCCTTCGATGCCGGGTCGTATCGGCGTCGCCCGTCCCGACCGACAAGCCTCACCCGCAGTTTCTGCTCATCTTCTTCCATCACAAGGTGTCCACCTATTTTGGTGGACACCTTGTATGGGGATTTCGTTGTCAAGGGGCCTTCACTGATTTCGCGGTAAAGCGGTCAGGATAGCCATAACAGAACGGTTGGTCACTGCCTTGTGCATTGGTCCGCGAGCATCAAATTCGAGGGGAGCCTGCCTTTGGGCGCATCGCATTACGCCGCAACCTTGTATTCGGTGGGTCTGCAAAAGACCCGGACCATGAAGCAGTCATTGGCTTCAGCAGCAAGGCTCCGAGGCGGCGGGCCCATTCTCATGACGGCAAATAACGCCATGGTGTCCATCGGGACACCGCCACCTCGAATCGATACGCGCGGGCGTCATTACGGCGGTTGATCCGTCAGGCGCCCTGCAGTGTGTTCAGTTCATCGGGCGCAATGTGACGCCCATCGGGATTTCGCCGACGGTAACCAATCGCCAGAGCGCGATGAGTAACTTGCGTGCGAGCGCCACGATCATCGTCGTCTTGCGGGCGCCCTGTGCCGCTCGTGCCTGGAACCATTGCGTCAGTTCGCTATTCTTTTGGAATCTCAGGAAGCGCCAGGCCAATTGGATCAGCCCGCGTCGCACCCGGGCGTTGCCTGCCTTGGCCAACCCCTTTTCGCGTCGTTTAGATCCGCTCTCGTCGGGGGAGCCTGTCAGACCGGCGTAACGCGCCACCGCGCGCCGGTCTCTGAGGTTGCGGCTAAGCACCTCGTGGACCAGCATGTCGGCTGTCTCAATCCCGACACCAATCACGCGCGCCAATAGCACAACCATTGCATTATACCCCGACGCGGGCGCCTGCTCAAGCTGGGCAACTCTGGCTTTTTCAATCGTCGTGATCTGATCGCGCACCACCGCAAGCCGAGCCATGTCGCGCCGCATCTCTTCCAGCATATTCGGCGGAAGCGGCTGTCCTTCCGAAGTGCGCAGGTCCGGCAACTTCTTCGGCGCCCGGCGAAGCTCGGGCTTGAAGCCACGGATGCCGAGCCGAGCCAGCGCCCCTTTCATGCGATTGACTATCCGCGTTTTCTCGCTGACCAGGTTCTCCCGCTCGCGGCTCGGCCGCTTGGCATCCTCTTCCGCCAGTGATGGGATCGCCACCATGCGGCAGTGGCCACGCTCGCCACGCAGCCAACCCAGGAACACGCGCATCAGCATGGCCGTGTCTAGCCTGTCGGTTTTCGCCCGTCGGTGTTCACGGTTCACGGCGACGCTGGTTGAATGGATGACGTGAGCGTCTATGCCTCGCGTCTGCAGCCACCGGGCCAGCCAGAAGCCGTCTCGCCCAGCCTCGAAGGCCAGCGCGACCCGGTCTATCGGCATGCCCGCAGCCTCCGCCTCCGATCGCCAACGCGCGATCAAACCGAGCAATGCATTGGGATCGGAATCGAGTTTCTTGAGGGGGTGTCGCTGAACGCCGGGAAGCATTCCGGCCACCAGCCAGTTATTTTGACTCATTTCTACAACGACGAGCACAGTGCGAGCTTGATCCAATACAGTGATTGATCGGCTGAGATCGTCGACTTTGGACATGATAGTCTATCCTTCGGGTTGATCGTACGACGATGGTGCCACCTCGCCGCTCCCCCGCATAGCTTCTCATGCATCAGAGCACTCAACAGCAAAAGGTGCGGGGAAATTCGCGCTTACC
>NZ_JAMYSQ010000066.1:0-2866 GCF_040321995.1 Mesorhizobium sp. M0207
GCGCGGATCGTCGATGCAACGCGCCAGACGCTCGGCCACCCGCAACCGCTTTTCCACCTCGGCCAAGGCCAGAACGCCGCTGTTGGACGACAGCATGCCGCCGTCGAAACGGGCGACGACGGACTTGCCGCCGACTGATGACAAACCGCTCAGCGGCAGCGCAAGATCGTTCATGGTGGGTGTGGTCTCCGGGAAATGGTTCGGATCGGCTTAAGCAACCAAATCCTACGTCATTTCAACGGCTTGCGCCACATCCACCAACCCCCATGAATTTGGTTAGGTTGATGCGGCGTGCCGCCGCCGTGAGGCCGCGCTCGCTCAGCAGCGCGTCGAGAACGACGAGAAGATTCAGATCGAGCCCTTTGAAACGCATGTCTTAGCTATCCATAGCGTGGATGCATTTGATTGAAACAAACGATTTTACCAATTTTCCGGAATGTCGCATGGACTTGGCAGGACCTCACGTGCGCCGATCACTGCCTCTATCGCGTGGCGAGTCCCTTGAGAAGAGCCCGAAAGAGGAAATCTGTCGCGTGCGGTGGAGATTGTACTGGGAATGAGAAGCAGCGCTCCGATCATGTCGAACTCTCCGACGAATGGCGGACCGGTACAATAGTTGATCGCAACTGGTCCGGAGCTATGAAACATCTCGATTACATATGAGGTGCCGAGTGAATACGCTGACAGCACCCACCGTCGCAGCGTTTAGCTGACGTTTGACGACGGTTCCTATCCATTTACACGCAGATTCTTGATGTGCTGGCGCAAAAGCGGGAGGCCGGCGACTTTTCTTCGTCATCGGGCTGACGCCGCAGAAGCCGGAACTCGTCCGGTTCCTATGGGCATTGGGCTTGGTCGGTCGCACAGGCTCTATGAGGGGCAATTTTGGCAACGCGACGCGACTCGGGTTTTGAACGACGCCGAAAACGCAAGCTGGAAAGGAACAAGATGGCAGATCAACTCGCCAACGAAATAATCGCCATTATCAAGAAGCGCGCCGCGTCGGAGGGCGGCATAGCGCCTGCCACAGGCGGCGAGATAACGGCTGCCACGGGACTGACTTCGCTCGGTATCGATTCACTGGGATTGGCGGACGTTCTCTGGGACCTGGAGCAGGCCTACGGCATCCAGATCGAGATGAATACGGCCGAGGCATGGTCGGATCTCCAGAATGTTGGGGACATGGTGGAAGCCGTGCGCAGCTTGCTCGCTAAGGGGGTGTGAATGGACAGGCGCGTCGTGATTACTGGGATTGGCGGTATTTGCGGGCTTGGGACCAACGCCGCCGCCATTTGGACAGAGATGCGAGAAGGCCGCTCCGCCATCGGCCCAATCGTCAACTCCGAGCTCCATGAATTGAGGGTCAGGATCGGTGCCGAGATCAAGGCGCTGCCGGAGCATGACATGGACGGCAAGCAACTCATCTCCATGGACCGCTTCAGCCTGCTCGCTGTGCTTGCGGCGCGCGAAGCCATGCGTCAGGCCGGACTTTCCTCCAAAGAGGGAAATAGCTATCGCTTCGGTGCGACGGTGGGCGTTGGCGGCTGCGGGTGGGATGCGATCGAGCAAACCTACCGCGCCATCCTTCTGGGCGGTAAGCGTGCCGCTCTCTTGACTGTACCCAAGGCGATGCCGGGTGCCGCTGCCGGCCAGGTCAGCATGAGTCTTGGTCTGCGCGGGCCGGTGTTCGGCGTCACGTCCGCCTGTTCCTCGGCAAACCATGCGATTGCCTGCGCGGTGGACCAGATCAGGCTCGGCCGGGCCGACGTGATGCTTGCCGGCGGCAGCGAAGCGCCGCTCATATGGGGTGTGCTGAAGGCATGGGAAGCGATCCGCGTGCTTTCGCCCGATACTTGCCGGCCATTCTCGGCCGATCGCCAGGGCCTGTCGCTTGGTGAAGGCGCCGGCATGGCGGTGCTGGAAAGCTACGAGCATGCCCTGGCTCGGGGCGCCACCATCCTTGCCGAAATTGCCGGTGCCGGCCTTTCCGCCGATGCGTCCGACATCGTCGCGCCGACTGTCGAGGGGCCGGAGGCAGCAATGCGGGCCTGCCTTGCCGATGCCAGGCTGGACGCCGAGGATGTCGACTATCTCAACGCGCACGGCACCGGCACCAAGGCCAACGACCAGATCGAGACGGCGGCGATCAAGCGCGTCTTCGGTCAGCACGCCTTCTCAATGTCCATTTCTTCTACCAAGTCCATGCACGCGCATTGCCTCGGCGCGTCCGGCGCGCTCGAGTTGATCGCCTGCGTGATGGCTATCCGCGAGAGCGTCGTGCCGCCGACTGCCAATTATCGTGAGCTGGACCCCGATTGCGATCTCGACGTCACGCCCAATGTGGCACGCGAGCGCAAGGTGCGCGTGGCACTGAGCAACTCCTTCGCCTTTGGCGGCACGAACGCGGTTCTGGCGTTCAGGCAGGTGTAGAAGCCATGAGAGATGCCTCCGGCAACATTATCTCTCGCATCCAGATGCTTGCCGGATAACTATTGTGAAGGGCGGGTCATTGACCGCCTCGGCGAATGCGGGAAGTGGCAGCGGAAGCTCGACGATCCGGGGGTATCGTCTTTGCGAAATTCTTAACTGTTGAAGCGGCTTGGACGTACCGCCGCCCCGTAAAAGGTAAGCGAGGCCCTGCGGGGCTCGGCTTGAGGGTCTGAAGCTGTACACGACAATGTCTGGAAGCCGCAGGGTCGGCTCTGCGCCCGTTATAGTCGCCTGAGTGCTGCCGGCCCGGCCGCGCCGCGGGCGCCGTCAACGAACTCCTTGAACCTGCGGACCTTGCCTGTCTTGGCCGACGCTTCGAAGCGCGCCGTCGTGCTGGCCTCCAGATCCGCGACATGCTTGCGCAGGGTCGTGGTGG
>NZ_JAMYSQ010000067.1:0-2652 GCF_040321995.1 Mesorhizobium sp. M0207
CTACAATCCTGTTTCATAACACCCATCTGTCTATGTCGTTGAAGTGAATAGGTTTTGCTGATCTGGATGCGATCCCGTGGGGTATTTTGGGTTTTGCCGCGCGCGATGAACGATGCGCTGTGCCGCAGGTTCGCCAAGCGTTGATCGGCTGAAGACCCATGGACCATCCGGCAGAGGATGAACGCCTTCGATCTCGCCCGCCTCGGCGGCGAGCCTGAGGGTCTTCGGTGCAACGCCGAGAAGGCGCGCCGCCTTGTTCAGGTTAAGCCATGGCTCTTTGCCGTCCGCCGCTGGCCGGAAGACAGGGATCTTATGATGCGACCTGTGCGCGGTGACCCGTTCGCGTGTCCATCGATTGCCGTGACCGGTCACCAGTCCATTGCGGTTGAGGATGCCAGCAATCAGATCATCATTGGCGATGAGCACCAGTTGGCGGACGGCCGCGATGATATCGCCGGACGTGCTGTTGCGCTGTCCACGGCGCCGCTTCGGCAGGCGCAGTTCAGTATGGACGCCGCCAACCCAATGGATCAGAAGAACGATCTCTGACGCTTCGTCATCGATATCGGCGACCACCTCCCGGATGACGGTGCGAACGATGCGCTTCTTGAGCCTTGCATCCGTCGTCGGCGCCGCCCATACAGCCTTGAGATCGGCGGCGAGCGCGGTGACGTGTATTGGCGACAGAAGTGATGGCTCCGATGTCGAGGCATCATGCGCGGCAATCCTGCTCTCGATCTCGCCGACACGCGTAAGCGCCCGGTTCCATCGCAACTCCAGTTCCGCCGCGACCAGCCGGTTCTGCGGATCGATGGCGTCGTATTGCCGGAACGCCCGATCGGCGTTGTAGCGTGCCGCCTCGCGATCGCGCATCAGAGCATCGCGGACCTGATCGCGGCGACTGGCCGCTTGCGCTTCGGCCTCGACGGCCGCGGCTATCGCTGCCGGCTCGACAACCCGCAGAAGAGCTTCCTCGATGGCGTCGTCGACGCGTAGTCCACCGAAGGCGATGCAACGCGGCTCGCCATTGTCAAGCAGACCACGCCAGCAGGAATAGCGCGGAATGTTGTGCTTGGTTCCCGTGTAGCGGACCGTCAGCTTGCGGCCGCAGCGCCGGCAGCGGACAAGGCCGGCGAGCAGAGCGTCGCCATGCTTGGGCGCCCCGTGATGCCGGCTCGTGGGCACGTTGTCGCTCACCATCTTGCGGATCGCTTCCGCCCTTTCCCAGCTGACGTAGCCTTCGTGTGCACCCGGGATCAGCGCCAGCCATTCATCACGCGCCTTACGGCGGCTGCGCGAACGAATGGCTGTTGCATCATATCCCGACGCAGCACGAGTCTTACCATAGGCATAGGCGCCGCCGTAGATCGGGTTCTCGATCATTCGGTGGATGGTCGCATAGCTTGGCCTGCGCCAGACCACATCGCCATTGTTGCGCTTGGCAGGCAAATCCAGCCCATGTTCGAGGAACCAGAGCAGGGCCTGGCGGGCACTGCCGAGTTCCGCCACCTTGTCAAACACAAGGGTGATGGCCTCCTGCATGCGACGGTCGGGATCCTTCTCCAGCCGGTCGCCGACCTTCACGAAGCCGACCGGGGAAGCGACGACGAGTTCACCGCGCCGGGCCTTCTCATAGCGGGCCGACAAGGAGCGCTGACGCAGAAGATCGAGCTCATACTCGTTGAGACTGCCCTTCAATCCCAGCAGCAGCCGGTCATTGCCCTGGCGCGGTGCGTAGACCGTCTCCTGGTCGATCAGCACGGTATCGACGACGCGGCACATCTCGATGAGCTGCTGCCAGTCGCGGCTGTTGCGGGCGAAGCGCGATACCTCCCGCGCCGCAACCGCCCCAACCTTGCCGAGACAGACTGCTGCGACCATCCGATCGAAGCCCGCTCGCGCGACACCGCCAGCAGCAGAGCGGCCGAGATCGTCATCGACCGTCTCGATGCAAGACCAGCCGAGCGCGACCAGGCGATCGCGCATCGCATACTGCAGGGCGCTGCTCTCACGATTGTGCAGAACCTGATGGGCCGAGGACTGCCGCACATAAAGGATCGCCTTTCGCTCCAGATGGTGGGGCCGGATCTTCTCATGCATCATGGCGTGCCTCCTCCCGTGGAACGGCGCGCTCGCCGTCGACGTGGTCGAGGATCAGGCGCACCATCAGCTTTGTCAGCGTCAGGCGCGTCTCTTCCGGCAGCGCCTGCCATGGTGGCATCTGCGCGGTCTCCGCATCGTGCGGGTTGGAGAACAGATCGAACTGATATGTCGTGGGCTGGCGCGGCATGGACCTCTCCCCGATTCGCGTCGTGAGGATCCGATGCTGCGCCCGAAACCTCCAATTGCGATGGGGTGTGGGAATTGGCCGTCGCGTCCTGCAGCAGTGTCACCAAGACGCCAAGCGTTCTGGGATCGACATGTGGGGCAGCGGCAATGCGCCACGCGGTGCAGACCGCGCGATCAAACATCCAGGCCGGAACCTCCAGCCACCGATCGGAGGCGTGGCCAGAGAGACTGCAGCGGAAAACCTCCCGGTCAGCCTTCTCGATCACCTCATGAACGTGAACACAACGCCCGGCCCAGGGATGCCATGGATAAAGAAACTTGCGTTCCTCGGTCCCGTGGGCGTTCTCTCGTCGTGTTGTACAA
>NZ_JAMYSQ010000068.1:0-1940 GCF_040321995.1 Mesorhizobium sp. M0207
TTCAACGGCGCACTTTATGTATTCCGCGCCAAAAGAGCGGACAGGATCAAGATCGTCTGGTGGGACGGCAGCGGCGTGTGTCTTTATGCCAAGCGGCTGGATGAGGCGAAGTTCTGCTGGCCGCGGATCGGCCACCACCGGGTCCAGCTCAATCATGCTCAGCTCATGGCTCTGGTTGACGGAATGGACTGGAAACGGGTTCGAACGGAGACCGTCAGGCGGCCGCAATCGGTTGGGTAAAACCCTGCGGCATGATGAATCAGGGGGCTGAAAACGCGGGAAAATTGCCCGCGAATATGCTCTGATTTTGGCCATGTCGGCACCCGATCTCGCGCTCCCGGACGACGTTGACGCGCTCAAGGCGATGGTTGTTGCCATGGCCGAAAAAGCCGCCGGTCTGGAAGAGCGTAATGCCGATCTCGAAGCCCACAATACGCATCTCGAGTTGGTCAACAAGAGCGCCGAGGAGCGGATCGCACGACTGACGGCGGTGGTGAAGATGCTGGAGCGGTCGCGCTTCGGCAGCCGCTCCGAAAGGTTACGGGCCGGTGCGCTGAGCGAGGAGCAGTACGCTCTGGTCTTCGACGAGATCGAAACCGGCGTGGCGGCCATCCAAGCGCAGATGGAGAAGTCTGCGGGCGGCTCGAAAGCGAAGCGCGCCCCGCGCCCTCGCAAAGGCTTTGCGGCCCATCTCGAACGGGTCGAGGTGGTCATCGAGCCCGAAACGCCTGCTGGCTGCGAAGCGCTGGAAAAGATCCTGATCGGCGAGGACGTCTCCGAACGGCTCGATGTCACCCCGGCGAAGTTCCGGGTGATCGTTACGCGTCGCCCCAAATATGCCTACAAGGGTTGGGACGGCGTCATCCAGGCAGCCGCGCCCGCCCGCATCATCGAAAGCGGCATTCCGACCGAAGCGCTGCTGGCGCAGATCGCGGTGTCGAAATACGCCGATGGCCTGCCGCTCTACCGCCAGGAAGCGATCTATGCCCGCGATCAGGTCGAGATCGACCGGTCACAGATGGCGCAGTGGATGGGCAAGCTCGGCTTCGAGCTCGAGCCGCTCGCCGATTACGCACTGACCCGCATCAAGCAGGGGGAGCGGGTCTTCGCCGATGAGACCACGCTGCCAACGCTGGCGCCGGGATCTGGCAAGGCCAAGACGGCCTACCTCTGGACCTATGTCCGCGATGATCGGCCCTTTGGCGGCAGTGGACCGCCCATTGTTGTCTATCGCTTCGAGGACAGCCGCGCCGGCGAATGTGTCGCCCGTCATCTGGACGGCTATCGCGGCATCCTGCAAGTCGACGGATACGCGGCCTATAACCGGCTGGCCCGATCCGATCGGGGCAACGACGGCGTGACGCTGGCGGCGTGCTGGTCGCACGTGCGGCGCAAGTTCTACGAACTGCATGCCGCAGGCTCCTCCGTTATCGCCTCGCAGACGGTGGCGCAGATGGCCCCACTGTGGGCCGCCGAGGAGGCCGTACGCGGCCAGGACCCGGCAGTACGGATAACTGCGCGTCAGGAGAAATCCGCCGCCGTCGTTGCCGCTCTCTTTGCGCTGTGGGAAAAGGAGCTGCCGAAGCTGTCGGGAAAATCGAAGCCCGCCGAGGCGATCCGCTATGCGCTCGGCCGGCGTGCCGCGCTCGAGCGCTTCCTCACCGACGGCCGCATCGAAATCGACTCCAACACCGTCGAGCGCGCCATCAGGCCACAGACAATTACCCGAAAGAACAGCCTCTTCGCTGGCAGCGACGGCGGCGGACGGACATGGGCCACCATCGCCACGCTGCTGACCACCGCCAAGATGAACCAGGTCGATCCGCACGCCTGGCTCACCCAGACCCTCGAGCGCATCGCCAATGGCTGGCCAAACAGCGCTATCGAGGCGCTCATGCCTTGGAACTACCATCGCTGAACGGCATCAGCTACCCGCTTAC
>NZ_JAMYSQ010000069.1:0-1342 GCF_040321995.1 Mesorhizobium sp. M0207
ACTTTGCGCCGGCTGTGGGCCCAGCAGCTGGCCTCCAGAACAGGCGCCGGCTGACGACCCGTCGCATAGAGATCGCCATAACCACCAAAGGCATCGGCCTGCAGAATGCCGCTCCAGCCGGCGAGATGCGTCGCGGGATGTTCGCCTCGGCGATCGCGGGAATAGTAGAACACTGCCGCCGGCGGATCGGCGCCGCCGAACGGTCGGTCATCGCGCACATAGGTCCATAATCGGCCGGTATCGGTCTTGCCCTTGGCCAGGACCGGCACCGTCGTGTCGTCGCCGTGCAGACGCGAAGCGGCCAGCACATGGGCTTCGAGCTGCTTGAACAGCGGCATCAGCGCCGCGGCGCCGGCGCCGACCTGGTCGGCGAGCGTCGACAGGCTGAGCGGCACGCCTTCGCGGGCATAGCGTTCGGCCTGGCGGTTAAGCGGCTGATGCTGGCCGAACTTCTCGAACAGGATCATCGCCAGCAGGCCGGGACCGGCCCAGCCGCGCGGGGTGGCGTGGAAGGGCGCCGGAGCCTGGCTGATCGTCTCGCAGTCGCGGCAGGTGAACTTCTCCCGCACGTGCTGGATCACCTTCCATTGCCGCGGCACCACCTCCAGCGTCTCGGTGATATCCTCACCCAGCTTGCGCAGCCGATGACCGCCGCAGCAATGGCAAGCGGCCGGCGCCGGCTCGACCACGCGTTCGCGCGGCAGATGCTCGGGAAATGGCTGGCGCGCCGGTCGCTTGCGCATGTAAGGCGCCACCTCGGTGGTCCGGGCCGCGGCCTGTTCGGCGGCGATCTCGTCTTCCGTCGCGGTGCTCTCGAGTTCCTCGAAGGTGAGTTCCATCTGGTCGTGCAGGCGGGCTGAGCGTTCAGAACTCTGACCATGCAGCGCCCGCTGCAGCTTCCGGATCGTCAGATGCTGATGCGCGATCAGCGCCGCATCATCCGATGCCTTGGCCCTGGCGACCGCCAGTTCGGCCTCGACCAGCGCAGCGCGCGCGGCCTCGTCTTCGGCTCTGGCCAGCGCCGCGGTCAGCGCTGCTCTCAGCGCGCCAATATCGTCCGGAACAGCATCCTGGGCGGTGGCAACCATGCCCTGGAGTGAATCATAAAACGCGTCCGCTGACTCGCGGAAAATGGCGCAAACTCAAAGAAAAACTCAGCCCGCGCGCTGCGGGCGGAACGTGTGAAGCGGGTTGCGCCAATCGATCCCGTCGAGCATGTAGGCGAGCTGCGCCGGTGATATGGAAACCGTGCCGTCCGCCGGCGACGGCCATAGAAACCGGCCCTTCTCGAGCCGTTTTGCATACAGCGACATGCCGAGCCCATCATGCCAGATAATCTTGA
>NZ_JAMYSQ010000070.1:0-1193 GCF_040321995.1 Mesorhizobium sp. M0207
CACACTTTTCCTGGAATTGCTTGTCTTATGACTTTCGCTGCCGAATGGGTCAGAAAGGAACGCTGAGAGAGGGTAGCCGCCCTCCCTCAGCGGCGAGGGTCGGATCGGTGGAATTGCTGACCGTTTGACGGGTCGAGCTAGAGTCGGATCGCCCTCGTCTTTCCCTTGAGGCCTGAACGGATACCCGGAGTTCGGCTCCGAATGACAAGCACAGGACAAGTGAAAGATGACCAACGATACCATCGGGATCGACATATCGAAAGACCATCTCGACGCCCACAGGCTGAGCGACGGCGCGAGCCGGCGTTTTGCCAACGACAGCCGCGGCCACAAGGCGTTCATGAGCTGGTTGAGCCCGAGCCGGTTGGACCCGCCCGGCGTACGCATCGTCTATGAGCCGACAGGTCCATATCACCGGGCCTTTGAGCGGAAGCTGGCGGCGGCTGGCCTTGCGCTGGTCAAGGTCAACCCACGCCAAGCCCGGCGCTTCGCCGAGGCCACCGGCAGGATCGCCAAGACCGACCGGCTGGACGCCGCCATGCTGGCGCGCATGGGCGCTCTTCTCGACCTCGAAGCACGACCGGTGCGCAGCCCGATCCTCAATAATCTCAAGGACCTGCACATGGCGCGCGAGGCGCTGGTGAAGAACCGGACGGCGGCGAGGAACAGGGCCAAGGCGCTAACCCTTCCCATCCTCAAGCGCCACAATGCCCAGCAGCTCAGGCAGATCGAACGTCAAATGGCTGCTGTCGAAAAGGAGATCACGGCGCTCATCCAGTCCGATCCCGATCTCTCCCGTCGCTTCGCTATCCTCGTCTCGATCCCGGGCGTCTCGGCAATCACCGCCTTCGCGCTTCTCATCGAAATGCCCGAACTCGGCACGCTCGGTCAGGGTCAGGCTGCTTCCCTCGCAGGCCTCGCTCCCGTCGCACGACAGTCCGGCAACTGGATCGGCCGCGCCTTCATCCGCGGCGGGCGAGCCAATGTCCGACAGGCACTCTACATGCCCGCCCTCGTCGCCATGCGCTTCAATCCCGATCTAAAGGCAAAATACCACCAGCTCACGGCCGACGGCAAAGCCTCAAAACTCGCCATCACAGCCATCATGCGAAAGCTCATCATCCTCGCAAACGCACTACTCAGGGACAATCGGACCTGGACACCATCTCTCCCTTGACCAACACGGATACTCT
>NZ_JAMYSQ010000071.1:0-1166 GCF_040321995.1 Mesorhizobium sp. M0207
GAGATCTTTGCACAGAAGCCGATCAGTGATTCTGTTGTGAGGTTGGAGCAGGGAGATTCGCGATGGTGGATCGTGTTCTGGGTCAGTTGAGTCTGGCGGACGGTCTTGCGGTGTCGGATGAGACGATCTTCGACCTGATTGCGAAAGAGCTGGACTGGGAGCCGATCAGCAAGCTGCTTGGCCCGCGCAGCAGCAGCGGCCCGGGTAGCGCCAGCTACCCGGCAATGTTGCTGGTGCGCTGCCTTCTGCTGGGTGTGTGGCATGGGCTGAGCGATCCAGCGCTTGAGGCGCAGATCCGTGACCGGCTGTCGTTTCGCCGCTTCGTTGGCTTCAGCCTCTCGGACCGTACGCCCGATCATTCGACCCTATGGCGCTTTCGCGACGAGCTGACGCGTGAGCGGCTGATCGACAAGGTGTTTGAGGAGATCAACCGGCAGCTGGAGACGAAAGGCCTGATCGTCAAGCGCGGCACGCTGGTCGATGCCTCGTTCATGCAATCCCCCGGCCGGCCGCCCAAGCAGCCGAAGAAGGGCCACCACGGCCCGGTCAAGCCGTCGGCGGACAAGGATGCGCGCTGGGGCAAGAAGGGCAAAAAGAGCACTTTTGGCTACAAGATGCACATTGGCGTCGACCAGGGGCACACCTTGATCCGGCGCGTCGAGGTGAGCGACGCCTCAGTCACCGACACCGAGCCGGCCGACCGGTTGATCTGCGGCGATGAGAAGGCGGTCTATGGCGATCAGGCCTATTACACCCATGCCAGGCATGACCGGCTCGCTGAGGCCAAGATCAAGGATCGCCTGATGCGGCGGCCCAACAAGCATCACCCTGAATTGCCGCCGCGCGACAAGCTGCGCAACCGGCTGATCTCCAAGGTG
This sequence comes from Mesorhizobium sp. M0207, assembly GCF_040321995.1. Taxonomy (NCBI): domain Bacteria; kingdom Pseudomonadati; phylum Pseudomonadota; class Alphaproteobacteria; order Hyphomicrobiales; family Phyllobacteriaceae; genus Mesorhizobium; species Mesorhizobium sp. M0207. Next base: position 879 of record NZ_JAMYSQ010000071.1, read on the forward strand.
CGGGCGGCGGTTGAGCGGCCTTTCGCCGTGTTCAAGGAGCGTTACGGCATGCGGCGCATGCGCTTCTTCAACCTTGCGACCAACCGCACGCAGTGCATGCTGGCGGCATGCGCCTACAATCTGCGGACTATGATCGGTGTCCTGTATCCACCCAAAGAGAGACGGGCGTGAGGGAGGAGTGCGTCCAAAATCGAGCCGATCGGGCCAATGATGCCGGTCGATGCCGCGCCAGGGCGACAGGGCGAGGCCTTAGACGCCTTCAAAAGACGCCCAGTAGGCCAATCAGGT
>NZ_JAMYSQ010000072.1:0-1114 GCF_040321995.1 Mesorhizobium sp. M0207
GGCAGCTGTTATAGGCGATCCGCCATTGGCCGCAGTCCGCACAGGCTTCGACATGACCACCCAATGCAGCGGTGCGACACTGTTCGATCGCCGACATGACCTTGAGCTGCTGCAAGCTCAGATGCCCGGCGTGGGAGATCCGGTATCCGGGGCCGGCAGCACGGAAGATATCGGCGACCTCCAGGTCGGCGCGCACCGGTTCAGCCGGACGGCGTCTTGCCTTCCATCAGCGCCATCAGCCGGTCCAGCGGCCCTGCGACCGCGTGGATCGTCCGGGTCGAGACCTTGGTGTAGAGCGCTGTCGTTTCGAGCTTGCAGTGCCCGAGCAGCACCTGGATGACGCGAATGTCGACATCCTGCTCGAGCAGGTGGGTGGCGAAGCTGTGCCGCAGAGTATGCGGGCTGACGCGCTTGCGGATGCCGGCGACTTCGGCGGCTTCCTGAACCGCGCGATGGAGTTGCCGCGACGAGATCGGATCGGTGCAACTGCGCCCCGGGAACAGCCAGCCATGCGGAAGCATCACCCCGCGACGCCTGCCTTCGCGCCACCACACCCGCAGCAGTTCCAAGAGTTGCGGCGAGAGCATGGCGTTGCGAACCTTGCGTCCTTTGCCCTGTTCGACGCGGATCAGCATGCGTGTGCTGTCGATATCATCGACCTTGAGGTGCGCGACCTCCGATACGCGCAGACCCGCGCCATAGGCGACACCGAGCGCGGCCTTGTACTTGATGCCAGGTGCTGCTTCGAGCAGCCGCGCCGCTTCCTCCACGCTCAGCACGTCCGGCAGCTTGCGTGGATGGCGCATGATCACCAGCACACGTGCCAGATCCCGCCGCTTCAGCGTCACCAGGAACAGGAACCGCAGTGCCGAGACCGCGCCATTGATCGTCGCAGGGCCGACGCCGCTCTCATGCTGATGCAGCTGGAATCGACGGATGTCCTCAGCCCTCGCAGTGTCGGGCGAGCGGCCAAGGAACACAGCGAAGCGCCGGACGTGACGAACGTAGTCTTGCTGGGTATGGGAGCCCAGGCCACGCATGAGCATGTCGTGCTGCATGCGCTGGCGAAGCGGAGAGATTGGTGCATCGGTCGACAGGGTAGCCATGGCGAGTT
>NZ_JAMYSQ010000073.1:0-920 GCF_040321995.1 Mesorhizobium sp. M0207
TGTTTGGACCGGAGACATCGCGAACAGGTGTGCGAGGACATCGCGAACAGTTTGGCGCGCTTTGCGCCGGGAGGTTCGGGATGCCATTCGAGGACACGAGCGCGATGAAACAGAAGCTGGAATTTGTCAGGTTGGCGAGCGCGCCGGGGGCGAATGTGAGCGCGTTGTGCCGGCGCTTTGGGATCGGTCGGACCGTGGCTCACAAGTTGATCGCGCGCTATCGGACGGAGGGCGAGGCCGGGCTTTTGGAGCGTTCGCGCCAACCGCTCTCGAGTCCCAGGCGCAGCGCCTGGGAGGTCGAAGCAGCGGCGCTTTCGGTGCGGGCGGCACATCCGGCCTGGGGCGGGCGCAAGATCGCCCGGGTCCTGGCGCGCCAGGGGATTGGCTGTCCGTCGCCCTCGACGGTGACCGGCATCTTGCGTCGCAACGGCGTCGAGCTCGGGGCGCTGGGCGGCGGGGCAAAGCCCTTCATCCGCTTCGAGCACGAAGCGCCCAACGATCTGTGGCAGATGGACTTCAAGGGTCATGTGCCGTTGCGCGCCGGGCGCCTGCATCCGCTGACCGTGCTCGACGACCATTCGCGGTTCTCGATCGTGCTGTCGGCCTGCTCCGACCAGACCACCGAAACCGTGAAAACGCGCCTGATCACGGCCTTCCGCCGCTATGGCCTGCCCTTTCGTATCGCCACCGACAACGGCCCGCCTTGGGGCGATGGCGGCCGCAACGACTTTACCCTGCTCGGCGTCTGGCTGATCGAAATCGGCATCGCCATCGGGCATTCCAGGCCGTATCATCCCCAGACGCTGGGCAAGGAGGAGCGCTTTCACCGCACGCTCAAGGCCGAGGCGCTGCAGGGACCGCCGTTCGAGAACCTGGCGGCGGCCCAGCGGGCCTTCGACCGCTGGCGCCACATCTACAAT
>NZ_JAMYSQ010000074.1:0-889 GCF_040321995.1 Mesorhizobium sp. M0207
CTGCCGTAACCGGCACTGTCCCAGGTGCCAGGGCGCGGCCGCGCGTACATGGCTCGCCGAGCGCGAAGCCGACCTGCTGCCGGTCGGCTACTTCCATGTCGTATTCACGCTGCCGGCCGAAGTCGCCGAGATCGCGTTCCACAACAAGGCGCTGGTCTATGACCTGCTGTTCAAGGCGGCATCGGAGACGATGCTGACCATCGCCGCCGATCCGAAGCACCTCGGCGCGCGCATCGGCATCACTGCCGTGCTCCACACATGGGGCTCGGCAATGACCCACCATCCGCATGTCCACATGATTGTGCCGGGCGGCGGCATCGCGCCGGACGGGAGCCGCTGGATATCGTCGCGCGCGGCCTTCCTGCTCCCGGTCAGAGTACTGGGCAAGTTGTTCCGCCGCCTGTTCCTCACCCGGCTGATCGCGCTGCACGACGCCGATCGGCTCGCCTTCTTCGGCACCCTTGCTCGTCTCATCGAGCGGCAGGCCTTCCTGCGGCACCTGTCGCCGGTCCGGAACAAGCGCTGGGTGGTCTATGCCAAGGCGCCCTTCGCCGGGCCGGAAGCGGTGCTCGCCTACCTGTCGCGCTACACGCACCGGGTCGCGATCTCGAACCGCCGCCTGATCGCCTTCGACGAGGCTGGAGTCACCTTCCGCTACAAGGACTATCGCCGCGATGGTGTCGAGCGCCAGCGCGCCATGACGCTTGCCGCCGACGAGTTCATCCGCCGCTTCCTGCTCCATGTCCTGCCGCGTGGGTTCCACCGCATCCGTCACTATGGGCTGCTCGCCACCTCCGCCCGCAAGGCCAGCCTCGCACTCGCGCGCGAACTGCTGAACGTCGATCTGCCGCCCCAAGACGACACTTCGGAAGAACCGGCTGACGTCCGC
>NZ_JAMYSQ010000075.1:0-802 GCF_040321995.1 Mesorhizobium sp. M0207
GCCAACCTGCCGGCCGACGCGCCGGCAACCGACGCCAACCGGACCACGCCGGGCAAGGAAGCCTGGATGGTGATGGTCCAGGTCTGCACCCATCTTGGCTGCATCCCGCTCGGCCAGGAAGGCGATTTCGGCGGCTGGTTCTGCCCATGCCACGGTTCGCAATACGATACGGCCGGCCGCATCCGAAAGGGACCGGCGCCGGAGAACATGGCGGTGCCGGTGTTTCAATTCGTTTCCGACACCAAGATCCGTATCGGCTGAGGCAAGGGATATTTCGATGAGCGAGGGACACTCGACCTATACGCCCAAGACCGGTATCGAACGCTGGTTCGATTCCCGCATGCCGCTGCCGCGGCTGGTCTATGACAGCTTCATCGCCTATCCGGTGCCGCGCAACCTGAACTATGCCTGGACCTTCGGCGGCATCCTTGCGCTTATGTTGGCGGCGCAGATCCTGACCGGTATCGTGCTGGCCATGCACTATGCGGCCGACAGCACTCTCGCCTTCGATTCGGTCGAAAAGATCATGCGCGACGTGAATTCGGGCTGGCTGCTGCGCTACCTGCATTCGAACGGCGCGTCGTTCTTCTTCGTCGCCGTCTACATCCATATCTTCCGCGGGCTCTACTACGGCTCCTACAAGGCGCCGCGCGAGCTGCTGTGGATCCTCGGCTGTATCATCTACCTGCTGATGATGGCGACCGGATTCATGGGCTACGTGCTGCCCTGGGGCCAGATGAGCTTCTGGGGCGCCACCGTCATCACCGGTTTCTTCACCGCCATACCTCTGGTCGGCGACTGG
>NZ_JAMYSQ010000076.1:0-771 GCF_040321995.1 Mesorhizobium sp. M0207
GGTCGATAGTGTTGAAGAAGTCGGCGATGAAGCCGTGGATCCACTCGCACCGAAGCGTCTTGATTAAGGTCGACGCGACCTCCTCGCCTTAAGTGGCTCGGACGTTTGTTCCGAGGGTGCAAATCTTGGCCAATTTCCTGAGGTTCTGGGCGATGGCTGCAAGGTGGAACTCATCGCGGGCACCACAGGGGCCGCGCAATCGCAATCGATCGAGCTTCAGGATGCGCTTGAGGTGCGCGAACAGCATCTCCACCTTCTTCCGCTGATAGCGTGAGGTCTGGTAGGCGTCTGTCTTTGCGATGTCGCGGGCCATGTCGCGCGCGCCCTCATAGATCGAGCGCAGCACCTTGCGCGCCGGCTCCTTCGGGCAACAGCTGGGCTTCAGGGCACAGGCGTCGCAATCCAGCTTGCTGGCGCGATAGCGCATCATGCCATTCTCGTCGACGAGAGGGTGTGGCATCCGATAGGTCTTCTGGCGCTGCCTGAGCGTCTTCCCGCCAGGACAGATGTATGTATCGGCCTTATGGTCGTAGGTGAAGTCGTCGCGCGAGAAGGTGCCATCCTTGCGCCTAGACTTGTCGAAGACCGGGATATGCGGCTCGATCCCACGCTCATGCACCAACCAGTTCAGCATTTCGGCCGAGCCGTAGCCGGTGTCGGCAATCAGCCGCTCCGGCCAGAGGCCGAGCTCGTCGTGCGCCCGCTCGATCATAGTCTTGGCGGCCGTCACCTCGGCTTGGCGCACCGCGGTCGAGGGCTCCACGTCCACGA
>NZ_JAMYSQ010000077.1:0-712 GCF_040321995.1 Mesorhizobium sp. M0207
CGAGCTTGCTGTCCGGCAAGACTTTTGGAGCGAAGTCGTCGAGCCATGCCTTGAGAGCCTGGAGGATCGGGACACTATGTTGCTGGCGGAAGCGGCGAATGCAGTGATCTCGCGTTTCGCCGTCATCGGGGATTTCGTTCCGCGCCTGCCTTTCAACCCGATAGAGCTGTTCGAAGAACCGGAGTGCCTGTTCCGGCGGCCCGCCACCCTTCTTCCTCGCCTTTAGGGCATCGACGAAGCGCCGCCTCGAATGAGCCATGCAGCCAAGATGCGTTGCCCCTTCCAGCGTGCGCCAGGCGGAATAACCGTCACTCATCACGATGCCGCGGTAATCGCCCAAGAAGGTCTGCGGGTGTATCTGGCCGCGACCCGGCTGATAATCGAGCAGCACGATCGGCTCGTCACTGTCGTGGCCGCTCCGGTATGCCCACATGTACGAGGTGCTGGTGGCCTCTCTGTCCATTTCCTTCAGCACCTGGACCGTGGTCTCGTCGCCATGGATGAGGGGCTGCGATCTGAGCCGCAGCTTCAGCACGTCATAGATGCGGGCGAGATGCTTTTCGCTCGAGCCGATCATCCAGTGACCCAGAGCGCCACGGCTGACAGGAACGCCCGCGCGCTCGAAGGCCTGCGCCAGGCGGTAGAGCGGTGTGCCGTCGACGTATTTGTGAACGAGCGCGAAGGCCAGCGTCGAGGCCGTGGCGATGCTGCC
>NZ_JAMYSQ010000078.1:0-628 GCF_040321995.1 Mesorhizobium sp. M0207
CGTAAGCGCCAAGCTGACCCCATCTGGCGCGGCTTGAGGTGATGAGCGAGACATACTGACACTGAAGCAAGGAGCCGAGGAGCTTGCAGTGTCAATTTCTATGTCTGCGCCTATGCCTGATGATAGAAGTTTCCATGTTCTTGAAGCGGTTGCCAACCGACTGGAGGCAAGCCCGCAGCGTCCGCGGCGGCGCTGGTCGGCGGAAGCGAAGTCGCGGCTGATCGAGGCGACACTGAAGCCGGGCGCGAATGTATCGGCCATTGCCAGACAAGCGGGGATGGCGCCGGCCCAGCTGTTCGGCTGGCGGAGCAAGGCGATCAAGAGCGGTGCGGTCACGCCACACAGGGATGCGGAGCGGCTCGGCTTTGTCGAGGTCACGCCGACAGCGTCCGCGTCGGTGGAGATCGAGCTGGGTGGCGTGGTCATTCGCGCCGGTGCCGATATCAATGAGGAGCAGCTGGTGCGGATTATCCGGGCGGTTCGCCAGGCATGATCCCGGCTGGCGTGAAGGTGCTGGTCGCCAGTCATCCCGTCGATTTTAGAAAAGGTCCCGACGGCCTTTTGGCACTGGTGCGCGATGCCGGCTCGGATCCATTCTTATGCGTCGGGCGAGATTATGTGGCGGAGC
>NZ_JAMYSQ010000079.1:0-624 GCF_040321995.1 Mesorhizobium sp. M0207
TGCAGGCCGATGCCTTTGGTGGTTATGGCGATCTCTATGCGACGGGTCGTCAGCCGGCGCCTGTTCTGGAGGCCAGCTGCTGGGCCCACAGCCGGCGCAAAGTATTTGAGCTGGCCGATGTCGAAGCGGCGGCGCGCAAGAAGGCGCACGGCGAGAAGCCCAACCTCGTCTATCCGCTGGCGGTCGAAGCCGTGAAGCGCATCGATGCCCTGTTCGATATCGAGCGCGCGATCAACGGCCTGTCGCCGGCCCAACGCCACGCCGTGCGCCAAGAGCGGAGCGCGCCGCTGGTCACCGAGCTCGAGCGCTGGATGATCAAGACGCGCGACAAGCTCTCGCGCGGACACGATCTGACCAAGGCCTTCAACTACATGCTGCGCCGCTGGTCATCCTTCACCCGGTTTCTCGACGATGGGCGGATTTGCCTATCCAACAATGCAGCCGAGCGAGCCCTGCGCGGCATCGCTCTCGGCAGAAAGTCTTGGCTGTTCTGCGGTTCCGATCGCGGCGGACAGCGCGCTGCCGTTCTCTACAGCCTGATCGTCAGCGCCAAGATGAACGATGTCGACCCGCAGGCCTGGCTCGCCGACGTCCTCGCCCGACTGCCCGCCTATCCGGCCCATC
>NZ_JAMYSQ010000080.1:0-612 GCF_040321995.1 Mesorhizobium sp. M0207
ATGAACAACATTATCTGGCTGGTCGGCGCGATCGTGATCGTAATCGCCATTTTGAGCTTTTTGGGTCTGCGATAGGCCTTAGCCTCTCCTCGACCTCTTCGATTCGGCAACGGCTCCCTCTCGGCGTGGCCTCACTGCCCGTTGCACTCAAGCAGGTCAGACTTAGGTCCCAAGCAAGATACTCCAGGATTGGACCGAAGCCCCGGCTGAGGAACGTAGCCGGCTGGCTCACGTTGTGGTGAGCTTTGGCGCGACGAAGATGCGTCCGGGCGGAAGAGTTCAAGCCAGGGAGGAGAGGCCCGACGCTCCGAACGGGCGTCGGGCCTGGGCGTAAATGCAAACAATCAGCAGACTGTTCAATTCCCATGCCCAGGCAGCACGTGCCGTGGCCAGGCTTCAGGCTGCCGGGATTCGCCGCCGGCAAATCAGCGTGGTCGGATCTTACAACGACAATGATGAACCGATCAGCGTTGCTGGATATTACGACGATGAGATGAGCGCTCTCTGGTGGGGTGCGATTGCTGGTGCCGCACTTGGCGCCACGGCTGGTCTGTTGGCCGGCTTCAGCGCTTTTGGAGCTCAAGACGTTGATCCCGCGGGGATGACCGGCAT
>NZ_JAMYSQ010000081.1:0-510 GCF_040321995.1 Mesorhizobium sp. M0207
CTTCCATCCTGCGCGAGGGCGCCAAATTCGTTGCCGCCGGCATGAACCCGATGGACCTCAAGCGCGGCATCGACCTTGCCGTCAGCGCCGTCGTCAAGGAAATTCAGGCGCGCGCCAAGAAGGTCAAGTCCTCAGCAGAGATCGCGCAGGTCGGCACCATTGCCGCCAATGGCGACACCAGCGTAGGCGCCATGATCGCCAAGGCGATGGACAAGGTCGGCAATGACGGCGTCATCACCGTCGAGGAGGCCAAGACCGCCGAAACGGAGCTCGACGTCGTCGAAGGCATGCAGTTCGACCGCGGCTATCTCTCGCCCTATTTCGTCACCAATGCCGAGAAGATGCGTGCCGAGCTGGAAGACCCTTACGTCCTCATCCACGAAAAGAAGCTCGGAAATCTGCAGGCACTGCTGCCCATCCTCGAAGCCGTGGTGCAAAGCGGCAGGCCGCTGCTGATCATCTCCGAGGACGTCGAGGGCGAAGCGCTGGCAACGCTGGTCGTCAACAAGC